>NZ_JBWXUZ010000010.1:0-433 GCF_059901295.1 Fructilactobacillus sp. X2R6C1
TTGAGCCGTTAGCTCAGTTGGTAGAGCATCTGACTTTTAATCAGAGGGTCGGCGGTTCGAACCCGCCACGGCTCATTATTTATATAAATAGCATGTATGCCGACTTAGCTCAGTTGGCAGAGCACCTGTCTTGTAAACAGGGGGTCGGAGGTTCGAATCCTCTAGTCGGCATTTATGCGGAAGTAGTTCAGTGGTAGAACGCCACCTTGCCATGGTGGAGGTCGCGGGTTCGAATCCCGTCTTCCGCTTATGTCAATTTATAATGCCGGGGTGGCGGAATTGGCAGACGCACAGGACTTAAAATCCTGCGGTCAGTGATGACCGTACCGGTTCGATCCCGGTCCTCGGCATATTATTATGCACCTATAGCGCAATTGGATAGAGTGTCTGACTACGAATCAGAAGGTTGTAGGTTCGACTCCTACTAGGTGCA
>NZ_JBWXUZ010000011.1:0-374 GCF_059901295.1 Fructilactobacillus sp. X2R6C1
GATCACCTCCTTTCTAAGGAAAAATTCGGAAACCTTACATTATTGAAGTCTTGTTTAGTTTTGAGAGTTTTACTCTCGTTAAAATAAATGTTCGCGCTTTTGGGTCTATAGCTCAGCTGGTTTAGAGCGCACGCCTGATAAGCGTGAGGTCGGTGGTTCGAGTCCACTTAGACCCATCGTTACTGGTAAGTGACAATCGAATATTTTGGGGAATTAGCTCAGCTGGGAGAGCACCTGCTTTGCAAGCAGGAGGTCAACGGTTCGATCCCGTTATTCTCCATTGACACGAAAGTGTCAACTTTGTTCTTTGAAAACTAGATAATATTATTTTCTGTATTAATTATATTTTAATTATAATTTTAACCGAGAAATAA
>NZ_JBWXUZ010000012.1:0-362 GCF_059901295.1 Fructilactobacillus sp. X2R6C1
CCATCAGTGACTAATTCGTAACCTTGGGCCTCTAAGCTGGCAATTTCGTTCTTTGTACTGTAATCAGACTTAGAACCAAACTTACCGTTTAAATTGTCAGTCTTGATAACCCTATTACCATCATCTTGGTCAATGTACTGAACGTGAGCTTGCTCATCGTTAGCAGTGTATGTGACTTTAACGTCTGAATTTTTCGTATCAGTAGTGGCAGTTAAAGCACCAACGGTCGCTTGATCAGGAGTGTAGCCCGTAATGGCTGGTGAATCAACCGAACTAAAGACATCGTTGTCAGATGTCCAAGCACCATAAGTTATCTCACCAGTTACTTCATCAAAGGTGGCGGTTCTGTTGAACGTAACCGT
>NZ_JBWXUZ010000013.1:0-293 GCF_059901295.1 Fructilactobacillus sp. X2R6C1
CTTCAAATCAGCTTTAATTTGCGCTTTAACTGCTGGTTGTTTTCCAAAAATCCCCTGAAGATTATTCCATAAAGTCTTGCGACGGTGCATAAAACAACCGTGCGCAAATCCAAAGAAGGCTTTTTCATCGTAGGCAACCACATTTCGTTTTTGCTTTGGAGTAAGTTTGACTACTGAAGAATCCACTTTTGGGGACGGAATAAACGATTGCGCCGACACGTTAATCGCAATTTCCACGTTCTCAAGGTACTGAGTGATGACCGTCAGGGCACCGTAGTCACGATTCCCAGGCT
>NZ_JBWXUZ010000014.1:0-292 GCF_059901295.1 Fructilactobacillus sp. X2R6C1
GGCATCCACCGTGCGCCCTTTCTAACTTAACCGTTAAAAAAGATCTTACAGATGCTTTGAAAAAAATTAATTGCCTTCTATCTATTATCTAGTTTTCAAGGAACAAAGCAGAAAGAATCCATCACATCGTGATGTTTGTCTTTCCTATTTGAATGAATTACTCATTCAAAACTGAACAAAACAAAAGCGCTCTCGTAATTATCCTTAGAAAGGAGGTGATCCAGCCGCACCTTCCGATACGGCTACCTTGTTACGACTTCACCCTAATCATCTGTCCCACCTTAGGCGGCTG
>NZ_JBWXUZ010000015.1:0-289 GCF_059901295.1 Fructilactobacillus sp. X2R6C1
GCCTGATGCCGAGCGTAAAATGATTTGTGTCATTTTAAAAACGTTTTGTTCCTTTTCATCTGCTAAAAATTTGGTAGGTTCCTTTGGGACATTAAAATTAATGAATTCTCTTCCGCCCCAGATAATCATTGCTGAAACAAAAAAGGTCCCCGCATTAACATATCCAGCAATTGAATAACTGTGAATAGCCGATAAAACCCAAAGTCCCATAGCTTGTCCAACCGGTTCTAAAACTGTACTAACACTTTGAAATGCTCCCATTGTTTGCTGCTGATCTGGTCCATTAATG
>NZ_JBWXUZ010000016.1:0-289 GCF_059901295.1 Fructilactobacillus sp. X2R6C1
GCGTATCCAGGCCGCCCACCTCGTTCGGGGTGAACTGGCGCACGCCCAGGATCGGACGGTTCCGGTTGGCATCCCAGTAGTAGCCGTTGTCATCGTCGATCAGCGACACGCTGGGCGGATTGGTGCCCCAGATCGCTTCGGAGCGGTACACCGCCAGGTTGGTCCAGGCCTGCAGGTCGTTGCTGAAGTCGAAGGTGGCATACAGGTTGCCGGACACGTTCTCGGCACCGCCGGTGAGCAGCCAGTTGGCGTAGTCGGCGCTCATACCGCACAGGCGGCCGGTGTTGGT
>NZ_JBWXUZ010000017.1:0-284 GCF_059901295.1 Fructilactobacillus sp. X2R6C1
CCGAATATTTTACAACAGCAGTTTAACGAAAAAGTTCCTTATCGCGTAATTCATACTGATATTACGCAAGTGAAATTAGCGACTCACAAATGGGATTATATTTCAGCTGTCATTTATGAGGCTTCCAATGAAATTTTAGCTACTTCAATTAGTCAAACTCCTACCTATGAATTAGTTTCTGAGATGTTAGACAATCTTAGTAATCAGCTTCCGAAGGAAGCTCTTCCTTTAATTCATTCTTATCAAGGATTTCATTATCAAACTTATGCCTATCGCAGTTTGCT
>NZ_JBWXUZ010000018.1:0-280 GCF_059901295.1 Fructilactobacillus sp. X2R6C1
GAGAAGTACCTGGAGTACTTCGAGCTGAACGTGATCGAAGAACTGGTGTGGGAGCACGGCGGCAAGTACGGCGAGATGTTCGATGTGATCGTGGCCCCGCTGCGCTCCTACCTGCTGACGCTGCCGGGTTACCAGAAGGCGAAGTTCAAGAAGCAGGAAACCAAGACCCTGGAGCAGCACGGCTACATCGTCATGCAGCTCGGGCGGATCTTCAACGACCTGACCTTCAACTACGGCCATATCTTCAAGACACGCGTCGGTGACGTGGACTTCTACGATG
>NZ_JBWXUZ010000019.1:0-279 GCF_059901295.1 Fructilactobacillus sp. X2R6C1
GGCTGGTACGGCACGGATAAAAACCGCTTCTGGTATAAGAGCGAAGGCGAGCGCAACACGGCTTTCAAAGCCGACTACGACATTGATTTGCAGCTTCTCTACGGGCGGCTCGTTCACCCGTATTTCGATTTTCAGACGGGCGTTCGCTTCGAGACCCAGACATTTCGCGGGGCGAACGTCACGCGACCGCTGGCGGTCGTCGGGCTTGAAGGTCTGCTTCCCTATTTTATAGAGCTCGAATCGGCAGTTTTTATTGACCCGAAGGGCAATGTGTCGGGG
>NZ_JBWXUZ010000001.1:0-395105 GCF_059901295.1 Fructilactobacillus sp. X2R6C1
ACGGTTACGTTCAACAGAACCGCCACCTTTGATGAAGTAACTGGTGAGATAACTTATGGTGCTTGGACATCTGACAATGATGTCTTTAGTTCGGTTGATTCACCAGCCATTACCGGTTATACCCCTGATCAGGCGACCGTTGGTTCCGAAACTGCCACCGCTGATACACCTGACGGAAATGTTACCGTTACGTACAATGCAAACGAACAAAAAGCCGTAGTTAACTATGTTGACGAAGATAACGGTGATGCCATTCTTCATACTGATGACTTAACTGGTAAGTTTGGTAGTAAATCTGGTTACTCAACCAAAAATGAAATTGCCACTTTAGAAGCTAAGGGCTACGAGTTGGTATCCGACGGATACCCTGCTGATGGCTTTACTTTCAACACTGACAATCCAACCTTTACCGTTGTTTTGAAGCATAAGACTAAGACGGTTACGCCAGATAATCCGGGACAACCAGGTCAACCAGTTGATCCAAATAACCCAACTGGACCAAAGTACCCAGATGGAACTGGTGTAAATGACTTGACTAAGAACATTACAAGAACGGTTCACTACGTCTACGCTGACGGTAGTAAAGCCTCCGATGATCGTACTGAGACGGTTACTTACACTCGAACGGCAACCTTCGACCAGGTTACTGGCAAGATTATCAGTTATGGCGACTGGACTACTAAGAACGCGGTCTTCGATTCAATCGATTCGCCCGAAATTACAGGATACACTCCTGACAAGGCAACCGTTGGTGCTCTAACTACTACTGCCGACTCAACCGACTCGACTGATACGGTTACCTACACTGCTAACGATGAACAGGCTCACGTTCAATACATTGACCAAGATGATGGTAACCGGGTTATTAAAACTGACAATTTAAACGGTAAGTTCGGTTCTAAGTCTGATTACAGTACAAAGAACGAAATTGCCAGCTTAGAGGCCCAAGGTTACGAATTAGTCACTGATGGTTATCCAAATGGGTACGAATTTAATACCGACAACCCAACTTTCAAAGTTATCTTTAAACACAAGATGAAGACGGTTACCCCTGACAACCCAGGAAACCCAGGTGAACCAATTGATCCAAATAACCCAACGGGACCAAAATATCCTGATGGAACTAGTAAAGATAACTTAACCAAGTCAATTACGAGAACTATTCACTACGTTTACGCTGATGGTAGTAAAGCCGCAGATGACAAAGTAGAAACCGTTACTTTCAACAGAACGGCCACCTTTGACGAAGTAACTGGCAAGTTAACTTACAGTAACTGGACTTCAACGAACGCTGTCTTTGGACAAGTTGATTCTCCAGCAATCACGGGCTACACCCCTGATAAGACTAGTGTTAGTTCTGAAACTGCCACAGCTGACACACCTGACGGAAGTGTTACCGTTACGTACAATGCAAACGAACAAAAAGCCGTAGTTAACTATGTTGACGAAGATAACGGTGATGCCGTTCTTCATACTGATGACTTAACTGGTAAGTTTGGTAGTAAATCTGGTTACTCAACCAAAAATGAAATTGCCACTTTAGAAGCTAAGGGCTACGAGTTGGTATCCGACGGATACCCTGCTGATGGCTTTACTTTCAACACTGACAATCCAACCTTTACCGTTGTTTTGAAACACAAGATGAAGACGGTTACGCCAGATAATCCGGGACAACCAGGTCAACCAGTTGATCCAAATAACCCAACTGGACCAAAGTATCCTGATGGAACTGGCGTAAATGACTTGACTAAGAACATTACAAGAACCGTTCACTATGTTTACGCTGATGGTAGTAAAGCCGCTGATGATCAAGTAGAAACCGTTACTTTCACCAGAACGGCCACCTTTGACGAAGTAACTGGCAAGTTAACGTACAGTGCCTGGACTTCAACGAACGCTGTCTTTAGCTCAATTGATTCTCCAGCAATCACGGGCTACACTCCAGATAAAGCAAGTGTTGGTTCCGAAACTGCCACAGCCGACACGCCAGACGGATCTGTAACCGTTACCTACAATGCCAATGAAGAACAGGCTCGTGTTCAATACATTGACCAAGACGACGGCAACCGAGTTATTAAAACTGATAGCTTAAACGGTAAGTTTGGTTCTAAGTCGGATTACTCTACTAAAGCTGAAATTGCTGATTTAGAAAGTCAGGGTTACGAGTTAGTCACTGACGGTTATCCAAATGGGTATGAATTTAATACCGACAACCCAACTTTCAAAGTTATCTTTAAACATAAGACCAAGACGGTTACACCGGATAACCCTGGTCAACCGGGACAACCAGTTGATCCAAATAATCCAACTGGACCAAAATACCCAGATGGAACTGGTGTAAATGATCTGACTAAGAACATTACCAGAACGGTTCATTACGTTTACGCTGACGGTAGTAAAGCCGCTAACGATCAAGTTGAGACGGTTACCTACACTCGAACGGCAACCTTTGACCAGGTTACTGGTAAGATCATCAGTTACGGCGACTGGACTACTAAGAATGCCGTCTTTGGTGCAATTAATTCTCCTGAAATTACAGGATACACTCCTGATAAAGCAACGGTTGGTTCACTCACCACTTCCCCTAATTCAGAGAATTCAACTGATACGGTTACCTACACTGCTAACGATGAACAGGCTCACGTTCAGTACATTGATCAAGATGACAACAACCGGGTTATCACGACTGATAACTTAACTGGTAAATTTGGTTCTAAGTCAGGCTACAGTACGAAAGATGAAATCGCTAAACTAGAAGCTCAAGGTTACGAATTAGTCACTGACGGTTATCCAAATGGGTATGAATTTAATACCGACAACCCAACTTTCAAAGTTATCTTTAAGCATAAGACCAAGACGGTTACGCCGGACAACCCTGGCAACCCAGGACAACCAGTGGATCCAAATAATCCAGATGGACCTCATTATCCTAATGGAACTGGTGTAAATGACCTGACTAAGAACATTACCAGAACGATTCACTACGTCTATGCTGATGGCAGCAAAGCTTCCGATGACAAAGTTGAAACGGTTACGTTTACAAGAACGGCAACTTTCGACCAAGTTACTGGCAAGATTATCAGCTACGGCGACTGGACTACTAAGAATGCGGTCTTTAGCTCAATTGATTCACCAGCCATTACGGGCTACACCCCTGATAAAGCTAGTGTTAGTTCTGAAACTGCCACCGCTGATACACCTGACGGAAGTGTTACCGTTACTTACAACGCTAACGAAGAAAAAGCACAAGTTAACTACGTCGACCAAGACGAAGGTAACAAGCTTATTTATAGCGATGCTTTAACTGGTAAGTTTGGTAGTAAGTCTGGTTACACTACGAAGGACGAAATTGCTAAACTAGAAGCTCAGGGCTACGAGCTAGTATCCGACGGATACCCTGCGGATGGCTTTACTTTCAACACTGACAATCCAACCTTTACCGTTGTTTTGAAACACAAGATGAAGACGGTTACACCGGATAACCCTGGTCAACCGGGACAACCAGTTGATCCAAATAATCCAACTGGACCGAAGTACCCAGATGGAACTAGTGTAAATGATCTGACTAAGAACATTACAAGAACCATCCACTACGTTTACGCTGATGGTAGTAAAGCTGCTGACGATCAAGTTGAGACAGTTACCTACACTCGAACTGCAACCTTTGATCAAGTAACCGGCAAGATTATCAGTTACGGCGACTGGACTACTAAGAATGCGGTCTTTAGCTCAATTGATTCTCCTGAAATTACGGGATACACCCCAGATAAGGCAAGTGTTGGTTCCGAAACTGCCACTGCTGACACACCGGACGGATCTGTTACGGTTACCTACAACGCCAACGATGAAAAGGCTCAAGTTGAGTACATCGATCAAGACAATGGTAACAAGGTTATTCATACTGATGGCTTGAACGGGAAGTTCGGTTCTAAGTCGGATTACAGTACGAAGGACGAAATCGCTAAACTAGAAGCCCAAGGATACGAATTAGTATCCGATGGCTTCCCAGGTGATGGTTACACCTTCAATACTGATAACCCAACCTTCAAGGTTGTTTTGAAACACAAGACCAAGGAAGTTACGCCAGATAACCCAGGAAACCCAGGTCAACCAGTGGATCCTAACAACCCAACGGGACCGAAGTATCCAGATGGTACTAGCAAGACCGACTTGACTAAGACCATTACCAGAACGGTGCACTACGTTTACGCTGATGGTAGCAAGGCTTCAGATGATCGCATTGAAACGGTTACGTTCAACAGAACGGCCACCTTTGATGAAGTAACGGGTAAGGTAACTTACAGTAACTGGACGTCAACGAACGCTGTCTTCGGTTCAATTGTTTCCCCAACCATTACGGGATACACACCTGATAAGGCAAGTGTTGGTTCTGAAACTGCAACGGCCGACACACCAGATTCAAGTGTCACGGTTACCTACAACGCTAACGATGAAGTCGTTCACATTAATTACGTGGATCAGGATAAAGGTAATGCCCTTATCACTAGTGATACCGTTAACGGTAAGTTTGGTAGCAAGGCCGATTACAGTACGAAAGATGAAATCGCTAAACTAGAAGCGCAAGGATATGAATTAGTATCCGACGGATACCCTGCGGATGGCTTTACCTTTAATACTGATGGCCCAACCTTTACGGTTGTGCTCAAACACAAGACTAAGGAAGTTACGCCAGACAATCCAGGAACTCCAGGTCAACCAGTGGATCCAAACAACCCAACTGGACCAAAGTATCCTGACGGAACTAGTAAGACTGATCTCACTAAGAACGTTACTAGAACCATTCACTACGTTGATAAGAATGGTAACAAGTTAGCTGATGATGTGGTTCAATCAACTACCTTTACTAGAACGGCAACGTTTGATCAAGTTACTGGTAAGGTAACTTACAGTGCATGGACGACTAAGAGTGACGTCTTGAGTGGGGTTAACTCGCCAGTTATCAATGGTTACTACACCAACACTGCTTCAGTTGGACAAGCAACGGTTAACGCTGATTCTAACGACTCCGAAGTAACGGTCGTTTACTACGCCTTAGGTCACTTAGTTCCTGATGTTCCGGGCAGTCACCCGATCGTTTATCCAAATGATCCAAACAACCCAAGTGATGCCGGTAATCCAATTATCCCTGACATTCCTGGATACACTCCAGTTGATAAGAACGGGAACAAGTTGGTCCCTGGCACACCATATCCGATTGATCACAATGATTTAGGAAAAGATACCCCAATTCATTATGTGAAGAATGCTGAACCATCAACTCCGGTAGCTCCAAATAAACCAGAGAAACCTTCAGCACAACCGGAACCAACTAAGCCAAGTGCACCAAAGGAAGTTCCGGCCGCACAACCGGAAACTCCGAAGGCAAAGCAGGCCCCACAAACTCCTGCTAAAGCACCGGCTCAACCAGCTAAGCCCAAAGCAAAGCAAGCTCCAGCAGCTAAGCCAGCTAAAAAGTCTGAAAAGAAGACGACGTTACCACAAACTGGTCAAAGTTCTGATAGCTTCTTAAGCCTGATCGGAACCATGCTTCTGTCACTTCTCAGCTTCTTTGGCTTAGGAAAATGGTTTAAAGACCGAAAAGAAACCAAGTAAGTCAGTTTGTGATTTAAAGATTAAGCGAGATTAATAAGTTTAAAGGCTAATATCCATTTTGGGTGTTAGCCTTTTTTATATATTTTTAATAATTAAAAAATTCAGCAATTTATTAAGAAATGAATAAATTGCTGAAAACGTGTCGGCACTAGCATAGTGAGATTTAGGCTTAAAAATTCACAACTGAAATTACCTAACTAATTGACGAGTTTGCTAAACAAGATGATTGAGTTATCGTATTTTTTATGTATAATGAGTCTCCGTAATAATGAATAATAAGTATAGTTTGTGATTTATTATTTTGTAACCGCCAGGGTACTAAGGAGTGTTTATTTATGTTTAGGGATTCAAAGAAACGTTTTAAGATGTATAAGTCTGGGAAACGTTGGATGGTTGCTGCCCTTGTCACCACTTTTACAATCGGTGGAATGACGCTTGGGGCAAGTGCTGACACCACTTCAACGCAGGCCAATGCAGGAGCCGTTCCGTCTGAACAAAAAGCAGACCAGACGAGTACGGCGACGCAACCGGGTACTACGTCATCTAGTCAAAATGATGCGAACCCAAGTAGTTCAGACCAAGCTGTCAGTGCAACAGATGGTCAGACAAAGGATAACCAGAGTCAAACAGCTGATTCGCAAAAGCAGGCGGATCAAGCAACTCAACCAGCGACTGATTCACAAACTCAGACGCAAAATGACCAGTCGAAACAGGATGATAGTAAACAAGAATCACAATCATCCACGAATAATTCTAATCAAGCACCTCAGGACCAGAAAACTGAGCAATCATCACAAGATAGTAAAACTGATCAATCGAAGACTGACCAGTCCAGTGATGTAAAGAAGCAGACTGAGAACCAACCAAGTGATACTTCTGATAATCAAAATCAGACCCAGGATTCATCAAACCAAAATGATGCAACAGCTAAATCCGATTCACAAACTGATCAGACAAAAACTGATAATCAGAAGGATCAAGGAACTGATACCCAAGCCAAACCAGATGATACTAAGCAGGCTAAAAATGATGACGCCAAAAGGGCCAATCAGCCTAATCCTGATGTTGTAAGAAGTAATCAACAAATGAATGCTGATACCACTAGTGACAGTAGTACGTTACCAAAAGGTATCAACATCACAAGTGACGCATCTCCGGACAATACTAACTTTAACCAGTTTGGGAGTATGTCAGTTCGAACCGACATTAATATTACCGATGCTGACGCTACCATCAATGCTGGTGACAGAATCGTCTTTAACATTGCCAACAGTACTGATCCGGGTAGTGATGTCATGATGAAAAAGGTTATTGATTGGAATAAAATTACAATGACTGGTGGATCGGAATATGGTCACTTAGAATTTGATCCTAACACGGGTCAAGCTTATTACATTTTCGATAAGAATATTGCTTTTACAACGGGTTCGTTCTCGTTTACTTTGAACATTCCGTTTCAAGCTGACCCAACTGTTCCACTAGTTGGAGTTAACTTTTCAACTGAGTTTCAGCAGGGTAATTCCACTTATTTGATAAACAAATTTTACTATGGATACGTTGCTTCTAATAATAATCAACCATCACCTGACCGTGTTCAGGCACCCAACTTGGGAGCAGGAATAGGTGGAGTTGGATTTGCTGGTGTTGGTCCAAATTATGATGGACCTACTGCTAATAATCCGATTTCAGTTCCTACTTATGGTGATGCAATCTATGATCCAGCCAAGGGTGATCAACCTAGCTTTACTAATATCCTTTATCCCAATCAAGATCCAGACCCTAATCTAAATAACCTAACTGGCAGAACCTGGACCGTTGACATTCAGGGTGACGGGGCTTCGTTTGATTTAAACGGACTTCGGTTTGGAATTCCTAAGGCAGGAACTCCTTATACACCTGGATGGGCCGGACAGTATGCTGGTCAGTGGATTACGTTAGATCAGTTAAGACAGGTTTTGCCTGGCGTTCAGGTTCAAGTTGACCAAATTGATGCGAACCATGCTAGATTATCGATTACTTTCCCAGATGGGGTAACCATTCAATACTTACAGTTTACTGGTAATTTTATTGCTCCAAATACTGGTGGCAGATATTCCGTTAACTTTGGTTATCATGATGATCAGGGAACTTCGAGAAATAATAGTATTCCCATGGGTTTTGTTTACCAAACTAATGACCAACAAGGTTTCTTCCCATCCATCACGGCCAGTGATAAGTCATTAAATGCTGACACCTTCAACATTGATAATTTGGACAGTTACCTGTTAGATGGTGTAAGTTCAAGTGATGTTCAAGACGGAACCAGCGATAAAGTTGAAATCTCCGATGATGCCGCTTTAAGAGAAGCCATTGCTAACAAGCAGGCTGGTGTCTATAACGTGACTTATAAGACAACCAATTCGAAAGGATTGACGAGTTATAAGACGGTGAGTGTCACAGTCGTTCTTAGTCAAGAAGTTACAGACTCAACCACTGGAACATTTACCATTCATTACGTTGATCAAAATGGTAATACCCTCCAACCAGATAAGGTCATCACCGCGCACTTCACCCGGACTGGTCAAAGAGATCCATTGACAAATAAGGTTATTAGCTGGGATAAGTGGACAAGTACCGATAACACTTATGACATTCCATCACCAAGTGTTCCTAACAGAACTCCTAGTCAGGATTCAGTCAGTGGAACCATCAATCCTGACGAAAATGGTTCAACAAAAGTGGTTTACACTGATAATACTGAAGATTTAAAGGATGAAGCCACTGGGCAAGTAACCATTAACTATGTTGATCAAAATGGCAATCAGGTTGCCCCATCGAATACAGTTACTGCCCACTTTACTCGGACTGGAACTAAGAATTTGGTAACTGGTAAAGTTACTTGGAACGATTGGACAAGTACTGACAACACTTACGACGTGACATCGCCAAATGTTCCTAACAGAACTCCTAGTCAGAAATCAGTTATCGGAACGATTAACCCAAATGATAACAGTGAAATAAATATTACTTATGCTGACGACACTACGGAAGTAAGTGAGCAAGCTACTGGTCAAACAACCATCAATTACATTGACAAAACTGGTGGTAATCAAGTGGCACCATCAAAGGTTATTACTGGTCATTTCACCCGGACTGGGACTAAGAATTTAGTAACGAATGATGTTACTTGGAATGATTGGACGAGTGATGATGCTCATTACAATGTTGATTCACCTAAGGTTTACAACATGGTACCCGATAAATATCAAGTTATTGGAAACGTTGTTCGTGGGGAAAATAATACAATTAATGTTTACTACACCCATGACACGGCTTCAGTAACTGGTAATGCAATTGGTCAAAGAACCATTCACTATGTTGATCAAAATGGTAACCAAGTGGCACCTTCAAAGACTATTTCCGTTAAATTCACTCGAAATGGGACGAAGGACTTTGCAACGGGTGAACTTACCTGGGGACCATGGATGAGCGATGGAAGTGATACTTACAACGTTGCCTCACCAGAAATTGCTAACATGACTCCTGATAAGGACTCAGTTAGCGGAACTATTACTCCAAATGAGTATGATTCAGTAAATGTTGTTTACACGCATAATACCCAAGCAGTAACAGATCAGACAACTGGTCAGGTTACCATTCATTATGTTGATCAAAATGGTAACCAAGTAGCACCATCAAAGACGATTACGGCTCACTTCACTCGAACTGGAACCAAAGATTTGGTAACTGGTGAAGTCACATGGAACGATTGGACGAGTGATGACAATACTTATAGTGTTAAATCACCAAGTGTTACCGACATGACTCCCGATCAAGCGGTCGTCAATGGAACCATCGGTCCAGATGAGATGGGAACAGAAAAAGTTATCTATTCTAAGGAACAGACAGGTGAAACTAGCCCAACGCCAAATCATCCGGAGGACCACAATGGTGGAAACCCAACGGAACCAGAGAATCCAACTAATGGAAACAATGGTGAAAGTGGGAACAACGTTGAACCAAACACACCAAACAACAATGGTGGAAATGGTACAATGACACCAAATGATCACAATGGCAATGCGGTTCCTGAAAGTAATGGAAGTTCAAATAAGAACAACTCGAATTCTTCAGAAACAACCGCCCCAGAATCCTCTACTTCAGAAAGTAATACCCATGTTAAGTCACAAAAACATGGGACTAATGAAGCTAAGGAAAATGCAACCAACACTAATAAGAAGGGTGAGTTGCCACAAACTGGTCAAGAAGATAACAGTTTCCTAAGTGTTATTGGAATTATGTTACTTTCAATTCTTGGTATCTTTGGATTAGGGAAATGGTTTAAAGATAAAAAAGAAACCAAATAAGCTTTAAATTGAATGGTCGACATCTATGAAATGGATGTTGACCATTTTTTTGTGGCTAATTTATGGAAAGCTATTTAACAAAAGCCGGGTTTAATAAAACTTTTAAAATTAATTTGGTGCGGGAATAAAAAAATTTTGAAAATATTTTTGTGAATTTTACTCCCCCAAAATCGGTCAAAAAAAGAATTGACAGTAGATAAATTGTGAACGATTGGATAAGGTTCATGTTATTTTAATCAATCAATTAAATAAGAAATGTTTTTTGACAAGATTAGCTATAATCACCGGTAAATCAATGATAAATTGACTAACCATTCGTAAGAGAAAATTTAAATATCGGAAATTCGATAAAACTCATGGGTCACTAGATTTTGCACGCTGTTTTTACGTAGTAATTATTATTTTATAACCCCTCTTTGCTAGTACATTTTACAGATATTGTGAAACATATTAAAGGGTTGAATGCCGACATCATCATGTTTACAATGTTGATTGTGAATATATAAACAGCAGTTTTACTATATATTCTGATAATTCACAAGATGTATTTTAGAACGAGAGGGGAAACCTTATGCAGAACAATACCAAGAAACATTACAAGATGTATAAAGCCGGAAAGCGGTGGATGGTCGCAGCCATTGTGACCGTCGCTACCGTCGGAGGATTGACGGTTGGCGCAAGCGCTGATACCAACGGTCAATCTAATAATAATAATCACAATATACAAATTATTAAAAAAGCAGCGTCCAGTCAACCAGTAAAGGGTGACCTAGTCACGACGTCTGCTCAATCGCAACCAGAAAATCAAAGTAAGTCGAATCCAGCCATAACTCAAACGCAGGATAATGCGGCTCAAGCTAATACTAATCAGACCACTGGGATAGCTCCAATGGTCAGTGCTCAACCAGGACAAACTGATTCATCTAAACCGACGACTAACACTGCGCAGGTGGACCAATCGTCATCGAAGAATGGTAACGGTCAAACCGAAAGAGCAGCTCAAACAAATTCACAACCGACTAACAACCAAGCCACTGCTAGTCAGAACAATGCGCAAAGCAAAAATCAATCGACTCAACCAGAGCCAAATAACGGCCAACAAAACGCAACTGACCAAAAGACTGCCCCAGCACCCGCTAATCAAGCTAGTCAAAAAACTGATAATCAAGGTGCCAATTTTAATAAACAAGTAGTTGCTCCAGAAAAGCAAGCACCGAAAACCACTAATAACGTTCAGACTAACCAACCGGTGGTAATTAATCAACAAGCAAAACAAACGACTAAAAACGTTCAGTTAAGTGACAAGGTTTATAACATAACGGCGGGTGCCATTGATGTTATGAAAGGCCAGCCAGTTCCGACTGATCCCGCTGACTACAGTATTACTGCTAGTGTAAATGGCACTCCATTAACGGTTACTTCCATCGATGTTTCAGATGTTAATAATGAGGTTCCTGGAACATACAAATATGGTTTCACCCTTTCTGATGGAAGTGTTTGGACCACTGGAATTGTCCAAGTGGTTAATTTTACCGCTAATAATCTTGTCGTCTATCAAGGAAATCCAACTAATATTGATTTTTCCGATCCAGATAGTTATGACGCAATTATGGGAAACCCAACATGGCCTAGCATGGCCATTTGGGGTGTCTATGGTGGTGTAGATGCCAACAAGCCAGGGACTTATCACGTCATAATAATGGGTACTAGTGATCCTAATGGTCCGCAACTCAATAGAACCGTCACCGTTGTTCCCATTCCCGCTGATGCGGTTACCGGTCACGATATCAGTATTCGAATTGGGCAAGCCGTTCCAGACGACGCTAAATCCTATGGTGCGACCGCTCTGAACCCAGATGGCAGTCCAGCAGCAATTACTGGGATTGACACTTCCAAAGTCAATAACACTAAAGCGGGAGATTATCCGGTTGTTATCAGTGCGTCAAACGGTTTAACCAAGACGGTCTACGTTCACGTGCTCTTTAACCACACGAGTTTAAGTGCGCATAACCTGACCATCTATACTGGCGACCAGGTTCCAACCGACCCAGCTGCTTATGACGCTAAGGCAACTGATTATGATGGCAATCCGGCTAAAATCACTAAGATTGATGTGTCGAAGGTAAACAATGAGGTTCCTGGCGTTTATCCAGTTTGGATTCACGCTGACAATGGTGAGACACTAGGTGTCACCGTCACGGTCGTTAAGAGTCGGATTAGCATTGCCGCTCATGGAACCAGCATCAGAATTGGGAGACAGGTTCCAACGTGGCCAAGTGCATATGGTGCTAAAGCAACCTACAAGAATGGGAAACCCGCCAAAATTACCAAGATTGACGTTTCGAAGGTTAATAACCAAGTTCCTGGTGATTACCCGGTCACCATTACTTCAGATAACGGTGAAAGTATCACCGTGACCGTCACTGTCTTGAAGAATCACACGCGCTTAAGTGCTAACAACATCAAGATTTACGTTGGTCAAAAAGTTCCAACCAACCCAGCAGCTTACGGTGCTCAAGCAACTGATTACGACGGCAATCCAGCCCAGATTACAAACATTGACGTATCTAAAGTAAACAATGAAGTTCCTGGCGTTTATCCAGTAACGATTACTGCCAACAACGGTGAAAAACTGGGTGTCACGGTTACAGTGCTCCATGACGAAGCAACGTTAGTGGGACACGGATTAACCATTTACGTTGGCGACCAGGTCCCAACTGACCCACAAGCTTATGGTGCCAGTTCCACTAACACAGACGGTACAGAAGCAAGTATCACTAACGTCGATACTTCCAAGGTTAATAATAAGGTGCCGGGTCAATATCCAGTCACCATTACTTCATCAAATGGCAAGAAACTAGTAGTAACGGTGACCGTCTTAGCGGATAAGACGAGTCTTGAAGGTCACGGAATTACCATTCACGTTGGTGATCTAGTTCCTACCAATGCCGCTGCCTACGGTGCTAGAGCAACTAACGCTGATGGTACGGAAGCAACGATCACAAGCATTGACACCTCGAAAGTTAATAACCAAGTTCCTGGTCAATACAAAGTTATCATTACCGCTTCAAACGGGGACACATTGGTAGTAACGGTCACGGTTTTGGCTAAGAATGCACCAACCCCGAACCACCCAAGCAACAATGGTGGTAACGGCACTAACCCGATTACACCAAGTCATAACGGTGGAAACGGTAATGGTGGCAGTTCGGTAACTCCAAATCAACCAAGTGGCAATTCTGTCATGCCAGGTCAACCAACTAACAATGGTGGATCTGCGGTAGTTCCAAATAATGGCAGTCAGACCGGTACACCAGAAGCTTCAACGAAGCAGAACGGTAGTCAAGTAGTCGAACCGCAAAGTACGCAAGCCATTCACCAGGCTTTCAATTCTTCAGAAAAGAATGCTAAGCAGAATTCCAAGAACTTGCCACAAACTGGTGAGAACGACTCGTTAATTCTCGAGTTAATCGGTCTTGGCTTTATTGCTTCAGCAATGGCTTTGGCACTTCATGATTTAAAACATCGGGTCAAATAACTCGGTATCATGGTTAAATACGAGAAGTTTGAAAAATTTGTTTAATTAAAGTAAATTAGTTCAAAAAAATAGCCTTCAGGAATTTCCTGAAAGTATAAAAGCCTCACAAGTTGAATTTATCGTCCAACTTGTGGGGCTTTATTATGTCTAAATTAAATTATGTGGACTTAGGTTGCTTACACTTTTAAACAATGCGGTATACTTATTTCAATTTATATTATGAGCCTATTAATGAAAACATATTAAGTTTAACTAATGGAGAATTAACATGAATAAAATTTTATTGTGTTCAAACTTTTTAGTTGATTTACTCTTTATGATGTTGACCACTTTGTTACCCATATTTGTTTTTTCATTAACAAAATCTTATTCAGATGTTGGTAAGATACTGCTTGTTTTTACAATAAGTGTCTTAATTGTAAGACTTTCTGTATGGCATTCGGTAGGGAAAATAAAGTTAAGACTTTTATTTGGAACCATATCATTTTGTGCAACATATGTTATTTTCTTACTTTTCTTTAAAAATTTCTTATTCTATTATGTGGGATCTATACTATTGGGAATAGGAATTGGATTAATTCCTCCGATATTATTAAACCTTTTGACAAAAACGCAAAATGTTAAAACAAATGGGAAAAATATCGGTTTATATAATATAACCACTGCTGTATCATCAGCAACTGGCCCAATGATTGCGGAATTATTATATAAGTCGTCTGTTAAACTTTTACTTTTTAGTTGGCTTGCTTTGGCAATCCTTTTATTAATACTTGTTATAAAGGTGATATCTAATAAGCAAACAACTATCACTGATAATACTCATACGAATAATGTCCCATTTAAATTTATGTC
The DNA here is from genome assembly GCF_059901295.1 of Fructilactobacillus sp. X2R6C1. NCBI lineage: Bacteria > Bacillati > Bacillota > Bacilli > Lactobacillales > Lactobacillaceae > Fructilactobacillus > Fructilactobacillus sp. X2R6C1. The sequence continues at coordinate 14,350 of NZ_JBWXUZ010000001.1, forward strand.
TTTAAAGTTATCCGTTCTACTTTTGTTTCTAACTGCCATTGCTATCTCTTATGGGACCATAATAAGTTATCTTCCGATTTATTTTAGCCATCTTCATTTATCCGTTGGTATTTACTATTTCCTGTTTTGGCTTTTTTATTCCATCGCTCAAGGGTCACACTTTTTTAATTCGAGTTGGGAATCGTTAACTATTATTGCTTTAGGGATGATTATTAGTATGGCAATTATTTCCTACAGTAATCTAAGTATATTGTCGTATCTTAGCGGCATTTTGTTTGGATATTTATATGGGTCGATATTTAGAATATATTATTCACTAATGGCAAAAATAAAGAATCCTACGTCAAGAAATAATGGATATGGAATAGTGGGTTTGATGTCTTATATTGGGGTAGGAATTTCACAAATCTTTATTAGCCCATTTCTAAAGTTGCCCATTAATAATATTTTTTTCTTAAGTAGTATGTATTTAATTCCATTTTTTATATTAATACCATTAGTATTGAGGAAAAAACAAAATTAAAATATTAAGTTAAATTAGTTTAAAAAAATAGCCTTCAGGAATTTCCTGAAGGCTATTTTCATTGGTCCCACTTCGTCACTAATGAGTGGCCCACGGTTACAATTGGCTGATAGCTTAAGACTTGGTTGGTCTTGGTGTTGTACAGCACGTCGCCAAGCTTGTCGACGTTGTCACCGCCATTTTGGTTGTACTTGGTTGCGTACGTGACGATGACGCGAATCTTTTTAATCGTTTCGGGACTGTTGGGATTGTCGTACATCTGTAGCCCGACCATTTTACTCTTGACGCCCATGCTTTTGACCTTATCCTTGGTTTGCTTGTTTCCCTGTTTACCAAAGACTCTTTGGTTGCTGGCATAATTTGGTCCAATGAGTCCAGCTTCCCTTAGGACTTGGGGCCGTGCCAGAAATTGATCGTCGTTGTTGTAGGTATAGAAAATCTGGAAGAATTCGTTTAGGTTCTTGTAGGTCGTGTCAGCCATGTGTTGGTTTTGCAGAATACTTCCGGCCTTTTGATTATCGGTGTTTAAAAGGCGATTCTTATAACGCTTGTTTAGGGAGTTAAACCGTTGGTTGTACGTCTTCTGCTCGGCAGAAAGAGTGGCCTGATTAGTTTTAACCTGGGTGTTAATGGTGTCATTATGAATCATCAGGGTGAAGATGGCGAGGAGCAAGACGACAATGATTACGAACATGATTGCTAGAACACTGACGTTTTTATTGAGGTGAAATTTGTTGTTTTTAGCCATTGATTTCTTGACCTCCTAACGCCACGAACGTGCTGGTCCATGAAGTCCCAACGAGGGTCGTCTTTCGTTTCTTAACGTTGTAGTTAACGACGTAATTCAAGACGTTTGGCTTCTTATTCTTCCTTGAGGCAAAGGTAATGGTGATCATCGAGTTGTAGGATTGAGACTGGCTGTCGTAACGAGCGTTGTTGACGGAGACGTCCTCAATCTTTTGGTTTAGGTATTTTTTATTGTGTCCCTTGGTACTTAGAACCGTTTTAGTAAAGGCTGGATCGAAACGATCCTTTTTAAACTGCTTACTAACGGCTTGACGCTGTTTGCTTGATTTGGCCATGTATGCCATCTTCATGGCCTTTTGGTAGACCTGGTCGTTATTTTTCTGAATGGATGTGATGTCGACTCCGGTCTGGTGCTGCTTTTGAACTTTTTGCGTGGTCTTTTTGGCGTTTAACGTATTGGTTTCCTGCCGGGTTGTCCTAATCTTAGTCATAAGTTGTTGGTTTTTAGCCTTGGCGTGATGAGTTGAGACTAACAGACATCCTATCAGGATCACTAAGACGAAGATGATGCAGGATGCGACCGTCACGCAAACTAGGTTGACGTCATGTTTGGACTTGTTCATAAAATACCCTCGAATTCTGGAAAATGTAGTTACGTTAATTATAGCGGCTTTCCGTGAGAAGTGTAAATCAAATTTCCGTTAAGTTTCATTGGTTCTAAAATTGTGATAAATTGTTAAGCAAAATATTTTCCCTGAAATTTCATTCCATGTAAAATTATAGGTAAGGAAGTGATAAGAAATGGCTAAAGTAGCTGTACTTGTAACTAATGACGTTGAAGATGTTGAATTGACTTCACCAGTCGAAGCATTGAAAAAAGCTGGTCACGATATTACGATCATCGATAAGAAGGCTGGCGAAGAGATCACTGGTAAACACGGACACAAGACCAAGGTTGACGCTGGAATTGCCGATGTTATGCCGGAAAGCTTTGATGCTTTGCTAGTTCCCGGTGGCTTTTCACCAGATCAACTGCGGGGTGACCCACGGTTTGTTAAATTTGCGAGAAGTTTCTTGTTAGCTGACAAGCCAACGTTTGCGATCTGCCATGGTCCCCAATTGTTCATGCAGACGGGACTGGTTAAAGGTCGCACGATGACCGCTTATAAGACGGTTCAAACTGATATTTACTACGCTGGTGCCATTGTGAAAGATGAACCGGTTGTAAAGGATCATCACTTGATTACGAGTCGAACTCCGGATGATTTGGATCAGTTCAACGCTGCCATTGTTGAAGACTTAATTTAAACTAGCAATAGTAAAAATGCTTTACGTATTTAATTACGTAAAGCATTTTTTTAATTATGAGTGATAAACGATTTGGCCGTTAACAAAGGTCATAAGGTTTTGTGCATCGACTTGCTTGCCAATAAACGGCGAATTAATTCCCTTTGATTTCATGTTTTTGGTTGTAATTTGGTGCGGGGCATCGAGATTCCAGACTGAGAAATTGGCGTGATTGCCAACCTTGATTTGGTTTTCTTTTGAGAGATTGAAGGAGGCGGTTGGCTTGCCACTCATCCATTCTAATAGTTGACTCAAAGTCACCTGACCGGTTTCAACCAGTCTGGTGTACAGTAGTGGAAAGGCCGTTTCGATGCCGGTGATCCCGAAAGCCGCATCGTTAAAGGAATGCCCCTTATCAGAGACAGTGTGGGGAGCGTGGTCGGTCGCAATCATGTCGATGGTTCCGTCAAGCAATCCATCTAGTAACGCTTGCCGGTCTTTTTTGGTTCTCAGTGGCGGATTCATCTTGTACATGGGGTCGTCACTGGTAATCATGGAATCGTCTAATAGCAGGTGATGGGGAGAGACCTCGGCGGTGACGTTGACGTCATCCGCTTTAGCTCGTCGAATCAGTTCCACACTGCGCGCTGTTGAGACGTGACAGACGTGGTAATGAATGCCACTAGCGCGTGCTAGTTCGAGGTCGCGAGCTAGTTGGCTGGTTTCCGTCACTTCAGGAACGCCCTTTAGGCCAAGTTTTTGAGCTGCTAATCCTTCATTAATGACGCCGCCGTTCATTAACGAGCGGTCTTCGACGTGGGCAGCCAGAGGCAATCCAGTTTGAGCGATCTTTTTCATGGCCTTGTACATGGTCTGGGCGCTCTGAATCCCAATCCCATCGTTACTGAAGGCCACGGCTCCAGCCTGTTTCATCTCGGCAAAGTTTACGAGTTGGTCACCACGTTCGTTGTAAGTGACGGGGGCGAACTGTTTCACGTTGACAACGCCCTGTTGCAGGTTATGTTCAATCATTGATTTTAGTTTATCAGGAGTATTGGGGACGGGCATGACGTTTGGCATGGCACAAACGGTCGTGTAACCACCGTGAGCGGACGCTTCACTACCGGTTTTTACGGTTTCCTTTTCCGTTTGACCGGGGTCTCTGAAGTGAACGTGCACGTCCACCAAACCGGGCAGTACCACCTTATTCATGGCGTCAATGACCCTGTCGGTTTGCGTTGGCTCAATTTGAGGTTTAATTTGTTTAATAACACCATCATCTAACAGTAAATCACACCGTTTGAGCGCTTGATTTTGAAAAAGTTGCCCGTTTTGAATTAAAATTTTCATCGTTCGTCAATTCCCTCAATATCTGCTTTATTCACAATGCCCTTATTAACGAGGACGTCGGTCAAAATGGCCATGCGCATGTACATCCCATTCGTCATCTGTTTAAAGATTCGGGACTTGTCGGCTTCGACGAGGTCGGAATCAATCTCAATTCCCCGGTTGACGGGAGCGGGGTGCATGATGATGGCGTTATCCTTCATCGTTTGGTAGCGCTCCTTAGTTAAGCCAAATTGTTCGTGGTAACTGGTGGCGTCAAAGTTCGCCAGTTCTTTTCCGAGGCGTTCCTTTTGCACCCTGAGTAACATCACGATGTCGGATTTGTGGGCCAGTTCGTCAACGGTTAAATGCTTACCGTACTCCTCAAATTGCGGGTCGTACCACTGGTCGGGACCCGCAAACGACACGTGCGCTCCGAGTTTAGTTAAAAGTTCCATGTTGGAACGGGCCACTCTGGAGTGGTTTAAATCGCCAATGATGCCGACGTTTAAATCCTTGAAGGTGCCAAATTCCTGGTAGATGGTCATCATATCAAGCAGTGATTGCGACGGGTGTTGACCGCTTCCGTCACCACCGTTAACGACGCTGATTTTCAGGTTGTCGTCCAGTAGTTGTCGGTAGTACTCGTTTTCGGGATGCCGAATCACCGCGATGTCAACGCCAATCGCCTGAAGCGTTTTGATGGTGTCGGAGAGGGTCTCACCCTTGGTGACTGAACTAGTGTTGGCGTTAAACTGAAGGACCTGGATTCCGAGTCTGCGTTCCGCCATCTCAAAGCTGGTGTGCGTTCTGGTACTGTTCTCAAAGAAGAGGTTCATTGCGTAGGTGGGGCGGTTTAGGTGCACCGACTTGCCCTCTTTGAAGAGTTGCGCCAATTTAATCTTATGTAAAACTTGTTTCTCGTCCATGTCAGAGACCGTCACTAAGTCATGCTTGTATGAATATGCCATTTGATCCTCCTAGATTTTCACTTGGTTGAATTGCATAAATAAAGGGCCTACTACAAATTAACGTAGCACGCCCACTTTTTGACATGACCAGTTAACTTTTCAATCTCTCTGGATTGAATTAAAGTAGTCTCGATTTATTTGATAAATACTCTAACTAAATTGACGTAGAAAGTCAATTATTTTTTAGGCAGGTTTTCTAAGTTGACAATTGAGGGTGGGGGTCGTTATGATAATGACAATCAATCTTTAATTGGTTCAGAGAATCCAAAAGATTGTCCATCCTAATTAAACTAATCGCGGTCGCAACTATGACAAATGGGAACTTCTCTGAATGCCCACTAGTAGTTGTGACTTTTTATATACCAAAGGAGTTATTTACAATGGATCACATTTCAATTGCAACACAGATCGGTAACGAAACGTTTGCCCATCCCTTTTTAAATGCCGCTGGAGTCTTTGACGAAACCGCCGAAGAGATGAATCAAATCCTGAAATCCGAAGCTGGTGGCGTGACGACCAAGAGTGCCACGTTAGAGCCACGTAAAGGAAATCCCAAGCCGCGCTACGCTGAAACAGAATTTGGCAGTATCAATTCCATGGGACTGCCAAACAAGGGACTGGCATACTATCTTGATTACATTGAACAGAATCAGATTGATAAGCCAATCGATTTATCAATCTCGGGAACCTCCCTTGGTGACAACATCACGGCTCTAAGAAAAATTCAAGACAGTAGCTTTACTGGTCTCTGTGAGCTTAACTTGTCGTGTCCAAATGTGATTGGCAAGCCTCAGATTGGTTACGATTTTGCGGCCGTTCACGCGGCCATGGAAGCCATTTTTAGTTTTTACACCAAGCCACTGGGCCTCAAGTTACCACCGTATTTTGACCTACAACAATACGACGCCATAAGTAAGATTTTGAACCAGTATCCCTTGACCTACATCAACACCATTAACAGTGTTGGTAACGGCTTAATTGTGGACGCTGACACCGAATCAGCAGTCATTTCCCCCAAGGGTGGTTTTGGCGGAATCGGTGGTTCATACGTCAAGCCCGTGGCGTTAGCTAATGTACGAGCTTTCAGAAAGCGTTTGAAGTCAGAAATCAAGATTATCGGAACTGGTGGCGTTCGTACTGGAAAGGATGCCTTTGAGTTAATCCTGTGTGGTGCTGATGTGGTTGAGGTCGGAACGGCCCTTTTAAAGGAAGGCCATGAAATCTTTTCACGTTTGGATTCTGAACTGACAGATATCATGCTTCACAAGGGCTACCATCAGTTGTCTGATTTTCGGGGGAAGCTTAAGGAGCGGCAGGATTAGTTTGGTTCTAGAATGATTTTAAATACTGTTATTAACGAAAAGGGTGACCACACGATCGAATCGCGTGATCACCTTTTTAATTTGAACCTTAAACTGCGTTTGAAATTTCACCAATTGGACCGGGAATTAACAGTACTAACGCCATGCAGACGAGTAGTACGATTACAAGTACAACAGCGATGGCAATAATAATCTTAGTTGACTTGGACATAAATCTCCTCCTAATCATTTTTGATTAGATCAGTCAAAAAGATGAGCTCCCATGAATTGAAACACACAATCTCGATCTTTTTGAGTTTGATCTTGTGTTCCTCATTTAAAATGGGGTCAAACGGATCGTCAACGGCTCGTGAAATCAGTGAGAAATTGGACGGTTCTCGATTTTTCATGTAGCCGATGCGGTCTTTTTTCTGGTTCTTCTTGTTAATTGTGACGACTTCAAAATTCACTTCACTCCGTGACAGATAATCAAGGACCTCCTGAAGTGGATTCTTAAAAGGAAGGTCTTCAATTGTTTTAATTTGTGGTGTATCCTTAAGCCCATATTCGGTCGCAAGGGTCCGATACTCGATCATCTGTTTTAAGTACGGAGTTCCCGTGTTAAAAACCGGAACTTCTTTCGTCAGATCGATTAATTCGTAGTTATCAAGACGACCTTCGAGGTCAATGGTCCTCATCAGCGCATACTTGTCGTTATGTTTTAAAATGTAACCAACGTCGAATTTATTTTTCCGTTCATTTTCAAAGTATTCCACCATCGTGGTGGGATTGAGTTCATCAATATCAATGTCTTCCATTTTATTAACCTCCTGGGCTCAATTTCATCATACCCAAACGCTCACGATAGTACAAACATTTAGAAAATTGAGTTTAATTGGGTGTAAAATAGATACCAGAAGAACTAATAAAGGGGAATTTCATGTTAAAAAAACTTGTCAAGACGCGTCAATTCAAAACGTTATCGCTGGAATTCGTAGCGTATGCTTTCGTCATTTTAGACTTACTTTATTATGAAGCTTTTCACCTGTCGGCTGAGATTGGTCTAATCTTCATTTTTATGGCGGTTCCAATGGCTTTCTTTGAGTCAAAGGGGAAGGGTTATCAGTGGTCGTGGCTCGCGGCTTCGACCTTGATTTGTGGAGCAGCCGCTTCCGTAATGAATCGACCGTACTTTGTGTTAGCTGTGCTGTTCTTTACCGCCGTTTATGCCTTCATGATTTATCACCCGATTAGTCTGTATCCTAAGTTTTGGATGATGTTGATCTACTGGATGGTGTTCATCTTGGGATGCGACATCATCACGTGGACGGGACGCAAGATTAATATCGTGACCGAGAGTCATAAGCAACTTTTGAGTGCTAATCTCGAGATTATTGGAATTACCCTGTTAGTGATGGTGATTTTGACGGCAATCGGCTACTTCTTGATTCATCGGCAGTTAGAACCCTTACTCATTAAAAACAGCATCATGTTCTGGATTAACGTGGTGTTGAGCGTCCTGTTGGTCATTCAGTCAGCGGTCGTGGTTTTTTGGCTGAAATTTGGACCGTTTCACCTTCACCTTGGTCCGCATTCCGTCATTGGTGGTTTCACGATGGTCGGCGGTAGTTTGATTGCCCTGGTGATTTACATTGAACTGGTGTTTATTATCATTAATTCGATTTGGTCGAGTTACACGATGGGCAAGTGGCAGGTCGTAAGTAGCTTCGTTTACTTGGACCTCGTGCTTGTGTTTATCATGCTGCTTCTGGGCAACTCATTAATTTAAATAAAATTGACAAGAGAAAATGGCTTCACGTATTTGGGTACGTGAAGCCATTTTTGGTTTGCTTAACCTTTGAGATACCAATCAATTAGTGATTGGTCATCTGAATCGGGATCGATAATAATTTGACCCATATCATTAGTTTTAGTTTTTTGAGCCGTATTTTTACTCAACAGATTATTCCAAAAATGTTGGATTTTTTTATCATTATTTTTCATGTGAATCCTTTTTAATTAATCCCTAATTTAAAATGCCATTACCAATAACTTAATTCCTTCAACGATGAAGTAGATCCCGATGAAGATAATAACAACGGCGTTTGAAAGGTATGGGGTAAACAATAGGATAATTCCAATGATGATTCCGATGATGCCGGCCGTTACGATTAACCAGTAGTAACGTTTGGCTGACTTCTGTTGTGCTTTGGTTACCGAGTAGATGCTTAGACCAGAGTCAACGATGAACCAGATCGCAAAGGCGATGGCGATGAGGTAGAAGCCAAATGATCGGCTGAATAACAGGATCAGACCAATGATGATATCGATAATTCCATTGATGATAATCAAGTATCCCGAAACATCAAAGTTCTTTTGCAGTTGATGATGAAGCACCAAGTGGTACAGGCCAATGCAGAGTGCCACGATTCCTAAAATAACGGCTAGTGCCTGCAGTGTGGCAAATGGCTTGATGAAGACAAAGAGTCCAGCGGCAACAAAGATAATTCCCGCAATTAGGGCCCATCCATCAAAACCCCTTTCTTTTTCATTAAACATATAAAACGCTCCCTTTATTTAAAGCTATTACATGGTCAATTATAACGTAGTTTGTGAGGAATGGTGAAAATAAAAAACAGCTAACTGCACGTTGATAGTGTGTGATTTGGGAACAGTTATGCACCTAACTATGCAAACATTAATTAACATAATTCCACCTTAGAAGTGCTATTCCTTATAAAGGAGTGCTTTATTATTTTTCTGTCTACGTTATATTTAAATTAATAAAACTTAAAGGAGTACATAAATGAAAATTATTTTTGCTCAGCAATTACAAAAATTACGAAAAGAAAAGGGAATTTCTCAAGAAGAGTTGGCAAATGATTTATATGTGACCCGTCAAACAGTTTCGAAATGGGAACTTGGTGAAACTACTCCAAATTTAAATACAATTGAGAAAATTGCCAAAATTTTTCAAATTCCAGTAGAGGTGTTGTTATTTGGTAATAAACCAGATAAAAATTCATCTAATCAAAATGGATACAATTCTCCTCAAAACGTTAACGAAAGATATCATCCGATTAATAATGTGTGGGAATTCTTAGCTAGATATTGGTGGATTGTTTTAATTTTGATTTTAGTATCTGGATTTGTGTTTACCGTAGCAGAAATGTTCCATAGTTAAGTTTATAGAGAGGAATTGGTATGCTTTCAGTAAAAGATATTAGTATTTCTTTTGGGAAAAATCATGTTTTGAAAAATGTTTCATTTGAAGTTAAATCTGGTGAAATTGTAGGTTTAATCGGTCCTAATGGAGCCGGTAAAAGTACGATTATGAAAACAATTTTAGGTCTTCTAAAGTTTAAGGGGTCAGTTTCCTTAAATGGTCAAAGTGTCACCACTACTAACCATATTGCACTGAAAAAAGTGGGAGCGTTGGTTGAAAATCCAGCTATTTATCCATTTTTAACAGGGATGGAGAACCTTAAACTATATAGTAAAGATTCAACAGATATGCATCATATTGTTTCGTTATTACAGATGAATTCATACATTGACCAAAAATCTAAAAATTATTCTATTGGAATGAAACAAAAATTGGGGATTGCAATTGCTTTATTAAATAAGCCTGATTTAGTTATTTTGGATGAGCCAATGAACGGTTTAGATATTGAAGCTACCATTAGTGTTAGAAAGATCATTAGGGAATATGCCCAAAATGGGACTGCCTTTTTAATTTCTAGTCATATATTATCAGAATTACAGAAAGTCATGACGGATATTTTAATTTTAAAAAATGGCAAAATAATTTTAAGTAAGTCATTACAAGAAATTTTTGAAACTAATGATCAAAAATACCGATTAATTACACGAAATATGAATAAGACAAAAGATATCTTAAAGAAATTCAAAGTTGATTTTATTGATGAAAGTGATTTTTATGTAATTAATCGAAGCAATTTGGATAAAATTCAAGAAATTCTGGCTGATAATAGTATTTATCTTGAAGAGTTGACTCCTGATAATGGTAATTTGGAAAAGATTGTAGTCCAAATTCTGGAGAAAGAGGGGGTTCAATAGAATGATTGCCAGTTTACGACATGAATTTTATAAATTTGTTCACCAAAGATTACCCTTATATGGAATTGCGATTTTGTTTGTTTTAATGCTTTACAGTGCCATAACGGGAAATAATGACAATTTAGTGGTTACACAAGGCTTCGGTATGGGCCAATGGTCCATCGTGATTTTAATTGCGATTGCGTCTGATTTTATTGCCATTGAATACCGTAATCATACTATTAGTACTCTGTTTTATAAAACATCTAATAAATTCAAGATTTATTTATCTAAGTTTATGATTGTGATGTTTTATGGAATAACTTTATTAGGACTTGGTTCCTTTGTGACTTTGATATTTACATTCTTTTTAGCTAATCAAGAATTTTCCTGGTTTTCGCTTGTTAATGATCAACATACTGTTTTAATTTCCCTCTTATTGAATATCATTGGTTATCTATTGTATATGATTTTTGTGATTGCACTTACTTTTCTTCTTATTTGTTTAACCCAAAATGAATCGTTTGTAATTGCAATGGGACTATTAATCGTGTTTTTAGGATCGAATATCTCAACCGCCATCATGAAAAGCATCCCGACTTCAGTCAATTTTATAAAATGGAATCCGTTGAATATGATTTATGTAATTAATCAATTATCTAATAAAAAGTACTTCCTATTTTCAAATTTAAGTAATGTTCAGTTAATAATAGGCACGCTTATTTATGGACTAGGATTTTTTGTTGTTGGGTATTTTATTTTTAAGCATCAACGGATTTAAAATGGAGGGGATCTAGTTATGCTACGTTGTTTACATCAGGAATTTTATAAAAGTATTCACCGAAAAATTGTTTATATTGCACCATTTTTAATTCCCGTTTATACGGTCATTGTTAAGATGGCTTCTGGTAATCAACAAAATAATTTGTTAGCTATGACAAATGACGATTCAAATCAGATTATTCCACTAGTGTTAATCATTGTCTGTTCGACACTTTTTACGATGGAGTATCAGAATAATGCGATTTTAACGATCCTTTATAAAGCTCCGCAAAAAGCTGACGTTTATTTTGCTAAAGTACTGATTGCATGTAGTTATGCGATAATATTACATTTATTTTCAATAATTTGCTTTTTTATTTTCCAGTTAGTTCCGTTTACTTCTTTGTCAATAAATTGGTTAGATTTATATCAATATCACAGTCCGTTAATTATAAATATGATTATTTTTAATTTAGTGGATTTGGTTGCATCTTTATTGATAATTAGTTTGGTATTTATTGCATCGTGCATTATTAATTCAAATGCGGTAGTTATTACAACTAATATTCTCATCGTTTTGATTGGTCAATTCGTCTCAGGCAATTTAGTAGATAAAAGTAATTCATTTTCTAATATATTAAAATGGAATCCCTTTAATATGCTGAACTTGACTAATCAATACTATAACTACGGAACTTATCATTTAACAACTCTTTTGAGCAATGGTCAATTAATGATTGGAACATTGGGATGGTCACTCACATTTTTAGTGTTAGGGTACATAATTTTTCAGAGAAAAAGTTTTTGATTAATATTTTTTATAAATAACGAAAAATACCTTTAGATCGGATTGATAAAATCCATCTAAAGGTATTTATATTGTTTAACTTTTAATAAAATGAAGGTTTTGACAGATTCTCCGTACCAGGCTCAACCACGCCAATGTCTTCACGTTGGTATTTACTTGGGTCTTCGATGATGCTGATGATTAACTTGGCAATGGCTTCCCGGGTGACTTGCGCACCCTTAAACGGTTTACCAGCGGGAATAACTTCGTATTTTTCGTTGTTCTTGTCGTTATAAAGCCAGGTCATCTTCAAGTAGGTGTAGTCAATGTCGGAATCAAGCAGTTCCTTATAGGCTTTCTTGGGATCGGCGTAGGTACTGCCAATCATCTCGTTGTTCCACTTCTTAAATGGTCCAACGACCGTATCGTCAACGTCCAGGAGACCAGCGACGATTAAACGTTTAACGTCTGCCTGGTCCATGGACTTGATAACGGAACTCATTGCCTCAGCGTGGGGAACATCCGAAAAGACGATGTCTTGGCCCTTCATGACGCTTGTCAGGGTTTCATTATCATTGATGTCGCCGTCAACGACAGTTTCTCGTTTGGGGTCACTGACAGTTAACCGACTTTTAGCGTTACGCGCTAGTAGGGTCATGTCAACGTCGGTGTCCTTTAATAATTTTTGAATTACGATGCTAGGAATTTGTCCCGCGGCACCTAAGATTAGTACTTTTTTTGCCATATGCAATTCCTCCGTTTCTATTCATCACTTTTGACGCCCTTAGTGTGACGCATTTCGTAACGAACTACAAATGTTATGAACGCCGAAAACAGTAAAATAATGGCGACAATCGTGTAGGGATAGTGCGGGTTAATGTCCATTAGAACCCCGGAAAAGATGGGTCCGATGATGTTACCAACACTGGTTAGTGACATGTTTAAGCCGTTGATTAATCCCTGGTTATTCTTGCCAAAACGAGTTAGAAGTGTTGTAATGGCAGGTCTGAGCACGTCAAAGGCACAAAAGACCACTAGGGTGGCAATGATGACTTCGATTTTGCTGTGAGCAAACAGAATCCAGACGATACAGATGGAACTAAGAACGAAACAGTCGCGGATGAGACCGAGTTCACCGCGCATTCGGACTAAGCGATCGAAGAAGACGACCTGAAGGACGAGAGAAATCATCCCGTTGATGATTAGGACGACAGCAATGTTATCAAGGGTAAAGTGAAAGACCTGGTTCACGTAGATCGTGTAGATACTTTCAAAGCCCTGCAGGCCAAATGATGAGATTAAAATCATGGCAAAAAGGGCAATCATGGTCCCGTTTAAGATGGACTTCAGGCCCTTTTCGGTGATGTGGACTTCCTCCATGACGGGATTTTTTTGATTGGTCTGTTTGATGTGCTTGGGAAGTCCTATGACAAAGAAGATGACGGCGATGATGCCAAGGACGCCCGCAAACCAGAACGGCGTCTTGTACCCAAACTTGGCGAGTGCACCACCAATCCCGGGACCGATGATTAAACCACCACTAAAAGCGGCTGAGAGCAGGCCAATGACCTTGGCCCGTTGTTCTGAAGACGACAGGTCAGCGGCCATTGCCATGGACGTTGGCACCACCATGGCGGCTGAAATTCCACCAATTAGTCGGGAAATATCGAATAACAGCAGCGTGTTAGATGCCGCAAACATCATTTCCGAGACGGAATAAAGGATTAGACCTCCAGCCAGAATTGGTGCTCGTCCAATCTTGTCTGAAATCCGGCCCACAAACGGCGATCCGATGAACTGAGCTAAGGCGTATAGTGAAGTCATGGTTCCCATCTGAGCGGTGGTTAGATGATATTCGTTTTTAATGAAGGGTTCGACTGGAATTACCAGACTCATCCCTAAACAAATGATAAAATTCGCAATAATCAGGATGAAAATTGCTCGTTTGGCAGCTTTTGACACGTCGATCCCTCCCGTTTCGTTAAGTAATATCATCCATTTTAGCACGGTATCACGCGCTTGCTCCAGTCCCTTTCTGAGAAATTGTGAAGTCAGATAAGTTGAAAAGCCGTGGTTTCGGACTTACATTCCGTAAGTTAAATTTTGATTGCAAAGCGTTACACTTATTAATTGTAATTGAAAATAAAAATCAATAGAATGGATGCAACGAGAGAAGAAGGGATGATTACATGAAGAAGGAAGAATTAGATCGTAATTTAAAAAAGTATGCGGAATTGATTGTCAAGGTCGGAGTAAACGTCCAACCGGGCCAGACGGTCGTTCTGTATATCTCTGATCATCACCAGGACTTGGCCCACATGATTGTGAAAGAAGCCTATAAAGCTGGGGCCGCCGATGTGATGGTTAAGTGGGACGACACCTTTGTGTCGCAACAATTTTTAGAACATGCCAGTGACGACCGGTTGGAAAACATTCCCCAATACATGATTGATGAGGCCAACTACATCGTTGATAAGCATGCCGCTCGGATCTCAGTTTTGTCGGAGGACCCGGCTGCTTTTGCCAAAATCGATCCCAAACGAGTGGCCAAAAACACGGCGGCCATGGGGAAGGCCACGAACGCGGTCCGGGTTGCTACGCAGAATAACGACTTAACCTGGACGGTCGTGGGTGCCGCTGACACAGCCTGGGCGAAACAGGTTTTTCCTGACTTGCCGGATGACGAATCCGTTGATAAGTTGTGGCGCGAGATTTTCAAAACCGCTCGAGTTGATAACGACGACCCCATTCAGGCTTGGAAGGACCACAAGGACCAACTCCAAGAAAAGGCAGCTTGGTTAAATGAGGAACAGTTTGACACACTGCAGTACCATTCCCCACGAACTGACATGGAGGTCGGATTGCCCAAGCACCACGTCTGGGTAGGGGCTGGCAGTACCAGTGTTGATGGCATTAAGTTCATGCCCAACATGCCGACCGAAGAGGTTTTCACCGCTCCTGACAAACGCCGCATTAACGGTCACGTCACTTCGACGAAGCCGTTAAGCTATTCTGGCACTTTGATTGAAGACATGGAGTTCACTTTTAAGGACGGACAGGTCGTAAAGGCTACCGCCAAGAAGGGGCAAAAGACACTTGACCACTTCCTTGCCACAGATCCGGGAGTTCGTTCGCTCGGAGAAGTTTCACTGGTGCCGGATCCCAGTCCAATTTCACAATCGGGCATTATCTTCTACAACACCCTGTACGACGAAAATGCCAGTGATCACATGGCCCTGGGCGCTGCTTATCCATTCAGTGTTGTTGGAGGGACCGAGATGAGTCCGGAAGAACAAGACCAGGCTGGCTTAAATAGCAGTCAAGAACACGTTGATTTCATGATGGGTTCTGACGACATGAACATCGACGGTGTTAAAGCTGATGGGACGGTCGTTCCCGTCTTTCGTAACGGAGACTGGGCCTAGTGAAAAAACCAATTGAAGTGGCTCATCCACTGACGATTGCGTCCACCACTGACAACAACATGGCACTGCCGCTGGCGATTAATTACACTTCCATCCTTTTAAACAATCCTGACGCTGACTTTGAGTTTTTTGTCGTCAACGATCATCTAAATCCCAAAAATCAGAACTTAATTGCTACCCTCCCGAAACTTTTTAGAAATTGTCGAACGGTGAAATTTTTAAAGCCCCACGAGGATCGCTACCAGAAGGCCAACACGGACGCCCCAAACAGCATCATCAAACGCAATACTTACTATCGCATTGATATTCCAGAAGAAATTGACCGTCCCAGGATTCTCTATCTTGACGCTGATATGATTTGTGTGGGAAACATTGATGAACTTTATCACGCTGATCTAAATGGGAAAGTAATTGGCGCCGTTGAAAATGCTGGTTATTTGGACCGCTTACGTGAGATGGGAATCAGTGAGAAAACTGGCCATTACTTTAACGCCGGCCTGTTACTAATTGATACCAAGAAATGGCGTAGCGCCGGTATTTCACAAAAAGCACGGCGACTTGCGAATGACCATCCAGAAATGTTACGGTTTCAGGATCAGGACGCCTTAAATGCCATTTTTAACGGTGATTGGCAGGCATTACCCTCCAAGTACAACGTGCAAAGTAACCTTATTAAAGGCAAGTACCGCAAAAGTGAGACGACGGACGGGCAACGTTCTCAAATTGAGGCGTTGGATCATCCCGTCATTGTGCACTACACAAACTTCGATAAGCCGTGGATTGTCAAGGTGGATCATCTGCATCCCTTGAGAAGTCTGTATGATGAGTACCAAAATAAATTACTGAATCAACTAGCGTGGTACGTTAGTAATCATCATTAGTTTTAGATCTAAAAAAGCACTTCAGAAAATTCTGAAGTGCTTTTAGTTTATTTAAAGAAGTGCTTTTGGTTTATTTAAATAGGTAGATGATAATGGTACCAATCATGTACGTCAAAATGTACAACATGACGATCAGTGAAACGTTTTTAACGATGACGTTATAAATTTCCCCCTTGTTTTGATTGAATTTGAACACTTTGACTTTGGTCCAAACGTAGGGATAAATTAGAATGGTCAGTAGGGCAAAGTAAGGAACGATGCCGACTGCCAAAGAAAGAATCGGAATTACGATGATTGAGAGCCAGTAGACCAAGTCAAACACCTTAATGGCGTTCTTTTTCCCGATGTAGTCGACTAGTGTATGACGGTTATTTCCAATGTCTTGTTCGAGGTCACACGTGTCGTTTGCGAGTTGGATGATAAAGAAGAGGATAAACGGTAATAGTGTCACCAAAAAGGCGTCCAGCACACTCATAAGGGTGAAGTTCCATCGGTGGATGCTTCCCATGTACATGTAAATCAGCGGAACAAAGAACGGAATTAACGTGGCGACCGCTAACTCACAGAATGGGGTGGCGTCTAAGGGCTTTGGTCCTGCCGAGTACGCCAGTCCCAATAGAAAACCAATTACACCGATGACCAGCGTGGGCCATCCGGTAAAGTAACTCAGGATCAAACCGGCGATTATAATGAAAGCGGCAAAACCGTACAACCAGTGCCGAATCATCGTGAGACTCAGATGATTACTCCCAATGGTGCTCGTACTGTGCTTGTAGTCCGTCTTGTCGGTGGCGTGTTCGTAGTCTTCGAGGTTGTTCTGCATGTTTAAAAATAGGTGCAGGGCGATGACAATCACGAAGGCACAGATGGCATACAGCCAGTTAAACGAGCCGTAGTAATAATAAGAAAAACTAGCCGCAAGTATGAGCCACGTCACGTCCAGCGGTGTTGTGTAAATCTCAGTTAGTTGATAAAAATACTTCCAGGTCATGATTTACCTCCAGTGTAAATGAATTAAAGAAAGATTTTGATGATGGTTCCGATCATGTATGTAATGATATACAACCCCATTAACATTGTCACCCCACCAACGATTTGATGATAGACTTCTTGCTTGTTCTGGTTGGTTTGAAAAACTTTAACTTTCTTCCAGGCCAGCGGATAAGCCAAAATAATTAAATTTGAGATGATTGGGACGTATCCAAAGAAGGATAAAATTGGTATGATTAAGATTGTCAACCAGAAAACAATTGTAAATAATTTAATTGCGTCTGATGGTCCGATGTAATACACCAGGGTGTAGCGATGATTCCCAATGTCTTCTCTTAGGTCACAGGTGTTGTTGGCGAGTTGGGTGATGTAGGCAAGCACAAACAGGAACATGGTGACCAAAAAGACGTCGACGATACTGTCCCAGGAAAAGTGAAAGCGATGAATGCTTCCTAGATAGACGTAGACCAGCGGGTCAAAAAACATGATGAGCATGCCGGTCGCAAGTTCACAAAATGGGGTGGAGTCCACTGGTCTCGGACCCGCCGAGTAGGCTAGTCCGAGGCCAAAGCCGATGATGCCGATGATTAGTGTCGGCCAACCGGTGAGGTATGCGAGCGTGAGTCCAAGGACGGCGACAATTATCCCCATTATTACGACCCATTTCCAGATCATCCGGGTACTTAGGTGGTACTTACCAATGATACTGGTAGCGTGCTTGTAGTCGGTCACGTCGGTCGCGTGTTCGTAGTCTTCCAGGTTGTTATGTAGGTTTAAAAACAGATGCATCAAGAACACGATGAAGAAAGCCCAGATGGCATACAGCCAGTTAAAAGAACCGTAAAAGTAGTACGAAAAGCTGGCACAGAACAGTAGGATTAAGACGTCGACTGGGGTGGTGTACATCTCGGTTAGTTGATAAAAGTATTTCCACTTCATTGTTTTGCCTCCGAAAGTCATTGTTAATGTTATTATTATTAAGGATAATGCTGTTATTATAGTACCATGAAAATATCGTAAGGTTACCATAAAAAAGGAAAAGACATGAAAACAACCATTTGGAATAAATTTCCTGAAATTGAATCTGAACTGGTTCAAGTTCAATCACTCATAAGTAAAGAGATTCAGGTTCCTGAGGCCGAGTTTAAACGGGGAATCGAAGAACTAATTAACGGAAACGGCAAGATGCTAAGGGCGGCGCTCCTGTTAATCGCGGGTAACTTTGGCACGGAAGCAGTTGAGCGAGAGAAACTCCTCCAGGCCGCCGCTTCAATTGAGGTCATTCATTTGGCTTCTTTGGTCCACGATGACGTCATTGACCAATCGGACCTAAGACGGGGGGAAGATACGTTAAACGCTCAATTTGGCCAGCGCGAAGCCATCTACCTGGGTGATTACCTGTTCACGAAATACTTTGAAATGCTTTTGGACTATGCCCCGAGTTTTGATAATTTGCGTTACAACGTTGAAAGCATGAAGGACGTCTTGTTTGGCGAGTTGGCCCAAGACGAAAGTAAGTATGATTTAGACCGAAGTGAACAGGACTACTTTGATTCAATTCAGGGAAAGACGGCGGAACTCTTCAAAGTGGCAATGGGGGAGGGCGCCATTCTTTCAATGGCTGACAATAACACCGTCCAGATTGCTGAGCAGATTGGTTTGAACTTTGGGATGGCGTTTCAGATTCGAGACGACCTCCTGGACTTTGAGCCAGACGTTGAAACCGAAAAGCCCACTCTGCACGATGCCAGTGAGGGCGTGTATACCTTGCCCGTCATTGAAACTTTCAAGACCGCTGACGGTCCGAAGTTAAAAAAAATCCTAAAAAAAGACCAGCTTAAAAAAGCTGATCTAAAAGAAATTGCTAAAATTGTGAGTGACAGTGGCGGAATGCAAGCGGCGCGTCAGATTTATACGCAGTACTTAGACGACGCTTTTGACCTAATTGCGCAGTTACCACAATCTGAGAGTACCGCTGTCCTTAAAACCATCATTTCGGAATTGTTTCAGTATTCTAAATAACCGAATAATTATTTCCCAACGTCCATTGCGTACAGTCTACGATAACGGGCGTTATTTTTATACAATGCTTGCGGATTTCCTTCCATTTTGATGACGCCGTTTTCAAGGAAGATAACCTCATTCATTTCGTCTAAGCCTTGAAGGTGATGGGTAACCCAAATCATGGTTTTGTCTTTTAAAACTCGACTGATGGTGTTAATCAGGTTATTTTCGGTAATCGGGTCCAGTCCCACCGTAGGTTCATCTAGTAGGACAATTGGATTGTCCTGCAAAAGAATGCGGGCGAGCGCAATTCGTTGCCGTTGTCCGCCAGAGAATCTGATTCCGTTTTCCTTGACGTTCGTTTCATAGCCGTCTGGTAGTGATTCAATGTAATCAGACAATCCTACGGCCTTGATGGCCCTTTTGACGTCTTCGTCAGTAGCAGTTTCGTTTCCGATTCGGACGTTGTTTAAGACCGACGTGTCAAATAGAAACGGACTCTGATCCAGGACACTGAACCATTTATAGCTGTCAGACTCAAACTTGTAGGCGTCGATGTTGTTGATTAAGACGTGTCCAGTCGTTGGCGTAAGCGCTCCGGTTAAAAGCTGCAAGAGGGTTGTCTTTCCAACTCCGCTGGGTCCGATGATTGCTAACTTGTGGTGTTTATCAATCTTAAACGAGACGTCTTTGATGATGTCACTTGGATCATCTTGGTAGTGAAAAGTCACGTGATCGAGTTTAATGGAATTAAAGTCAGATGGGGCGGGCAACTTTTCGTCTGAGACGTACGGTTTCCTCTCTTCGTCTGAAAGTTGATTCAAGTGGACCACCGAATCACTGTACATTGGCCACTCTTCTAAGGCTTGAGATACTGGGACGAAGGCATCCATCAGTGGGAAGATTCCCATGACGAAGGCGGCCGCGTAGTTAACGAGTTCCTGTGACCCCTTGAAGTACAGGTTAGACCAAAGCAGGGTCCCGATGATGACGATTGCGAAGACCACTTTAATGAGAAATTCACGATTCCACTCAAATAAGTGGGTCTGATCGTTAGACTTGGCAATCTTCGGGTCGTTTTTTCTGACATGATTAAGAAAGCCCTTTTCTCGACCGGAAATCATCCAGTCCGCGATTC
This sequence comes from Fructilactobacillus sp. X2R6C1, assembly GCF_059901295.1. NCBI lineage: Bacteria > Bacillati > Bacillota > Bacilli > Lactobacillales > Lactobacillaceae > Fructilactobacillus > Fructilactobacillus sp. X2R6C1. The sequence goes on from NZ_JBWXUZ010000001.1 coordinate 34,551, forward strand.
CAAGGGTTGAATCCGTCAGATTTTCATAAGACTGGTGGAGTAGCGACTTTTGGTATTCCTTAGAAGCCCCCCGCATGGCCTCAGAGGCAAGTGGGACAAAGAACAAAATGATGGTAAACGCAACGAACATGAAGATGGCATAGGGCCAACTAATGATGCCTAAGGCTACAATGATGATGATACCCGTGATGTAGGCCACAAGGGTTGGAAATATGGTTCTCAGGTACAGGTTTTCAAGGTGGTCAATGTCGTCGGCTAGGACGCCCAGTAAATCACCGGTCTGAAATTTCTCACTCAAAAAAAAGGCGGATGATTCCAGGGTAGTGTAGAGCCGTTTTCGAAGGGCGGACGTTACCTTTAAGACCCAGTTATGACTGTTTAGTCGCTCTAAGTACTTAAAGACCGGTCGGCCAATTCCGAAGGCCCGCGTTAAGATGACCGGGACGTAAACGATCAGGATGTTGTAGGGATGAGTGGCCGAACGACTAATTAAGTAGCCGGCAACGAACATCAATCCAATCCCACACCCAAAGGTCAAGACTCCGAGAAAGAAGACCCAGAATAACAGGACCTTGTACTTGGTCAGGTATGGTTTAATCCACGTATCGTTTTTAAGTAGTTTACGCATTGTTTCCACCTCGAATCTCACTAATCAATTGCTTGTAGGCTCCGTTTTGGTTGGATAATTCAGTTTGAGTTCCTTGTTCAACGATTTTGCCGTCTTCCATGACTAGAATGTAGTCCATTTCGTTCATCCAATGAAGTCTGTGGGTCGCAAAGATGACGAGGTGGTTTTTGAAGATCGGAACCATGGTTTGTTTCAGTTGATATTCGGTTTCAATGTCCAAATGGGCGGTTGGTTCATCTAACAGGAGAATCGTTCGCTCGGTATCAAGCAGGGTTCGGGCCAGGGCAATTCTTTGGGCCTGACCGCCACTAATTCCTCTGCCACCTTCGCCAATCTTGGTATTCGCCTTGTCGGGAAGACTGGCGACAAACTTAGACAGACCCGCTTTTTCGATGGCCGAGTTAATGGCGTAAGCCTTAGCATCGGGTTTATAAAAGGCGACGTTTTGGGCAATGCTTCCGGCAAAGATGTATGGATCCTGGGGGATGTAACTGATGTGCTTCTGCCATTCCGATTGAGCGAGACTGTCAACTGCTTGACCGTCAACGTTGAATGGGAGATGACCGTTTTCGTTGGTTGGAGACAGCCAGCCTCCAAGGAGGTTTAAAAGCGTGGACTTTCCCGAGCCAGACCGACCCACGATTCCGATGTTAACGAATCCGTTCAGATTGAAATTGGCATCAGCGATATTGTCCTCCTTTTGGTCGTAACTGAAGTTTAAGTCACTGACCTTTAAGGTACTGTCCTTAGTCCAGTTGTGAAAGTTGGTTAGTTTAATTTTGCTGGTTGGACTTGGTAAATCCAGAATCTTGTTAATGTCAATCAGGGCATTTTTGCCGTCCAAAGTGGCATGGTAGTCATTTCCGTAATCTCTGACCGGTAAAAAGTAGTCCGGGCAGAGAATTAGGATGATTAGGGCTGGAAGCAAGGTCACCGTTCCATTAATTAATTTCACACCTAATAAGACGGCCACGATGGCAATTGACATGGTCGTAAAGAAGTCGAGGGCAAACGTCGATAGTAAAGCGACCCTTAACACGCTCATCGTGCTCTTTCGGTAATTTTCACTAACCCGATAGATGTTATCTCCGTAGGATTTACTGAGGCCAAAGAGCTTGAGGGTCTTAAGCCCCCGCATGCTGTCGATGAAGTTATTGGACATCTCTTTAAAGCCAGAATACTGTCGGTCAGATTTAGCCTGAGCGGCGAGTCCTAGAATAATCATGAACAAGATGATTACCGGAAAGACCAGTAGCATCACGACCGCTGAGAGCCAGTTAACGAAGAAGCAGTACAAAAGGATGATCCATGGAATGATCGCCAGGTTAATGGTCTTCTGCAAGATGAGGTTAAGGTAGTTTTCGACCTTATCAATCCCTTCAAGTGCTAGGGTTACCATGTGACCTGATCCGATGTTTGAGACCATGGCGGGTCCTAGTTCGAATTCTTTTTGTAGGAGTTGTTCTTTTAACTGACTACTAGCCTGACTGGCAAATTTATCGGTAATTTGATTTTCAATTCTTGTGATCAGGTATCTTAATGCGAAAGCAACAAAAAAAGATAGCACAGGTATGGTTAACGCTGCTATCTTTTTTTGTTCCCAAGTAAGCACCATTGCCTGTGAGAGAAAAAGGGCTTCTAGAATGATAGCGACCGATTGGACGACTGCTAGAATACTTAGCTTGGCAATTAATTTTTTGACCCCAGGAATTGATAGAAGTTGTTTATCAAACATGTTTTATCAATCCTTAATTTTTAATATCCAGAATTGGCATCTTCCATATCTTTAAGCGAAATGCGATGCCATTGTGAGACGTAACTCCAGGTAAAGTAGATCGCGATGAGCGGTAGGAGGATACATGCCACGATGGTCATTACAACTAACGTATATGGTGATGAAGAAGCGTTTGCGATTGAAATCGTGTGAACTGGATCATTGGCACCCAATACGTTAGGGAATAAACCAATAAAGATCAGGATTACTAGTAAGGCGAGGGTACTGGTACTTGCAAGATAAGCTTGTACTTCATGACCAGAGCCACTAGCAATTTGACCCCAAATAGTTGTAGCAACGATTAATGCTAATACTACTACAGTTGAGACCAAATGTGTCTCGAAAAAGTTAGTTTGGAAATATAAGGCAATCACAACTAGGATCTCCACTGGGTAAGCCAACCAGTACAGGTTGGATGCCATTGCTGAGGCGTGGTATCGAATTAAGCCCGCCGTGTGCAAGGAAATGTAGTGAAGGCCTTGGTAGAGACATAAAGCAGTTACCGTGATTCCACCAAGAATTGAAAGTGGGTTAACAACGTCGAAGAAGGTGACGTAGATGTTACCCTGACCATCCATTGGCAAACTTTGAATCATGTCGGTAAAAAGCATTCCGAACAGGAAGGGGATGAAGACACTTCCGAAGAAGTTGGCCCACATCCATCGGTTTCGGCCCTTTTTGGTCTCTGCGTTTTCGGAGAATTCAAACGAGACTCCCCGAAAAATTAGAGCCACCAGGATAAAGAACAGCAGGAGATAGAATCCGGAGAACAACGAGGCGTACCACATTGGCATCGCCGCAAACATTGAACCACCAGCGGCAACCAAGAAGACTTCGTTTCCACTCCAGTGGGGTCCAATCGTTCGAAGTACCAAAGCTGCTTCGTCGTAATTACTAGCCAGCAGTCTTGTTGACATTCCGGCCCCAAAATCAGCTCCATCGAGAATTAAGAACAGTGCAAACAGTAATCCGATTAAGAAATACCATAAAAGTTGTAATAAACTCATTTCTCAAAAGCCTCCTTTGAAAATGGATCTTCGGTATCGTAGCTCTCGTGATCGCCGACACCTTCAGGCCCCTTGTAAAGTGATTTTCGTGCGTAAATAAACATGAAGACACCCAAAGTGGCAAATAAGAAGAAGTAAATAATAATGGTAAAGAGCACGGAAGCCGCCGTCGTACTTGGCGAAACCGCCTTGGCAATTGGCAGTAATCCGTAGACAACCCATGGGTCACGACCTCTTTCAGTAACCAGCCAACCACAGGTGTTAATAATGAACGGTCCAAATGTTCCAACCGTCAGCAGTAGCGTCAACCACCACTGCTTCCCAATCGTATTCTTCTTTTTCCTTGAGAACCAAAGACCACAAATGGCTAAGAAAGCTAGTGTCATTGCACCAAATACCATGATTCTAAATGAGTAGAACAAAGTGTTTACTGGTGGGTAGTAGTTCATATCTTTGCCAAACTGACTATTCCACTTCTTGTGTAATTTTGCATTAGTTTCATTCATACCAGTAACCGATCCACTTAGCTTGTGGTAGGTCAAGATGTCCATCATGTATGGAATCTCAATCTTGAAACTAGCACGGTGTTCGTTAGTATGAGCGAATTCAACGGCCGTCCAAGCAGCTGGACTTTTAACGTTTTCAAATTCACCTTCAGCAGCGGCGAATTTCATTGGTTGTTGATGGCTTAAGTAAAGCATCTGTTGGTCTCCACTAAGGAAGCTACCGCAGACAGCAATCAAACCAACGACTAAACCAATTCGCATTGATTTTCTGAAGAAGTCGGGCCACTTTTTTCTAAAGATCATCCAAGCCGATGCACCAGCAACGATGAAACCACCGGTAACACAGGCTCCGAAGATAACGTGGGGAAATTCGTACCAGAGTTGTTGGTTGGTCAGGATGGCGCTAAAACTAGTCATTAAAGCGTGTCCGGTCTTAGGGTCAATCCGGTAACCAACTGGATGTTGCATGAAACTGTTGGCTGATAGAATCCAAAGTGCTGAAATGGCTGAACCAAAGAAGACCAACCAAATCATCAGGGCGTGCCAAGCGGGTTTTAATTTGTCCCAGGTGAACATCCAAACCCCGATAAACGTTGATTCCAAGAAGAAGGCTAACAGAGCTTCGATGGCTAACGGCGCTCCGAAGATGTCACCCATAAATCTTGAGTAATCAGACCAGTTCATCCCGAACTGGAATTCTTGAATCAAACCAGTTACAACTCCGACCGCGAAACTAAGTAAGAAAATCTTACTCCAAAATCTCGTCATCGTCTTATAGACTGGTTTTTTGGTCACCGCATAGAAGGTTTCCATGATTGCAACGATCAATGCCAATCCAATTGACATTGGGACGAAGAAGAAATGGAAAATCGTGGTTTCAGCGAACTGAATCCGCGCTAGCGGCAAAACACTTAAACCTAAATTAAGCATTGTGAATAGTTCCTCCTTAAATCAATTTAACTTTCTAACATGGTCCGAATGTTTCCGAGTTCAAGTCCGTTCTTCTTGAAGATCATGTTCTTAAAGATTGGGACAATCCATCCCTTTAACTTAAAGGTCATGCCGAACATGTAAATTTCGGCAATTCCACTGTATGGGCCAAGTGAACAAACGGTTCCCATTGATTTGTAGTCGAACTTAATGGCGGGTTTACCATTTAGTTTGTTTAAGAAATCATTGACGGCAACGTCCGCTTCGTAGATGGAAATTTGACCAGTCGTTGGAAACATCCGACCAGACTTGTCATCTTTAACAGCTGAGACGTCACCAATGATGTACTGGTTAGGAAAGTCGTCTAAGCTCATGTTCGTGTTAACGACGACCCGGTTTCGTTTCTCGTTTGGATACTGTGAATCGGGAATAACGTCAGATCCCTTTACTCCAGCGGTCCAGAAGACTAAGTGAGATGGGATGAATTTATCATCTTTACCATAGTAAGCACCATCAGCCGTAATCTTTGACACCGTGTCACCCATGATGAACTTAACGCCCTTCTTTTCAAGGAAGTGTTGCGCGTAGTCACCGAGTTTTTTGTTAAACATTGGCAAAAAGCCCGGAGCGATACAGGTAATTTTGAACTCTTCTTTTTTGAAACCATACTTTTTGGCCCATTTTGGCACCATGTGCACGAGATCCCCTAAAAGTTCGATGCCAGTAAAACCACCGCCGACCACCACGATGTTCAAGAGCTTAGCATCCTTAAACTCATCGTAGGCATCCAGGGTGGTTTGAATCTTCTTGTAGTCAGCGACTGAGTTATCAATGTCACTGATCTGAAGACCAAACTCGTCTGCACCCGGGGTGCCAAACGTTTCGGGTTCAAATCCAAGCGCATTGAACAGGTAGTCGTAACTTAAATCACCGTTGTTTTTCGTTTGGACCGTGTTATCTTTACCATTTACTTTAATAACTTCATCCTCTATGAAATGAATCTTAGGATTGATCATGTCGGTAATTCTAAACATGAGTCGTTCTGGTGCTTCATCTCCTGATGCGACCTTGTAGAGGCCGGTCGAGTCATAATGATAAGCATTTTTATTAACCAAGGTAATGTCTAGATTGGCCTTACTCTTAGCTAAAAGCTTGCAAGCCCTTAATCCAGCGAATCCACCGCCTAGTATTAAGACTTTTTTCATTATTAGGATCTCCTTTCAATACACACCTATTATTGTGTAAATCTTAACATTATTTTAACGCTAATGCTGACATTGTGTCACTCTTTTTATGAGGAAATTTTAATAAAATATTTATTGATTGATAAGAAAGGGAGATAAAATCGTTTTAGTACCGTCATTTGGGCATTAATAAGTGATGTTCCTTGCAAGTGATTTTGAGTTAGGCGATTATGAACGTAGTCTCAAAAGCAAAATAAATTTTCCGCTTATAGGAGGCCAAAAATGGCTAAAATTGACAAAATTTTAAATCAAGAGGGGATTGACCGCATTGCGATTAGTCCTTATCAAAAATATTCACGGGGTTACATGGAGCCAGGAAATCTCGGGACTGGCTATGTTACTGGCCTAAAAGTTGACGCCGGGACCCGCGAAAAGACGGACGATGGCGTCTTGGATGGAATCGTATCTTACGACCGAGCCGAGTGTAAGAACGCCTACATTGGCCAGATTAACATGATGACGGCCTCCAGCTTCACGGGCGTTCAGGGTCACATTCTGGGATATGATCTCCTGAGAAATCCAGAAGTCGATCGGGCACAACCGTTGTTTAAGGTGACCCAGTGGGATGGTTCGAAACTACCAATTTACGATGGGAAACCACTGCAGGATTCGCTGGTAGAATTCTTTGGAACGGCTGACAATCGTCGGCACTATCCAGCTCCGGGGAGTTTCATTATTTGTGCTAACAAGGGCGTGACTGCCGAACGACCAATCGAAGACCGCCCGCTAAAACCGGGTGAAAGTTACGGCGTTTGGTCCGCCATTGCCATTTCAATTGCGAAGGATCCCGTTCATAATTCCTCCATGTTCATTGAGGATGCTGGAACCTGGAACACGCCCAACGAGGACGACCTCGGCGAATTCTTGGCCAGAAGAAGAGAGGCCATCGCGCGCTCGATTGCCCAGTGTGGTCAAGATGCGGGCACTTCGTTTGCCAGTTTGTGGATTGGCTTTGCCCACGTCATGATGAAACCGGGTGAGATTGGCAACGCGATTACCGTTGGACCCTACTTTTCGATTCCAGTTGATGCGGTTCCTGGCGGTTCGATTTTGACTCCAGACGTTGACATGAACATCATGGAGAACCTGAGTTTACCAAAATGGCTTGAAAAGATGAATTACCAGTCAATTGTCGCAGACCAAAATATTCAGTATTAATGTGATAATTATTTGAGAATCCGACTTAAAGATTGAGGAACGTGACGTGGGCCTCTGACGGCTTTAACCCCATGCTTCTTTAGGACGGCCGCGTTAAATTCATTGGGATTAAATCTGGTAAGCAAATGAAGTAACATAACGTAGTGCATGATGATGTTTTTATCGTGGTAGTAGTGCGGCTGATTCACCTCGATGGCCATGCACTTATACGTGATGGCGGAAACTGGTGCCGTCACGTAGATGTAAACTAAATCGCCGATGTGAATGTGAGTGGTTTGTTTCCACATGATGGTGCCGTTTTTGGCGAAGTCTTTTTCTAAGTCAAAGTATTTCGGATTGGCGGGGATGAGCCACTTCGTTCCCGTTTTAACTGGGGCGTAGTCGAAACATTGCTGCGCAATCTTTTTTAAGATGGCAGTGTATTTTTGCCTGATGGTGCTGGCGAAGCCGCCCTCTGGGTTATCAACCCGGAAGTTAGTGTATTCGGCGTGATAATCATCGTCGATTACTTTGCCACTGACCTCGCCATTTTGCTTAACGGTAATGGTGACCGAAAAGTTGATTTGTGGGAGATGAGTGGTGTACGTTAGGACGTTGTTTTGTTTCCTAAAGCCAAAACGAATCAGTTTAGAAACGTCGGGTTTTAGATTAGTAAAGAGTTGTTCTTCGATTTTCATGACGATCTCCTTATGGTTAAAGGCGTGACAGAAAAGTCGTGACAGAAAAGTATGGATAGAAAGGATACGCAAATGCGGATTGGTTTAAATCAGTTTCATGGATTAAAAGCGGTGATTGGCTCAGAGTTTGACCAATATTTAACGGACCATTTGGCAAGAAAACGGGTCAGAGGCTTACTGGTTAATCAGGAAGATTCCGAGACGACCGTCCTGGTCACCACCGGGAACGAATTGATGATTTTTAGAAACGTGGCTGGTACTTTCTCAGACAGCCACTATTCTCAAGCCATGATTGAAAAGATGACGTTTGTAAGCGGCGTTCCAGATGGTGCCTTGAAGTTTCAGATTAATCAGTGCCAATTTGATTATCATCACATCAGATATGGTCGTGTCTACGATTTTACGCAGTCCATTTTAAAACGAAAGCTGACAGCTGCCAAATACGACCATACGATTCGTGGTGAAAGTAATTACCTCACAAACGTTGACCACGGAAAAGAAGTGGACCGCTTGCGAGTTGCCATGCAGATCGGCCAACTGAGTCAGAATGAATACGACGATTTAAACGGCTCAATTTCAAAAGCCGGAAAGTAGGGAAGTGATGAAATGAGGACGGAACGTGTTGACAGTGAGATTGAGTTACGCCTTCCTGACCAGCCAGAAGACGCAAAATTGGTCTATCAGTTAGTAAAGGGGTCACGCGCAATCCTTTCAAAGTGGTTGCCATGGGCGGATGCAATGCAATCAGTTGCCCAGGAGCAGCAATTTTTACACCAAACTCTAACCCATTATCGGGTAGGAAAGTCAGTTAACTTATTAATTATTTATCAGGATCAAATTGCCGGGATGATCAGTTTTAATTCGTTTGATCATGACCAAAAAAGCACGGAGATTGGCTATTGGCTGGGTAACCAATTTACCGAGAAGGGAATCGTTTACCGGGCGCTTAACTTCATGATTGGCTTAGGTTTTCGTGATTATCAGTTGACTCAGATCCACATTAAAGTAGCCGTTGATAATAAGCGGAGTAATCACGTTACTGAACGTGCTGGATTTCGGCTGGAACGGGTCATTACCAATGGAATTGTCATTAACGGCGTAGGCCATGACGAAAATGATTGGGTGAAAAATCCCAACGAATCTAAGGTTTGAGACACCGCACGCATTAGGTCATTTAGATACGTGATAGCGACGCATTTAAGCTGAATGTACTATACTAATAGTGTAATGCTTTAATTACAGTGAACTTTTAAATAATAACTACCAAATGTTTAGTACGGTGAGGCGATTAAAATGGAATTTAGATACGCAAGCGGCGTGCCAGCTCATGTTAGTACGGTAACTTCAGATCTTTTTAAAGCGGCTTCTGATCCCAAGGTGATTTCATTAGGTGGTGGAATGCCAGCTCCCGAGTTGTTTCCGGTTTCAGAGATCCAAAAGGCCGCAAACCAGGTTTTTGAACAGTATGGGCAAACGGTTCTGCAGTACTCGCAGTCGCTTGGTTACGAAAAACTAAGACAGCAGATTGTGGCCATTATGAAAGAACGCCACGTTAATACGACGGTTGCTAACGTTGGCATCGTGACGGGGTCGGAACAGGCCATTGACATTGTTTCCAGGATGTTGATTAATCCTGGTGACGTGGTTTTGACCGAGGATCCAACCTACCTCTCAGCCATCGACGTTTTTAAGTCCTATGGTGCCAGAATCGTTGGCATTCCCATGGACGAGGACGGGATGGAGACAGATGCCTTAGAACAGTTAATCAAAAAGTATCCGCAGGCCAAATTTATCTACACGATTCCTAACTTTCAGAATCCAACCGGACGGACCATGACGGAAGAGCGGCGGAAGAAGTTAGTTCAGATTGGTAAAGAGGCTGGGATTCCAATTCTGGAAGACGACCCATACGGTGCCATTCGTTACGCTGGCAAATACTTACCGCCACTCAAGCACTTTGACCATGACGGTGGGGTAATCTATCTGAGTTCTTTTTCCAAGATTCTAGCACCGGGACTTCGTCTGGGGTGGATCGATGCACCATTAAACTTTATGGACAAGTTCATCTTGTTTAAACAAAATGCCGATTTACATACGGATAACTTAACCCAGTACATCGTGTCCCAGTACTTAGATGACGTGGATATTAACGACCACATCAAGAAGATTACCGATACCTACGAGCATCGGGCTAATCTGATGATGGACCGCATTGATAAGTACTTCCCAAAGAACGTGCGCCACAGTCATCCTGAAGGTGGGATGTTCATCTGGGTTGAAGTTCCCGGAGTGAACACGGAGGAACTGTATCAGACTTGTTTAAAAAACAACGTGGTGTTTGTTCCTGGGTCCTCCTTTTACGCGGGTAAGGTAAAACCAGGGACCTTCCGCTTAAACTTTTCCAACATGAATGACGATGAGATCGATGAAGGAATTAAACGGATGGCAACGGCCATTTCACAGGTATTAAATAAATAAAAGACTAAAATAGCACCTAACTCATGTGAGTTAAGTGCTATTTTTATTTGTCCAGGGAAGCTAAACTCGTTGACTTTTGGCCCAACTGTTTCTCAAGTTGTTTTTCCCGGTTCAATTCATGGTTGTAGTGGTAATCTTTTGGATTAACCGGCTTAAAGCCCTTGAGATGATAGAAACGAAGAAGATTTTCTTTATTCAGCTTATCCGACAGTTCCAGTTCGTGGTTGACCTGGTGCTGGTTCTGATTGATTTGGTTTTGCTGCTTCTGACTTGGATGAAGCTGACGTTTGGTCTGATTATCATAAACCGTGCCGTTCGTGGAGGTGAACTGTGGTGAGACCCAGTCACGGTTTCTAAAGGCAACCACCTGGTCGTGTTGCTTGGAGAAGAGGTCGGTTCCAAACTGAACGTATGGTTTGGAATTAATTCCGAGAAGATGGAGAACCGTTGGTAACACGTCGATCTCACCGCCGTACGTGTGGTGGATTTTACCACCAGTGGTTCCGGGCATGTTAATCATAAACGGAACTTTTTGGATTTGGCTGTGGTCAAAAGCGTTCCAATCGTTTGGTTTGACGCCTAAAAGCGGTGCCAGACTGCGTTCATCCTGGTCCATCAAACCATAGTGGTCACCGTAGATGATAATCATTGAGTTCTTGTCAAGTCCCGTCTGATGCAGGTAGTCGTAAAATTCTTTGACGGACTGGTCGAGGTAGTGGGCGGTAACAAAGTAGTTATTGACCTCAGGGTTGTCAGTGTTGGCGGTCTTAAAGTGCATCTGCCTCTGGTCTTTTTGGTCCAGAACGTATGGCAAATGATTAGTGACCGTCAAGTACTTGACGTAAAAGGGCTGTTGAAGGTTCTCTAAGTACTTGTTGGAATCTTGAAACAGATACTTGTCCTTTAAGCCCATGCCTTCGGTCCGATCGCCCTTCATGTTGTAATCTTTGGAACTAAAGAAATATTGAAAACCAAGCCGTTTGTAGGTGTTGTTACGGTTGTAGAAATTGGCGTCGTTACCGTGGAAAACGGCGGACGTGTAGTTTCGCTGCTGTTTCAAAATAGCGGGAGCTGCCTGAAAGGTATTGTCGTTTCCGTACTGAGAGAACAAGGAGCCTTCGGGAAGTCCGTACGTGCTGGTTTCAAGCATGTTTTCGGCATCGGCCGTTCGTCCCTGTCCCACTTGGTGATAGAAGTTGTCAAACGAGTTGGTCGACTGACTATGGTAAATTTTATTCAGAAAAGGCGTTACCTCCTTGCCGTTAACCTTTTTGTCGATCAAGAACTGTTGAAAACTTTCTAGGTGAATGACGATCACGTTTTTTCCGCGCGCTTTCCCGTACATTTCTGGATTAGGGGCAGCGTAGTGTTTTCTCGTAAAGCCTAAAATGTCATTTAAATCGGACTTCTTGGCGGTTGAGCGCGCAATGTTGGTCTGAATGGACTTGGTCCAGTCGTAGACGGTGTAGTTGTCAATTCCGATGTATTTCACGATGTCATTCTGCTTGCTTTGCGTACTTGACTGAGCGAACAGGTTGGGATTGTCGACGTGAGTAAGAAAAAGGTTGAGAAACAAAAAGAGAACGCCAACCAGGGTGGTTAGTAAGCTAAACTTAAGCTTCAAAGGCTTTTTGTCGATTTTAATAACGCGAAATGCTAGTAACAGGATAATCACGATTAAATCAAGCCAGTAGAGAGCGTCCCATTTGTTGATAAGGGCGGTCGCACTGGTAATTAACCCACCGTTTAAGTTGGAATGACCGGTTGTCATCGTGTCGGCGGTCATAAAGCCCAGAAAACCCCGGAAGTAGACGATGTTTATGTACAGTAAGACGGTGTTTAAGAAGTCAATGAAGATGATAAAAGGATAAAAGAGCTTCGCGGGCTTGAAATACAACGCCAGACTCAGCGTGATGATGATCGCAGCCAGCGGATTGATTAGTAAAATGATGTGCTGCATGCGACTCGCTGGGATGAGGTAAAAGACGTGGTAGTAAGCGTAGAGGGTCTTGAACCAGAACAGGATCACTAACAGGAGAAAGAAGCCCATTCTGGTATTAAAAAGGTTGAGAATTTTCTTAATGATTTTCAAATTGAACGTTCCTTTGTAAGAATTTATGTAATTTATCACATAGGAAACATCTTATCACATTAAGAATTAGCAAAGTAGAATAAAAAAGCTTCAAATGGCTGATAGACACGCCACTTGAAGCTTTTTATTAAGATTTATTTTTGAAAATCCTGCATCATTTCGTCCACTACTGCTTGAACACTCTTGACGTCGTGAATGTTGTTGATACCAACGTCAATTGAAATGACACCGTCATCAAGTTTGCCGTCAAGCATGGCAGGACGAACGCCACCGGCCTTGCGGGTTTGTTCGTAGGTGTCTTTGACGCCATTTTGAAACTCCCTGGCCCACTTATCAGCTAGCGGATTCTTGATTGAACGTTGGTTAGGAGATACTAGGACCACGTCATCAACCGTGGAGTTGATGATTTTTTCTTTGGCATCGTCTGAAGTCCGGTTTTCGTCAGTCACAATGAACCGAGTTCCAACGTAGACTCCCTGAGCACCCAGTGCAAAGGCAGCGCGTACACCACGAACGTCCGTGATACCACCAGCGCCAACGACTGGAATGGAGACGGCATCCACAATGCGTGGAATGGTGGTAAACGTCCCAAGGCCTGTCGTTGGAATGATCCCACCTTCATCGTAACCAGTGGCAATCAGGATGTCGACGCCTAATTCTTCAGCTCTTTGAGCGCCCTTAACGGACGGATTGAGTTCGCGAAAGATTAGGGTACTACCGGATTCCTTGATTTCTTTAAAAAGTTTTGGATTGATGACACCAGAAATGATGAAGATGTTAACCCCAGCGTTAAAAGCAGCTCTAAAGGTCTTATCTGGGTAATCAAACTCATCTTCACTTCCGACAATCATGTTGACAGCAAAGGGTTTGTCGGTGAGCTGTTTGGCCTCTTTAATCTGCTTTTTTAACGTTTCCGTGGCATCTTGAGTGGGACTAGTCTTGCCAGCGTTTGGGCCAAACGTCCCGAGACCACCAGCATTTGAGACCGCAGCGACAAACTTAGCGTCAGTTAGCCAGTTGAGTGACGCCTGAATGATTGGATACTTAATTCCAAGCATTTTAGTTATTGGACTTGTTTTCAATTTAATTACTCCCTACTTATTATTAGTTAGTTATATCTTACATTTTAGTTGAAAGTTAGCTTTAAGCAAACTAAAACGATTTGTGATTAATATAATGACATTCAAATTAATCTGTAACTTGTCTGAAGCTGGCTAGTTACCGGTACCACGCGATGCTTAAAAATTAATCATGATTTGAATCGCTCTGCCCGTATAATGGCAAGTGTTGCAAAAAGGAGCGAAATTATGAAAAAAAGAAAGCTGAAGCGCTGGCACAAAGTTACAATTGCCATCGTAATTACCGTGATTATTTTAATCTTTGTGGGAACCTACTTCCTGTTTAACTTCGCGTTTAAACGGGGTGGATACAGTACGCAGGTCGGCGAAAAGGTTAACACCACTTGGATTAAAGAACAAAAGCCCCAGATTTGGCACCAAACGAACAAGGGTGGCCTAAAACTCACGGCTTACTACTTACCAGCTAAGCAAGCGACGAATAAGACCATGATCGTAATCCACGGTTACGGAAGTACCGGGCACAAAATGAATAACTACATTAGAATGTTTCATGATGATGGTTATAACGTTCTCGCACCCGATGACGAATCATTTGGTCACAGTCAGGGTGAGTACGCTGGTTATGGGTGGAAAGATCGGTCTGACATTGTGACCTGGATGAACATGATTAACCAGAAAATACCGAATGGACGACTTGGCATGTTTGGTGTCAGTATGGGAGCGGCTGCCGTTCTCTTTACTTTGCCAAAGGTCCCGCACAACGTTGACTTTGCGATTACCGACTGTGGTTATAACAGTATTTATGATGAGTTGAAATATGAACTGGGAACGTTGTTTCACCTGCCGACCTTCCCAATCTTACCCATTGCCCGCATCTACGGTGATATTTTTGCTAAGTACGACTTCTACGATGCCGACACGAAGCAGACGTTAGCGCATAATCAAATTCCACTATTCATCATTCATGGCAATGCTGATAAGTTTGTTCCCGTAAAAGACGCCTATATCAATTATAAAAACGACCACGGTCCTAAGAAATTGTGGATTGTGAACCACGCGACACACGCCGATTCTTTGAACAAAGAGGGACAGGTCTACGTTAATAAGACGAGGGCGTTCGCTGAAGAGTATTTTAAATAAACAAAAAAACTAGCAAATTATATTTATAAATAATTTGCTAGTTTTGATTCAGAAGCTAATGGCATAACACTAATGACTAATAATTTAATGCCTTTTTTCATGGTTATCTTCTTCTGTTTTTAAGAACCTATTTAGTTTTATTCCTAGGCGGATACACAAGTACAGTACTAAGATACCTAGTAAGATTAGAAGTACTGTTAACAACAAAGTACCAATCATAAAGAATAAATCAAACCAATTTATCATCTATTTTCCTCCCTTAAATAGAATAATCTAAGTATTACCAAAAATCCAAAAGAAAAAACCCTGGCTTCGCTGAAGAAGTCAGAGCAATTAGGAAGATTCGGCTAGTTAAGTTGACAGTATATTAGTTTTTGGATGCCTGACGCTTGTGAGTTATCGAGGTTTAAAAAGTATCTATATTAGTTAGGGAGTCCGATAAAAATGTTTCTCAACTAGTCGATGAGAGGAGTATATCACCAAAATAATAAAAAGAGACTAATTATGATTTTGAAATAATCATTAAACAAGAGTTAGGACAGCTGAAGTGATTGGCGCGGATGAGCTTGACGATGGTCTAAAGTTTTTTTGAGCTTCGATTAGGCTTAAGATAAGTTTCGTAAACGATTAACTAAACGTGATAGGTGGCGTTTTGGCAGTAAATCTTTCATTATTACTTTGAGTGGGGTTTAAACGACATCTGGTAAGGCATTTTGCCATGTTATTCTTTAGTCGCTCCAAAAAAGATACTTTCACAATGCTTCCTACTTCTGGAGCACACATAGCTTCAAACTCCAAAAAATGCTGCTTCTCAGAAGTGGCACTTTTTATTTATTAGACAAAAACCGGCTAAGCATGGACTTAGTCGGTTACAGATATTATTCAAATTTGGCGTGGACCATGTAGCGTTTTTTACTTGGGTCCACTTTTTTGTTTAAGATGTCGTACATGAGTTGCGCGGCGTATTTTCCCATGGTGTATGCGTCTGTCCTGATACACTTCGTTTTTGGCTGAATTAGGTTAACGATGTTGGAACTCACAAATCCAGTGATGTTTGGAATCTTGTCGCGGTCAATAATGTTGTTACGCAACAACCGGGGCAAAAAGCTTAACAACCACTTTTCCGTTAGACAGAAAATCAAACTGTTGGGTTGCTTTTTTAATTGGCGAACGATTTCATGATAGGCACGATGAAGTGACGTTTTGGAATAACCGGGCTTGACAATTGTAATATCAGGTTCGGGGTAGACGTATTTAATCCCGGCAACGCGCTCTCTGACGACCTTCATCTCGCTTTCGGCGTTAGTAACTAAGATTAACTTGGAAAGTCCCAGGTTGTTTTTAAAGTAGGCGGCGGCTTTCTGAGAAATCGCAAAGTTGTTGATGACGATATTATAAAAAAAGCCATCGTTAATGGATTTATCGGTCAAAATAACGGGGAAACGCGGTTTTAAAAGTTCGGCAATGTCCTTGATGTGGCTGTTGACGGGATGAATGATGGCGCCCCTGATGAGGCTAGTATCTAAGGCTAGAAAGAGGTCGCGTTCGTTTTTGTACTTACTGGCGGAATTAATCAGTAAGGGGATGTACTTGTAAATGGACAGTTGGTCCTGGATTCCCTCAAACATCCTGATTGAAAAGGGATCCTCGATGTCTGATACTCCCACCGCAATGATGCTCCCACTGTCGTTTTGGCGGCTTAAGCCACGCGCCATTGAGTTAGGAACGTACCCGAGGTGTTTGATTGATCGCTTAATGCGATTCGCCGTGTTCTTGGACATCGAGTTCAGATGGTTGTTTAAGAACCGTGACACGGTGGCCGTTGAAACTTTGGCGTGTTTGGCAACTTCTCTAATGGTGACTCGTTTTTTGTTCATTTCTCATTTCCTCAAATTTTATTTCATAACTGCTAACTGCATGGAATTATCATATCTAATAAAATTATAAAAAGCAAAACGATCTCAATTAAGATTGAAATTAAGGTTATTGTTGTTATAAAATTAAGAAAACGGTTAACCGGGCATGCCTGTATGAGGATTAATGAGAAACATGTTTATTTTAAAAAATAAACATGAAATCAATTGAAGTGTTGGTATGACGGGCAACGGGACCATTATTTTTAACCGTTCTTAAAGATTAGTGGAATTGTTTACAGTTTGAATGACGTGTATCGCTTGTAGAAGGGGTCAAGAAGTTTGAGTGACTTTAGCTGTAATTGACCAACTTAATTTAAACAATTTGCGCAAACGCTTAACCACTTAGTCAATCAGATTTTTACGTCATAAAAGGCCGTTATTTATGAAATAACTTGTGGAATTAAAGATTGAGAAGGTGGTTTCATCACTATAATTAAAGATAAATCAAGTTTCGTTTGCGGGAGTTTTGAATGTGAGAAAAGTTTTTCATATTAATCAAAAATAACTAATAACAACAGCTTAGATTGTCGTATGTATATATGTCAGGCCACAAGTATTGAGGGATATAAACATAAATAAATATTAAACACATAATGATAAAAAGATCCTGGCGGTTTCTTTAATATCAAATGAGTTAATTTTCGGGTGGGCCATTTCGGAATTAATACTTGTGGAAGATGTGTATCAATCACCGACAATTGGGCATTTATGGCCTGATTGTTTTAATAGTAGGATTGCTGTCACTGATTAGTTTGGTAGCGATTGTTGGAGTTTTTTCGTTTTGCGCGGGGTGGTGGGGAATGCATTGTTTAAGCAGGTTTCACGGCCAATAACACTCCCAGTAACAGGTGGAATCTGCGAGACATTTGAGCGAATTGACGGGTTAGTCAATGGTGCTGGTATGCAAAAGAAGAAACGAAAGTAGTCAGAAGCAAATTAAGTCACGATTACGTAGTTCTACTGAATAGTGGTATCTAACGAAATAAGTCGAAAACTAATAAGTCACATTATATGTAAGACACTCTAACGTTAGGTATCCAAAAAAGGACTCTCAAGTCGAAAGATTTGGGGGGTTCCTTTTTAGTTATATTTATTTTATGGCGTTCTTTAAAACATTTTGAGCCACAAAAGTTGCGTATTTTGGGGCTCCTTGATTATTTGGATGGGCTTGATCGGAGTATAACCAGTTCGGATGCTTGTTGATATAGTCATTCCAATCAATGATGTACAAGTTTTTATACTTCTTTTGCGAGTCTTTCAGCATGGCATTCACGGAATTTTGCCAAGTTTCAGTTGGAATGTGGACGTTAATCCAGAAAACGTGACGCTTAGGACCAGCAATCTCCATAATTTGTTTCATCGTTTCCGGTGAAATGTTACCGTTTGTCCCCAGTCCAATGACAACGTTTTTGCCTAGTAGTCCTTGAGTGGCTAAACTTTTAATATCAGGGACGGCAGCGGCTGGTTGGCGTGAAACTTGGGCATCAATGTAGAAACGCGGGAAAATCTTCTGTAAATCGTCATGACCAGCTAACATAACTGAGTCACCCATTGCAGTTCCGGACAGATTTTGAGCTTCTTTTACCTGTGCGGCAGTTAAGCCATTTTTTTCTAATTGGCTTTGGTCTTTGGTAGATCGTTTAACCTTTTTACCACTCTTTATTTCTTTAGCGAGATTTTTGTTATTTTCTTTTTCGGTTTTGGCGTTCTTTTGAATTTTATTGGCAAGCTGAGTGTGATTAGCCTGTTTAGGATTAATGGTAGTGGATTGAAGAATACCAATTCCACCGATTATTACAAGTACACTGAGAATGATTTCACGTATTTTAGTGTGACTCATGAATTCAATTAGTTTACTAAAAAGGATTTTGTAGTCATATTTGCCAAATGGAACTTCAACAAAGCGATACGATATCTCGGAAATACCAATAATCAATAGAATTTCAATAACGGCATATAACAACTGATGATTGGCAACATTTTTGAATTTATCCTCGAAAAAGATAAAGACAGGCAGCTGATAGACATAAATTTCATAACTTCTGGAACCAATCCAATCAAAAACGGGATTGGTCATCAACCAGTTCCAATGACTAATGTTTGAGAGAATGGCCCACATAATCAGAACGGTAAATAGTGAGAACAGTACCATTCCACCATGATACAAAAATGTGGATTGAGCTCCTACCGTAAATATCAACCATACCATTCCAATGATACCGATTAGTCCAACGACGTCAAAGAAGGTCCTTTGGCCTTGAGCGGAATTTCTAACGATTCGATTACTGGGCCACACAATTGCTAAGGCAGCTCCCAATAAGATTGAGAACATCCGGGTATCGGTCCCGTAGTAAACTCGGCTTGGATCAGTGCCAGGCTTAAATAAGATTGCCATCAGGATTGCTGATAAAACGGATAAGCCAATGGCAACAAAGAAAATGCTCTTCTTGTTTAAAAGACCATGTTTGTTTCTGTTAAAGACGTGTAACAATAAAACGACAATTAGGGGCCAGATTAGGTAGAATTGACCTTCAATTGCTAAAGTCCACAAATGAGTAAAGGGCGACTCAGACCCAGCAAAATTTTGAAAGTATGATTGACCGTTAGCAATTTCATACCAGTTATAGACGTACGTTAAATTGGTAACGACACTTTGCCACAAATTGGCCAGTAAATTTCGTTGAAATAATGTGATATAAGTTGCTGTAGCAAATAACATCACGATTAAGGTTGGGTATAGACGTTTTAATCTTTTGTACCAGAAGTGACCATACCGAAAATTTCCAGTTGATTCATATTCGTTAATTAAATGGTCGGTAATTAGGTATCCTGAAAGAGTCAAAAATACTGGAACACCTAAGTAGCCACCACTAAAGATATTTTGATTGAGATGGTAGAGAATAACACAAATAACTGCTAGTGCTCTAAGTCCTGTAAAGCCAGTGATAAAACGATTTTTTGCCATATTTGTTTCCATTATTAAAATTCCCTACTAATTCAATGCTTACTAATTCCGACTTAAAAAGACTGCCAACCAACATTACTTGACAGTCTTTTCGCTTACAATTGATTAAGTTAACTTAATGTCTAAAATGATGTGCTTTTCTTACGCGATACCAGACAAAAGCTCCAATTCCAACAACTAGATAACAATGATGCCACCGATCATCCATCCAGTGTGATCTTTTTTGGCTGATTTGTGGTTCCGCTTGTCTCTTTTAGCCTTTTGATTCTTGTCATTATGATGTTTGTTCTTCTGCTTTTGCTGGTCCTTTTTGGTTTTATTTTGATTATTGCGATTTTTAGTCGTTTGTTCTTTATTTTGTTGCTTGGTTTTATTTTCTTGATTGGGTTTGTTATCGTTAGCGGTTTGTCCCTGGTTATTATTTGCTTGAGAATTACCGTTTTTATTTATCGCTGCGTTTCCGCCACTTGAACCGTTATTCTGTCCGTTTGTGGTCGTGCCGTTTGAAGGAGATGTTGCGTTTCCACCCTGATAATTCCCACTTTGCTGTGGCTTATTGAGTGGTTGGTACGCAATGGTGACCGTCATTGACTGACCAGCAGCTGGATAAGTGTTACTACCGTTATCAGCTCGGTTGCTTCCGGCAACGTATCCGGGAATGTTTGGAACGTCGTTTGATAGGTCAAGTATGCTGTTAGGCGCACCGTAGATAACTTTACTGGTGCGAATTGGTTGACCAGTTAAAGCATTGACGTATTGGACGACAACTTGACCTTGCGCAGTACCAGCCGCTACATTTGAGTCAGCGTGGACCACGTTTGGATGGGTTACAAACAGTCCACCGGCAAACATGGTAGTACCGACTAGAAGTGAAAGAGCGATTTTCTTGATATTCATAATAACCATCCTCGTTATGTATTTGATATAAAATCCAAGGATAAGTATACATCAAAATAGGGGGGTAACTAGTACAATCATCAAAAGAACCATTTCCAAAGTTAGTGGAAATAGCTCTTTTTTAGTCATAAGCTACTTACCTTTTTAAATCATTAAGGTTATCGGGGTATTCACAAAGAAAAGAAAGGTCACTTTAAAATGCTCTGGGTCTTCTGGAATGGGTTGGGTCATCCAAATTTCAATGATGGAGAGATACATATTGACGCAAAATTCACACGAAAGATTGGTAGAAATATTTTTGTTGTTTGATGACGATTTGTTAAAAATATTTTTCATTGCCCATTCCTTGTAACGCTTTTTTAAAAATTCAGTCCAATGACCACGTAGATTGGGATTATAGAGAATTTTTAAAATCTCTCTTTTATCGTATAGGGCAGGTAGTAAATAATCGGCAATCAACTCAAATGGAGAACGCTCGGTATTGCTGGGGGGGGGGTAGCCATGGCCTTTAGGCCACTGATAATTGGATTATCTACTTCACGTTCGATATAAACCAAGATGTCGTCGATACTATTGAAATTATTATAGAAAGTTCCTCTGGACAAGTCAGCCTTTTGGATTACATCGGTGATTCTGATTTCATAAAGTGGCTTTGTGACAGATAACTCTAGAAATGCTTGTGCAATTAAGTGTTTCGTGTTTAAAGCAATCACGGTACCGACTCCTCAAATATTAAGATTTAGTTAAGAATATTATTGTTAAATAATATACATTATGTCTAAATGATAATCACTTTTATGACGAATGTTCAACCCTAAAAGCCGATTATGACAATACTTAGACACCTTGTTCAAAAATTGGGAGTTTGTAAATAATAAAACAAATTGTTAATTTTTAATAAAGCCACTCGTGCCTTTTTGTAATTTTTTTCTAAAACGGAGTGGGAAATACAAAAAGGGGGGATGTTTTATGTTGATTAACGATTCTAATTTTGAGGTGAAGGTAGATGATGAAAAGTTAATGGGATAGCGTAGTTCCCTGTTGTATTTGAATAAGCGTGTTAATTCAAGAGTTACTTTGCTGTTTAGAAACTGGTTTTGAAAGGAAGATTAATGATGGAATTTAATAAAAAGAACGTTCTTAAAGGATTATTACTTAGTTCATTAGCATTAGGAGTATTTGTGACCGCTAACACCGCTTCAACGAATGCCTCAACCACGACGACTGACAACCAAGTTAGTTCATCAAAAATTAGTAACAAAAAGGTTATTACCATTCAATGGGGTGATACGGTATCTGGTTACGCTCAAGAGTACAACAGTACTGTAAAGGACATTGCCGACGCCAACCATTTACAAAATGCTAACCTGATTTACGCTGGGTCAAAGATTGTGATTCCAGTGAACTCCCGTAAACCTGGCGAAAGTATTTATTCCGGTTGGAACAACCTCCAAAATGGTGCTGGAGACGTTCAAGCTCAATCAGTTGTTGGAGCTAGTCAGAAAGCCGGAGTTAATGGCCAAAATTCCGCAGCAACTGCTCAAACTCCTGCCAAAATTGCTGGTCAAACCACTGGTAATGGAGCGGTAGCTAGTTCAAAAACAGCTGGTAAGACGAATTCTAACACACAAGTTCCAACTCAGTCACAAAAGAATAACGGAACAAGTCAAAGTACCCCAACCACTCCAACTTACAACAATGGTTCAGTAACACCATCACAAAATGGCGAAAGTACCAGCAATGGCAATCAAACTACCCCCTCAAATAACAGTGGTCAGGTAGCACCATCAATGGGCGGAAACACTACTCCAATTCCATCAACTAATAATGGTGGTTCAACTACCCCGTCACAAAACGGAGGTTCCACTAGTAATGATGGTTCGACCAACAATGGTGGAAGCACGACTCCATCCAATCCATCTAATAACGGTGGAAACACTAACAACGGCGGCCAAGTGACTCCACCTGCTAACAACAATGGTAGTGGAAGTACTGGCAATGGTGGCTCAACTACGCCTACTAATCCTTCTAACAACGGTGGCTCAACAAATAATGGAAGCAATACACCAAAACCAGCTTTCACTCCTGATGAAGCTGGTGTCAGAGCTGCCTTACAAGCTAAGGTAGCTTCATTTGGCAAGCCACAAGTTGATCCAAATCCAAATGCTGGTCATTTATCTATTAATGGTAGTGTCGATGGAGATGTATCCATGATTACATCCGATCAACAGTTAGCTGATTTGTTGTGGGATAACAGTAATGCATCATTGATCCAAAATTCCTTGAGTTTTATCACGGCATTAAACTTACAAAATGTTTCCGTTAATGTTGTAAATGGTAAAGTTCACGCAACATTCGCATTGGCAGTTTCTGAATCATAATTGCAATAATTAATTTTCACAAAAAAAATACTACAATTTTGGGAGTTTAAAAATATTATGGAAAATCACAATCATTTTTGCCCGTATTGTGGCAAACCCATTGAGGGTGACCCTGATTTTTGTCCGCACTGTGGACGTAAACTGACGGGTTCGACCAATTCCAATAATCAGGGAAATCAAACTAAGGGAGAACATACCTCTCAGAATGCTTCTCAGTCAGTTAATCATGCCTTTGAAAATGTTTCTAAAAAAATGAGTCAAAAAACGGGGAACGAGATTAAAGCTAGTTATGTTAGTATTGCTGCCATCGTTGCTGTGGTTGTCGTGATATTTGGTGTTGGATTTGGAATCTACCACGATCAACGAACTCATCTTAGTGGAACTTATACGCATAATACCAATCTCTTAATTACGAACGTGAAAAGTAGAGTTACCTTTAAAGGCAACGGTTTTACTGAAGATGACGGCAAAAAGGGAACTTATAAGATTGATGGTAATAATATTGAGTTGACCGAAAAGAATAATGGTAAAAACAGTACGGTTGAAGGGAAATTATCCGATAATCGGAAGTCGTTAGATGTGATGGGGATGAAATATACCAAAGATGAAAAATGATAAAAAACAAGCTAATCATCACAGTTGGTTGACTTGGATTGTGATGTCGATTTTAGTGCTGCTACTACTTGGGATTGGAGTGTATACCAATTATCGAAACCATATTGGTGGCACGTATTCCGCTGATGGCAAAAATGTACCAGCCAAAGTGAAGCCGAGTTTTACGTTTAAAGGGAATTACTTTACTCAAATGGGAAATAAAAAGGGTTCCTATGAAATTAAGGACAACCAAATTAAGTTGACCGAAGAAAATGGGAAACACAAAGCTAAAACGGCTGGACAAATCACGCATGATAGAAAGTCATTTAAGTTGATGGGAGTGGAGTATACCAAAGATGAAAACTAAAAAAGTTATGTTAGTGGGCATTGCCGCCTTGAGCGTTCTAACCCTTGCTGGATGTGGTACTTCTAAAAACGACAGTCCTAAAAAGGAATCGTCGAGTTCTTCCAGCGTGGTTAAACACAAGAAAGAGAGTGCGCCTAAAAGGGCAACGACCAGTAAGTCTGATACTAAGACTGCAGCCCCTAAAGTGGCGGCAATGAACCTTAGTCAGATTCAGTCCGGTGATTACAGTAGCATTGCCGGTCAGTGGAAAGAAGTCGGTCACATTGAAAATAATGTGGGTGGCTCTGGCACTCAAGGTCCAACTGTTCAACCTGGTGGAACGGACAACTTGAGTGTTACTAAAGATGAAATTTCAAATAGTGACATTAAGATGAACGCTAATTCGTTAACCGACAATAGTGGGTCACATTCATTAACTTATAAGGAAAATAACGGTTCGTTGGTTGCTTCGCTTCAAGACGAAGACACACCAATTAACTGGTCGGTCAGTTTCTTTCCAAAGGGAACCACAACTTCTTACACGTCTAACGGCAAACCAAATGACACTGATATGATTGTGGTTTGGACTAGTAATAACAATCACACGGTGGTTTATGGACGGAGTGGCAACTAAGGAAGAGAGAAATGAACAATAAAATAAAAATACCCGGCAAATATAAATTATTTGAATTCACCGGACTTCCAGATTTTGCGCATTCTGAAAAGGGCGAGGAAATTACTAGGAATTATGTTCAAACTGAATCACAAGACGGCACTTACTTGGTGCTTTTAAACTTCGGTAAATGGATAATGATTGTTTTAGGTTTCTTCTTTTTGGTGGCAGATGGTTTGGGAATTCTGTTCTGGATTCTAGCTTTTTTGATGCGTAAAAAAGGGCTTTTTCCTAACATGGTTAGAAAAAACTTAGCCAATGCTAGAAAGACTTATTTGGATTATTACTATCAATATATGGATAAATTGATTAATAATTTAGTGGATCAATTAGGATTGAATGACAGTTTTTGGCGTAGCTTTAAAACTGATAATCAGGCCATTATTTATTACGATAAGGGATTTATGTATTTTGAATTGGATAAAGACCTGCTAGTAATCTATAACAAAGATAACATCAAAGAAGTCAGCCGTGAACGGGTTCATACTGGTTCGCAGACCACTTCTAACTCTGGCACGGTTGGTGGAGCAATCCCACTACAAATTAAAAATATTAACTTTGCGGTCGGAGGTGCTAGTACGACCACCAATGGAACGACGAGTGATGTCTATGAATGGCACTTTGATATTTTGACTAATTTTGCATTTTATCCGAAAGTTTCATTTGTATTGCCAGATTCTCAAGCAATTGAAGACTTCATTGGCAAGGCGTATGCGGTGTTGAGACCGTAATCAGTAAAAAAGATCCTCACTTTTAGTGAGGATCTTTTTTGTATATTTATTTTTATTGATACTCAATGGTTGCCGGTGGCTTCCCGGTAATATCGTAGAGTACGCGGTTAATCCCGGGAACTTCATCGACGATTCGTGATGAGACCTTACTCAAGACGTCCCACGGAATTTCCGCAAATTCAGCGGTCATCCCATCAACGGAATTAACGGCACGAATGTTGATGGCCTCGTCATAGGTCCGTTCATCACCCATGACACCAACGGTCCGAATCCCAGGAAGGGCAGTGAAATACTGCCAAACCTTCTTGTCCAGACCGGCATTTTTGAACTCGTCGCGTAGAATGGCGTCAGAATCTCTGACCTTCTTTAATCGTTCGGGAGTCACGTCACCGATAATGCGAATGGCAAGACCGGGACCGGGGAAAGGTTGGCGCCAAACCATCTCGTCTGGCATTCCCAGTTTTTCACCGATTTCTCTGACCTCATCCTTGAAGAGTTTGTTTAAGGGTTCAATCAACTTGAACTTGAGGTCTTTAGGTAGTCCACCAACGTTATGGTGGGACTTAATCGTTTGCGCGGTATCCGTTCCGGATTCAATTACATCGGTGTACAGGGTTCCCTGGGCCAAGAAATCAACGTCCTTGAACTTCCGGGCTTCACTTGAAAAGGTGTCGACGAATTCTTTCCCGATGATTTTACGTTTCTTTTCGGGGTCAGTTACGCCCTTTAGTTTGGATAAGAATTCATCACTGGCATCTACAAAGTCAATGTTTAAGCCAAACTCATCGCCTAAAGTGTGTAGGACCTGTTGGGCTTCATTCTTGCGCAACAAACCGTGGTCAACGAAGACGGAGATCAGTTGGTCGCCAATTGCTCGGTGTAAAAGGACGGCAACCACACTAGAATCAACGCCACCAGAGAGACCCAGTAAGACGCGTTTGTCGCCAACTTCTTCTTTGATGTTCTCAATGGCATCTTCAATGAAGTCGTCCATTGACCAGTTGTCCTTAGCATGGGCAATGTCAAAGACAAAATTATGCAGCATTTGGTTTCCCTGTTTGGTGAGGTTAACTTCCGGATGGAATTGGACGGCGTAAATGTCTTTATCGGGATCCTCCATGGCAGAAATGGCACACTGTTCGCTAGTGGCGGTGACTTTGAAACCGTCTGGAACCTTGGTCACAAAGTCTCCGTGACTCATTAAAACGGTTTGATCGGGGTCCAGTCCTTTAAAGGTACCGGAGTCATTACTTGTGACCTTGATTTCAGCGGGACCGTACTGACTGTCGTCAGCGGTGGTGGTTTGACCACCCTTTAAGTCGTGGGCCAATAGTTGCATGCCGTAACAGATTCCCAAAATCGGAATGCCCATGTTTAAAATCTCAGGGTCGACGTCTAAAGCGTCTTTGCCGTTGACACTGTTGGGACCGCCAGAAAAGATGATGCCCTTAGGGGCGATCGCTTTTATTTCTTTGGCAGTGATGGTGTGTGGTTTTAGTTCTGAATAAACGCCCATGTCACGAATGCGACGGGTGATTAATTGGTTGTATTGACTCCCAAAGTCGAGAACTAAAATCTCATCATAATCACGTTTTTTTGTACCAGTTGCCATCAAATTCCTCCTATTTATCGATTGAATAGTTTGGTGCGGATTTGGTGATTTGCACATCGTGGGGATGTGATTCACGTAGTCCTGCATTAGTAATTCTAACAAATTGAGCGTTATTAATTAAGTCGGAAATGGTGTGAGAGCCGGTGTAACCCATCCCGGAACGAAGGCCACCCGCAATCTGAAAGAGAACGGTTGAGACGTCACCCTTGTATGGGGTTTGACCCTCAATTCCTTCTGGGACGAGTTTCTTTTCTTCTTTGACCTTACCTTGAAAGTATCGGTCAGAAGAACCATTTTCCATGGCTGCCAGTGAGCCCATGCCACGGTATGCTTTGTACTTCTTGCCGTCAGCACCCGTATAAACGTCTCCAGGGGCCTCCGTTGTACCTGCCAGCATACTTCCTAGCATGACGGCACTTCCACCCGCTGCGAGCGCCTTAACGATGTCTCCGGTGTACTGCATCCCACCGTCAACGATGATTTGCTTGCCGTAATCGGCGGCAACTTGGGCGGCATCGAAGGCAGCGGTAATTTGGGGAACTCCCACACCGGCCACGATGCGGGTGGTACAAATTGAACCGGGTCCAATGCCGACTTTGGCAATGTCAACACCAGCGTCAAAGAGGGCTTTGGCACCAGCACCAGTGGCAATGTTTCCAGCAATCAAAGTTTTGTCTGGGAACTTGTTTCTGATTTCAGCAATTTTCTCTAATACACCCTTGGAATGACCGTGGGCGGTATCGATGATGACGGCGTCTGCCCCGGCATCAAATAATAATTGAGTTCGATCGAAGGTATCGTTAGTTACCCCAACGGCCCCCGCTACTAATAAATGACCATGGTCATCAACCGCAGCATTGGCACCGGTAACTTCAGCATTTTTAACCGTTTTAACTTCAGCCGCTTGCTTTTTGGCGCTCATGTTTTTGTGAACCACGCCGAGTCCACCGTTTTGAGCCATCGCAATCGCTAAAGGTGCCTCTGTGACAGTATCCATACTTGCGCTTAGAACGGGTAGGTTTAACTTTAAGTTTTTGCCTAAGGTCGTTCTTAAGTCAACTTGGTTTGGTAACACGTCACTTGCTGCAGGAATTAAGAGAACATCGTCAAATGTTAATCCTTGTTTCCCGAATTTATAATTCCAATCCTTCATCGTACTCCTCCTATTGTTCAGTTTTATATAAATTGTTAATAGAATACCATAAAAAACGTTGCAACATCAATGACAACTCGAACAATTTTTCTTTGGTTAACTTTAATCATATGTAGTTGGCGCTTGACTGATTTATAAAGACGGACAAGACAGAGTAATTCAATAATGGTAAAATCTACGTATATCTATTTGACAGAATTTTAATTAAACAATTAATAGAAAGATGGGAATATTATGGATGACAAATTTAAGAAAGTGCGAGGGATGTCAGACATTTTGCCTGATGAGACCAGTGTTTGGCAACGAATCGAAGATACGGCGCGGGACGTTTTCGCTCGATACGACTTTCATGAGATGCGCACTCCGCTAGTTGAGAAAACCCCTGTCTTTACCAGAACCTCTGGTGATAGTTCGGATATCGTCACCAAGCAGATGTACAGTTTCCAGGACAAAAGTGGGCGAGACATCTCACTACGACCGGAAGGAACGGCTGGAGTAGTCCGTTCCTTCGTTGAAAACAAGCTCTTTGGACCAGAACATCCCAAGCCCGTTAAGGTTTTCTACATGGGGGCGATGTTTAGATACGAACGTCCGGGTGCTACTCATAACCGGGAGTTCCATCAGATTGGGTGTGAATCAATCGGAGCTACCAGTCCCCAGATTGACGCTGAAACGATTGCGTTAGCCCTGGACATCTTCAAGGGCGTTGACATTAACGACTTAAAGGTTGAAATTAACACGTTAGGTGATGAAGAGAGTCGGAAACGTTACCATGACGTTCTAGTAGCCTACTTCTCAAAGTATGAGGACCAATTAAGTGAAGACTCCAAACGGCGCTTAAAACAGAATCCGCTCCGGATTTTAGACAGTAAGGATAAGGGGGACCAGCAGTTGGTCGCTGACGCTCCGAAATTAGAAGACAGTTTAACGGATGAATCCAAGCAGTACTTTAATGATGTTTTATCGGCCCTTGATGCTTTAGACATTCCGTACACCGTTGATGATCGGTTGGTTCGCGGGCTTGATTATTACACCGATACGGTGTTTGAAATCATGGCCAAGGATCCGAGCTTCGGAGACGATTACACCACGATTTGTGCTGGTGGTCGTTACAACCACATGGTGGAAGAGTTTGGTGGACCAGAAGATACCGGTGGCGTGGGCTTTGCCTTTGGTGAGGAACGGTTGGCAACCATCGTGAACTCTAACGATGACAGTGATTCGATTGACTACTTCATTGCGACCGACGTGAAAGATAAGGAAGCTGACGTTAAGAATCAGATTCTTGATAAGGCCCTAAAAACCGCTGAAGACTTGCGTAACGACGGGAATTCCGTTGAAGTCAACTTTCAGAGTCGAAGCATGAAGAGTCAGATTAAAGAAGCCAAGAAATTAAATAGTAAAAACATTATGCGAATGGATTAATTATCAAGAAGAGGGCGAATAATATCGCCTTTTTCTTTTAATTCAAGATGAAAGAAGTGAAGATTTGAGTAGTAAAAAAGAAAAGGTTGGAACTATTGGTCTGACCGCGTTTGTACTATCAGCGATGGTTGGTGGTGGAATCTACGATTTGCCCCAAAACATGGCGCTCCATGCCGGCGCAATTGCCCAAATCATCGCTTGGGTGCTATCGGGATTAATTATCTGGTTTATTGTGCGTTCGTTTATGACCCTATCGGAGGTTCGACCACAGTACACCACTGGTTTGTATCATTATGCCCACGCTGGCTTTGGCAACTTTACCGCCTTCTTTGTAAGTTGGGGGTACTGGATCTGTCAGTCGTTTGCCGTTGCCGCGTATTCGGTCCTCTTGATGTCGACTTTAAACGCGTTTTGGCCTGGGACGTTTACGGGTGGCAATAACTGGATCTCAATTATTGGAGGAACCATCGTGTTGTGGCTCATGACCTACCTGATTTTAAAGGGCATCCGGGTTACCAGTCACGTCGATGTGTTTGGAACCATCTGCATGCTGACGATTGTGGCCATCTTCATCATTACGATGATTGTGGTGTTCAACTGGCACGCTTTTTCCACTAACATGTTTGCGTCTCAGACGTTACCAAAGGTTGATGACAAGGCCATGGGGAGTTTGTTTTCCCAAGTCCGAAATGCCATGATGACCACAATGTGGGTCTTTTCTGGGGTTGAAGGAGCCGTGGTTCTGTCAAGTAACGCCAAGAGTCAAAAGGACGTGCGTCAGGCCACTAAATACGGTTTCTTGATTTGTTTGGTTCTGTACGCCTTGGTTTCGATTTTGCCACTAGGCTTACGCAGTTACGGTCAACTGGCGAACCTGCAGAGTCCGTCAACTGGGGCCTTGATGCAGATTGTTTTGGGACCACTGGGACGCTTAATCATCACCTTTGGCGTCATTGTCGCCGTCTTATCCAGTTGGTTGACGTGGGTCTTAGTTCTGTCTGAGATGCCACGAGCTGCCTCCATGGACGGGACCTTCCCGAAGTTCTTTAGAAAGATGGGCAAGAACAACGTTCCGATTCACTCGCTGTTCATGACGGTTATCGTCATTCAATTAATCATTATCTTTACCCATTTTGCGGGGCGGGCCTTTAATTTCACGCTGACGATCGTGGGAACGATGACGGTGCCACCGTACCTGATTTCGATGATGTACCTGTTCAAGATTAGTCGCAATGAGAAAACGTTCAATCCAGATGGCAATAAGCTGTCGGTCTCAAGAAAGAGTGCCTACTTCGTGTCGGCCTTGGCGATCCTTGGCACCCTGTTCATGGGGTACGCCGCCGGATTGGAATACCTGACGATTGCCTTCGTGATTTATGCCTTAGGGATTCCACTGTTTATGTACGCGAGAAAACAGTACGCACCTGGTCAACCAATCTTTGGTAAGTACGAACGTTACTTTGCCATTGCCATTCTAGTGGTGGCCGTCATCGGGGTCATCTTACTGATTCAACCGAAATTGTAATTAAATTTGGAAAAATTAAAAGACGATTGAACTTTCAGATAGTTCGGTCGTCTTTTTGATATTCATTAATTTTAGTTTAAATAGAAGCCGATAGGTGCTCCGTGGCTATCCTAGCTAGCGGCATTTTGGTAAAATTAGAAAATAACTAAATTTAAGTGGGGATTAATTATATGAGTTTTTTAGTCGATTTTGTGCTTCACATTGACCACCACCTAGTCACACTCGTCAACATGTTTGGCAATTGGACCTATCTGATCCTGTTTGCGGTTATCTTCATCGAAACCGGCGCCGTGATCATGCCATTTCTGCCGGGTGATTCACTTTTGTTTGCGGCCGCCGCCTTGGCCGCTGCTAGTACCAATGATTTAAACATCTGGATTTTTGTGATTTTGTTCTTTCTGGCGTCCGCCTTGGGGGACTCACTGGATTTCTTTCTGGGAAGAAAAGTTGGGTTAGCCATCACTGACAATAGGCATTTGAGCAGGTTCATTAAGCCCAAGGATTTTGAAAAAGCCCATCAATTCTTTGATAAGTATGGATCATGGGCCATATTACTTGGTCGGTTTATGCCGATTGTGCGGACGTTTGTTCCGTTCGTCGCTGCCAGCAGTGACTACAGTTACCAAAAGTTCGTGAAGTATGACATTACCGCATGTGTGGCATGGGTCGCACTATGTTGTGGTGGCGGATACTTCTTTGGCAACATTCCGTTCGTTAAGGAACACTTTTCGGCCGTGATTTTATCAATTATCTTGATTACGTTACTTCCGGCTCTGATCGGATTAATTAAAACTCGTTTCACTAGTAAAAAGGACGCAGCCTAGGCTGCGCCCTTTTATTTTGGGGTTTGAATTAACGTAAATCCTGTAATTCGTGACTAATCTTTTTCGTTTGGGGATAAATTTGTTGATAAATTTTAAAAATCTTGGCGTATTTAGCTGCGTTAGCGGTAATTGGTTCGTAAGTCTTACCGAACTTGATGAACTGATCGGCACAGGCGGGAAAGCCGGTAAACCAGCCAAGTCCGACAGCCGCAATCATGGCCGCTCCAATGCCAGGTCCCTGTTCGTTTGCGAGGGTGATGACGGGTTTGTCGAAGATATCCGCCTGCATTTGGGTCCAAACGGAACTTTTAGCGCCGCCACCAATTGAGGTCACGTGATCAATGGTCGCACCCATTTCGGCGTAAATGGTAAGGATATCTTGGAGACTGAAGGTGATCCCTTCCATCACGGCTCTAGTGAAGTCGCGTCGGACCTGGGTGCGGTCAATTCCAATGAAGCTCCCGCGAATTTGCGAATCAGCGTGAGGCATTCGTTCCCCAGCAATGTACGGAGTGAATAAGAGACCGTTGGCTCCAATCGGAGATTTACCGGCTTCATTAGTCATCTCGGTAAAGTCTTCGTCCTTGACGAAAGTGTTTTTGTACCATGTTAATGAATCACCCGCGGCCAGCGTGACACCCATTGAATAGTAGGTGTTCGGAATGGAATGGTCTTCCATTTGCAGACGACCACCATAGTCGGTTGAGAGGTCGACTTCGTGATGTAAGACTACGCCAGAGGTTCCGACACTAACTAGCGCGTTATTGGGGGACATGATGCCCGCTCCAACTGCGCCAGCGGAGTTGTCGGCGGCTCCACCATAGACCTTGGTAATGGTTGACATATCGGCTTGATCGGCGAAGTCGGGGATGACGTTTCCCGCGTAGTCAATGGACTGAATTAGTGGCGGGAGGATTTTCTCGGGAATTCCCAAGGCCTTACAGATTTCAAGACTCCACTTGTTATCGTGAATGTCTAAGAGGGTAGTTCCGGTGGCGTCAGAGAAGTCGATCGCAATGTTACCGGTCATCTTAAAGCGCAGGTAGTCCTTTGGTAATAGGAAGGTTTTTACTTTCGCCCAGTTCTCCGGTTCGTTTTCTTTGACCCAGAGGAGCTTGGTGATGGTAAAGCCCTCCAGTGGTTGATTACCGGTGATTTCAACGAATCGCTTCCCTAGTTTATCCTCAATCTCTTTGCGTTGTTTTGTGGTTCTAGTGTCGTTCCACAAGATGGCTGGTCTGATGACCTGATTATCTTTGTCCAACAAGACTAGTCCATGCATTTGGCCCGAGAAACTAGCTCCACTAATGGACTCCGGATCAACATTATCATCATTGACTAGTTTTCTGATGGCCGCAATCGTACCATTCACCCAGTCATTGGGATTTTGTTCACTCCAACCTGGTTTGGGATGCGGATTCGGATACTCCGTTGATTCTTGTCCCACGATATCACCAAGCTTGTTGACAGCAGTGACTTTGACCGATCCCGTGCCGAGGTCGATTCCTAAAACGTTCTTTTCCATGTGTGCACCAACTTTCATAAATATTCCTTGTAGTTACAACTCTTAATTTAAGACTAGCAGGTTATGTAATCGTTTTCAATGAATATTAATTTAATGATGACAAAGAAAAAACAACTAACCGAAATGGTTAGTTGTTAGAGATTAGGTATTATTCATCAATCTCCATCGCCATTTTCACCAGCTGCTTCTTAACTGGTCCGATGTTATCTCGATGGGCGAGAACGATCAGTGTGTCACCGGCTTTAATCTTAGTGTTTCCATTAGGGATAATGTGGAGATTACCCCGACTAATTGTGATTAGAATGGAGTGGTTCGGCCAGTGGATGTTTTTGACTAATTTGTTTTCAATTGAACTGAATTCGTAGACCGGGACCTGAATCTTGTCCGTCTTGCTGTCAGCGTTGAAGTATGTCTTGATGGCCGTTAACCGTTCGGCTAGGGCTTGATAGATTGGTTGACCACCCAGCATGTCGACCACGACGTACGAGATAAGGACCACGAGCGCTAACGCCATGAAGTTCTTGGTGTTACCGACCAGTTCGGTGATTAACATGATGGAGGTAAAAGGCGCCTTACTGACGGCTGCAAAATATCCAGCCATCCCGAAAATTAACAAGTTGTTGACGTACCCGGAACCGAGCAGTCCAGTCTGTGACATAAAACCACCGTAAGCCGCACCAATCAGTGATCCAACGGCCAAGACCGGCATGAAGAAACCACCAGGTATTCCGGCACCATACGTAATTAACCCGAAGACAAACCGGACGATTAAAAAGACAAAGATGGCGGTTAAGGGCACGTTGTGAGTGGCGACGGTCATAATGACCCGACTACCACTTCCGATGGTGGTCGGAAAGAACATTCCAACGGGAATAACCAGTAAAATCGGAATCGCACACATAAAGTACCATGGAATAATTTTAATCTTAGCGAACCACTTTGGCAGGTCTAATAAACCTAAATTATAGACGTAGCCTAGAACACCTAGAATAATGCCCAAGATGATGAGTTGCCAGTAGTTCTGGAGTTGAAAAATGTGGCTGTAAAAAATGGGTAAAATTGGTTTTAAGCCGAAAACTTTTAATGAAACAAAATTTGCACAGATTGACCCCGTGAGGGACGAAAGCCAGACGGCGGGGGAGAAATTGCGATAGACGCCCTCCATGACGAAAAACGTGCCCGCTAGTGGCGCACTAAAGGTAGCCGACAGTCCAGAAGCAGCTCCGGTTGCGATCATCAATCGCCGCTCAGAACCGCCTTCTTTAAAGCCCTGGGCAATTCCTTGACCAATGGCACCACCTAACTGAACGGAGGGCCCTTCTCGTCCAACGAAAATTCCGGTTCCAACGGTTAGGACACCAGTGACAAATTTCCGCCATAAGACAGAGACCCAATTAGTTTCAATGTTGCCCGCAAGTTGAGCTTCAACCTGTGGAATCCCAGAGCCTTTAACGTCAGGATCGCCCTTCATGATAAGACCGGTCACGATTGAGATGAGTAAGAAAGTGGGAATTACCAACCACAGAAGATTGAGATTGTGGTCAAGTCCATGATAAATTGTAAGCGACCATTTTAAAGCGACCTGGATTAGGTAACGAAAAGACGCAATTACGGCACCCGTCAGCGTTCCAATAATGGTTGCAAAGAGAACGTATCGAATGTCTGAAAAATCAATGTGGTGTGTGCGTTTCGGCAAGTTGTTCATCTCCATTAAGCAATTACACCAATTGTATCACGATTAATTTCCCCAAATGAATTCGATTTTAGGGTAAAATAATAATATAGAAAAGATTTAATTGGAGGAATTTATGAAGAAATCAGATATTGTTCAAAAGTTAGACTTCTTGTATGTTCTAACCCTAGTAATTTCAATTATTGAGACGGTTTTGTTGTTCCCAATTCTTGGCGGGATCATCATTGTTAGCATGCTTTGGATTCCACTCTTGGTACTACTAGGTCTTTACATCACTTGTTTCATCATCAGTTCGCAGATGGTGAGTTCACTCAGTGATGGTAAAGTTAAGGCTGAAATTGATAACATCAAACCCAAGTTCATCGTTGGGATTGTCTTGTCAATAATCGCAGTCATTCCAATTGTGGGATGGATTTCACACATTGTGATGGCCATTATCATGTGGCAGGTATTTACTAACATTAGTACGCTTAAGACGAACTTGATTAACGATGATGGAACTAAGGGTGATTGGAAGGACGTTACACCA
This sequence comes from Fructilactobacillus sp. X2R6C1, assembly GCF_059901295.1. NCBI lineage: Bacteria > Bacillati > Bacillota > Bacilli > Lactobacillales > Lactobacillaceae > Fructilactobacillus > Fructilactobacillus sp. X2R6C1. The sequence goes on from NZ_JBWXUZ010000001.1 coordinate 70,053, forward strand.
GACTCTGAGAAGCAGAATTCAAACCAGCAAGGTTCAGATAACAATTCTAATAAATAAACATATTATATAATTAGTAATTTTATCCTTATACAAGCACAAATACACCTATGGTTTTCATAGGTGTATTTTATTTTCATTAATTTTTCACTAAACTAAACCTTTTTTGTGTCATTGTGTCTGACCTCCACTAAGATAGTACATAGACTTATTAAAATCATTTTTAAAAGTGAAAATCAATTAGAAAGGAGCAAGTCCAATGAAAAGAATACTGAAATGGACTGGAGTGACGGCTTTCTTCTTTGTCATTTTCGCAATCATCCTTGATTTGGCGGTTGGCTATCTCCTGTTTAACTTTGCCTTTGGGAAGACGGGACTAGCCAGCTTGTACAACGAAAATGCTGGGACGCCCGATACCGAGTGGTTTAGTGATAATCACGCACAGGTTCTACACGAAAAGGCGAGTGATGGGACCAATCTAGTTGCTAGATACGTCCCATCGGAAAAACCAACCAACAAGACGATGATTGTCGTTCACGGGTACGGTAGTAATAGTGAAGAGATGGAATCCTTTATAAAAATCTTTCATGATGCCGGTTATAATGTTCTTGCACCCGATAACCAGTCGTTTGGTGGCAGTGGTGGTAAATACATCGGGTACGGTGTCAAAGATGCCACTAACCTGGAAAAATGGGCTCGAGTGCTCAATTATGACCACCCCGATGGCGAATTAGGGTTATTTGGGACAAGCATGGGAGCTTCGGCCGTCATGTATTCCCTGCCAAAAATGCCAAGCAACGTGAAGTTTGCGATTGAAGACAGTGGTTATGCCAGTGTCGAAGGGGAGTTGGGTGGCCAATTGAAGCGGCTATTTAACATTCCGAGTTTCCCACTGGTTCCGACGGTTAATCTCTATGTAAGAATGTTTGCGAAGTATAACATGAACGATGGGAATACAAAGAAGACCCTGAAGCACAACCAGATTCCGTTGTTTATCATTCACGGTGACGTTGACAAGTTTGTCCCCGTTAAAAATGCCTATGAGAACTACAAGAACGATGCTGGTCCAAAACAAATCTGGATCATTAAGGGTGCTGGCCACATTGAAGGTCGGAGTCAGGATCCTGATACGTATACGCAAAAAGTCGTCAACTTTTCTCAGCAGTATTTTAAGTAGTTGAATTTAGTGAAATGATTGGTAGAATTGAGACAGAAATGCTGAGGAGATGTGGACCAATCAAAGCCAAAATTAGACTAACAGTTGCGTGTTTACTTGTAATCGGGGTGATTGCTGCATATTTTATCCTGGATCAAAGAGAACGGTTGGTCCTCTTTTTTGAAGGAGTTTTACTAGTTGCTGCATGCGTCCTGTTTGGATGGCACGGAATTAATGAGTTAATCAAAAGAATTTTAAAGGTATTTTAGACCAAAAAAAAGACTACGAATTTGAATTCGTAGTCTTTTTGGTTGGTAATTTTAACCGTTACCATTTTGAAATGATGGGTATAAGGTCATTCCACCATCAACGTAAAGTGAGATTCCAGTAACGTAGCTAGCTTGGTCAGAAGCTAACCAAACGGCAGCAGCTGCAACTTCGGAAGGTTTACCAATCCGGTGCATTGGAACCATGTTAACAGTTGATTCGTAAGTCTTTGGATTAGCGAACTTCTTGGCGTTGATTGGGGTGTTAATGGCACCAGGACAAATCGAGTTAATTCGAATGTTTTGTTGAGCAAATTCCATTGCGGCAGTTTCGGTGAATAATTTAACGCCACCCTTACTTGCAGCGTAACTTGCAAATGTCGGCCATGGAATTTGTTGGTGAACTGATGAAGTTTGAACGATACTACCCTTCTTGTTGTGCTTTAAGAAGTAGTTTAAAGCAGCTTTAGTACCCAAGAAAGTACCAGTCAAATCAACGTTAACGACTGCTTCCCATTCTTCAAGGGTAACTTCGTTTGTAGGGGTCTTCTTTTCCATCCCAGCGTTGTTGAACCAAACGTCCAAATCACCAAAGGAATCAACGGCGGCTTGTACTAATGATTCAGCACCAGCATCATCGCCAATGTCGCCTTGCTTAGTAACGGCGTGGCCACCGTTTTTTTCAACGATTTCAACAACTTGGTTAGCTGCATCTTCGTTTTTGTGGTAGTTAATAACCACGTTCATGTGTTCTTGACCCAAACGTTCAGCAATGGCAGCACCAATCCCTGAGTCTCCTCCAGTGATTACGGCCGTCTTGCCTTCAAGATCTTTATACATAACCATATAATATACACCTCTACATTTCTAATCCTGTTAAGCGGATTGGACTTGTTTCTGACACTATAATAACCCATTAAGAGACTAATATAAAGGGGAAAGAACTGATTGACCCTTTAAAATTAAGTTGTGTACATTTTACTTGCGTTATGGTGAATTCCTGCTATCATAAATAGTGAAGATTTGAAGAGGTTCATTTCTGAATCACTTATAGGAGGTTATAAATATGAAACTAACAATTACTGATGACGCAATGGCCTACATGAAGAAAAGATTAGCAGGTGCTAACGCATACCTGTTGGCCGCAAATGACGGATCAAATAACTTCTCTGAAGGTGCCGGCGGTGCTTGCACCGTTGGAGATGCCTTTCAAGTTGTTGGTGTTTCAAAAGCACCATCAGACTATGATGTTAAACTTGAAAACAATCAAGGTGCTGACGTTTTAACCAGCAAGAATGATATGACTTTCTTCGGACCAGGTCTAAAACTTGATTTCAAGAATAACTTCTTACAGTTAAAAGATGACGGTGAAATGATTGATGGTCAAGTTACGACCAACAATCAGGTTGAAAAATAGAATAAGAGATTAATAAGCCAGGGAAGAACCGGAGTAATTGCTTCGGTTCTTTTTTATTAAAAAATGGGATTCACGTCACGTGAGTCCCATTTTCGTTTATTTAAAATGTTTTTTGTAAAATGCCAGCCCAAGGTATCCCAGTAAAAGTAACCAAGAAATAACGCTGATCCAAATCCCAATGATGTGAACGCGGGTGCGGTGATACGTCAATTTGATGGTGTTTGCTCCCTTTTTGACGGGAATGTGGATGGCACGCTTTTGGTCTACTTTAATTGGAACGGCCTGATTGTTAACGGTCACTACGTAGCCAGGGAAGTAAACATTTGGCAAACGAACCCTGGTGGCACTTTCAGCGTCTAACTGGTACTCAATTTGATTGTACGAGGTAGTCCGTTTCTTTTGTTTTAAGCCCTTCTGATTTGGATTCATTTTTAAAATAGAGTGTTCTTTGAGTAGCGGTTCTAGTGAATCGGAAGCATGAGGGAGGTAGTCCCAATAAACAGCCGATTTTCCCACCTTTTCAAATTCCTGTGGTGAAGAAGCCTGAGGTTCCCACGATTTGAGCTGCAAATTGGTGGCAAGTGACGAACAGAGACTAAGTCCTAAAACGCCTAAAATCAGGAGAGCTCCCGTAGAATTGTTTTTGGCAAAAATCTTGGTGATAATTTCTCCGCCTAAAAACGCTAATAGAACGGTGGTGATGATCAGAAAACGGAATGGGAATTGGATCATTCCCACCCACTTTTGCAAAAGGTCCCACGGAAAGAGATTGGAACTAAAAAGCAGAAAGAGCAGTGAGAGGACCGTCATTGATCTAGAGAACAAGTCGATTCGATGCCAGAAGACGAACAGCAAAATGATGATCATTAGTCCGACAATGCCAATGCCAGCGCCATACTGCCACGGTCCGTTCGGAGTGGGACCAAAAAACAGATTGGTGACCGGGATGCTCATGTCTTGGAGGCGACACTTCATGATGGAAATTTCTTGGTCGTAGTGGTAATTCTGAATTAATGGCAGTAAAAAGAAAGCTGACAGAAAAAAGGTTCCGACGGCAGCGGCGATTAGCGCTATGACCCGCTTCACCTTAAGTTTCAATGAATCATGGTTTAACATGATAATAATGATCGTCATGGCGGCAAAGGTACCAGCAATTAAAAACGACAAGAGGTGGGTTAAGACTAAAAATGTTAATCCAACACTTAAGACCCACCACTGACGATAGTTTTTGATACATACTTGATAAATTCCGTAGAGAACAACTGGCAGAAAGACAAACGCCATTCCTTCAGCCACATCAAAGCGAACAAAGAGGTCGAACGTTAGATACGTCGATAAACCGTAGATGATGGCGGATGCGAGCCCAGTCAGTTTCCGATTGGTAATTTTCCAGGTTGCTAGATACATGGAGATAAATACCAGAAAGTGGATTAGGATTAGGTAAAGTAAGTAGGATGTGTACGGATTCTTAATGACCAGATGAATCACGGCCTCGGGTAAGACGGCAAAGATCGGATAGAACCCGTTTAGTGGATAGCCAACCTTGACAAAAGTTTTCGTCATCATCCCTGGAATCATATGTAAGAAGCCACCGTGTTGAACCTGGATGTAACTCTCGTACGCCCGGGCAAGGTGAAAACGCATGTCCTCGCGTGGTAGGACTGGATTGCCAAAGAAATAGGGACTAACGATTGCCACACTTAGAATTAAAAATAAAATCATTGAAAATAGCGTAAAATGCTTATGTAAGAACTTTGAAATGGTAATTCCCCCTTGTGAGTTAATATCATTATTATAGAATAACTTTAAAAGTTATTCTATTTTTTCTCAAAAATGATTGACATTGAGTTTTAAAGCATGTAAAGTAACGACCATTAAAAACAATAAATTAACTAAACGGAAAAGTTGAGTAGACAGAAGAAACTCAAAGAGAGTCTCAGGTTGGTGCGATGAGATGAGTTAGCGCTGTTGAAGATGGACTTGGAGTTTTCATCAGTAAATCGTGAGCTGGTGACGGGATGCCGCCGATATCATGGCCCGGTTATTTTTACAAGTAACCGTTGAGGTAGTCCGTTGTGAGACGGCTATGAACTAAGGTGGTACCGCGGAAGCATTCGTCCTTTTTACAGGATGGATGCTTTTTTGTTTGGTTAATAAATGGGAGGAACGCAGATGAGAAGATGGGTTAAATACTTAATTTGGATTGGAATTATATTGTTTATTGGAATCGCCGGATACTTCAGCTTTTTCCACCAATCAGAAGCTGAAGCGAACACCATTACCGTTGGCATCATGGCCGGATCCAAACAGGAACAGGCCATCTGGAACGAAGTGGCTAAAGACGCCAAGGATAAGTACGGCCTAAACGTTCAGTTTCAGACGTTTACCGATTATTCACAGCCTAACAACGCTCTGACTAACGGAGACATCGACGTGAATGCCTACCAAAACTACCCATTTTTGGACAATTGGAATGACGTCCACCACACGGACATCGTGCCGGTTGGAGATACCGTGATTGAACCGATGAGGATTTACTCTAATCAGTTTAAGTCGGTTAATGAAATTTCCAGTGGAACTTCCATTGCGGTGCCAAACGACACTAACAACGAGTCCCGGGCTTTACACGTCCTTCAGAGTGCGGGGTTGATTAAGTTAAATCCGAAAAAGGCGTTCACCACCGTCAAGGACATTACTAGTAATCCGAAGAACCTGAAGATTAAGGAAGTTGACGCCTCGCAAACGCCACGATTACTGAATTCAGCGGGAGCTTCCGTTGTGAACGGGAACTTCGCTGAAAGTTCGAACCTGAGTCCGAAGAAGGCCATTTATACGGCACCATTTACCAAGGATTCGCATAAGTGGGTCAACTTCATTGCCGCAAAGAAGCGCGACGAACATAGCAAGAAAATCAAGGAATTAGTGAAAGCCTATCAGACCGAGAAGACCGCTAAACTGATTAAGAAAGAGTCCGGGATTAATCAACAAGCGGCTTGGAACCTTAAATTTAAGTAACTCAATAAGAATTCATCAATTAATTGATGAATTCTTTTATTGGTCTGAAACAATGGCTTAATAAATGGTAGAATGAAAAAAACGATGGGAGGGGTCCAAATGGGTTCAGTAGCTACGATTAGAGACGTTGCGTCAGAAGCAGGAGTGTCAACTGCCACCATCTCACGCTACTTAAACGGAAAGACCAACCACATGTCCGATGCTACTGCGAAGCGGGTTACCGAAGCGATCAAGAAGTTGAACTACGTGCCAAACGAATCCGCCAGACAGCTCATTACCAAGCAAAGTCGATTGGTGGCGGTCATTGCGGCGGATGTTGATGATTACTTTTCCACGGAGATTTTTAAGGGTGTTAATTCGGTTTTAAAAAAGAACAACTTCATCGCGGTCTTAATGGACTCCGATAGTGATGAACGGCGGGAACTTGCCACGTTATCGTCACTTAACCAACAAATGTTTGGTGGCGTCTTGATTCAGCCGTTAAGTAACGACCTGGACGCCTTTCAAAGCTCAATTCCCACAAATGTACCGGTGGTCATGTTAGATCGGCAGATTAAGGGCAGTCCGTGGCCGAGTGTGGTTACAAATAACTATGAGGTCAGTAAGAAAGCGGCGCGATACTTTAAAGACCAGGGATTAAGCCACGTCTTTGTGATTACAAATAATGTAAAAAACGTTTCCACCCGAGAACAACGACTGAACGGGATTAAAGCAGTCTATGGGAACCACGTCACGATCATTCAACCGGGAAACGATGAGGCTTCATTTCGTCAGGCATACTCCAAACTGAAAAATGACATCAAAGAAACAAATGGGGGTCTGATTTTTGCTTTAAAGGAACGGTGGCTCTTGAAGTTTTTGCCTAAGTTGATTCGGGATGGAGTCATCCGGAAGTCCGATGGGGTGCACATGACGGGATTTTCCGACACTTCACTGGTAGATAATATTGATCCAGGAATCAAGGTTATTAATCAGGATCCGTTTCAGATTGGGGTGAATGCAGCTCAGATCCTGATTGAGGGGATTGAGAGTGATTTTCAACCGATTGCGAAAAAAATTGAGATTCCAGCCCAATTTTAAAATAATAAGACTAGCCAGTGCGGCTGGTCTTTTTTTATGGCGTCATGGAAAACGATTACATATTTTTAGAAAAAAGATTACCAAATAGTATTGACTACTTTTATGTAAACGTTTACCATAAATATCAATATGAAAGCGGTATCAAATTAAAAAAGGAGTGAATACTGATGCGATTGTTTTTAAATACATGGATCTTTGTAAATGACATCGAAGCCGGTACGAGTCAGGCAGCGTTATTTCCACGCGTGAAGCAAATGAACGTTGACGGGATTGAGGTTCGACGAGAATACATCAAGGATTTTTCAAAGGAACTAGATGAGATTGATGATGCCAGATTGAGAACGGGATTACTAGTGAATTACAGTGTCCCCGATGAGCTGTTTTTAAAGGACGGTTCGGTTAATCCGAAATTGAAGCAGTATTTCAACGAGGGGCAACAAATGGGAATTACTAAAATCAAGTTTAACGTGGGAAACTTCCGGGCTTTCCATGGTGACTTAGCTCACGCGTTTGATGGTTTACCACTCGATCAGATTCAAATGAACGTGGAAAACGATCAAACCAAATTGAGTGGCAAAATGGCTAATGTTAAACACTTTTTAAACCAAGCGAAAAAGAATGGGCTGCCCATTAAGTACGTGTATGACCTTGGAAACTGGGCGTTTACCCATCAAAGTGCGGACTATGCGGCTGATTCTTTGTACCAGTATACCGATTATATTCATCTAAAGAATGTCAACCAGTTTGATGAAGATGACTTACAGACCGCGGACGATCTAAACGACGGCATGTTTGATTGGAAAAACATCCTGAACGAGTTACCGAAAACGGCGGATTTGGCGCTTGAATTCCCGATGGAAGACGACGAACACGTTGAACGTCAAGTCAAGTTGCTGAGAGATGAGGTGATGTAGTTGATGAATACCATTATTGCGATTCTGTTACTAATTACCTTTGCTGGCTTTATCTTTTACATTGTTAAAGGTGGGGACCTAACCATTGGTTTCTTCGTGATGGCGATTCTTTGGACCGTCATCGGCCTAATCCCATATCACACCGCTTTGACGGCGGTCTTCTCAACACCCGCTCTGAAGTATGGTTCGACGATTATCTACATTGTCTTTGGTTCATGGTTTGGACGGGTGCTGGTTGACAGTGGCATTGCGCCATCAATTTCACAGAAAACGAATAAGGTTGGGAAATCGCATCCCTTACTAGCCGCCATCCTGATTGTCTTAGTTACGGCCCTGCTGTTTGTCAGTTCCTACGGAGTGGGTTCGGTCATTGCCATCGGTGTCATTTTGTTACCAATCCTCTTGTCGTTGGGGATTCCACGAGACGTGGCCCTAACGACGTTTGCCTTGTCGATTGGCTCGGCCATGTACGTCAACGTCGTGTTATTTAATCAGATTAAGGCGTTCTTCCCCAAGGCTCAATACAATCTGCATTACCTTGAATTTGGGTGGGCGGCCATGGCGGTGCAACTAATTGCGGTGATCTTGTTTCTAGTGATGAAACGTCACACGTTCAATCCAAAGAATGCCGAGGCCAACCTGAAGAAAATCGGGGCAACTGACCCGGGAGACGTCGACAAGATTCCGTACATTGCGTACGCTATCCCAGTTGTTCCCGTTATTTTGAACATGGCGCTCGGCTGGGATGCCATTCCGGCTTTGATCCTTTCTAGTATCCTAGCGATGCTTGTGACTGGTAAGATGAACGGCTACAAAAAATTCAAAGAATTTCTTAATACCACGATTAAACAGTCCATTAACGACATTTCGGGCTTAATCATGTTCTTGATGGCACTGGTTATGTTTGCCGGTGCGGCTCAGTTAAACGCTGGTCGTTTCAAGGGAATCTTCAGTGCCATCCTACCAAACAGTCATTTACTTCTAGCACTTGGAATCGGGGTTCTTGCTCCCTTAGCATTGTTTAGAGGACCACTTCAGGTCTGGGGTGCAGGAGCTGCGACGGCCGCCGTCCTTTCCGCTACTGGAATGTTTAATGACATGTTCCTCTTACCGTTAATGTACGTTCCAACCCTGATGGCGGTTTCAACTGATATCACTCAGTCATGGAACGTCTGGGGCCTTGACTACATGAAGGTTCGTCCTCAGCAACTGTTGAAACTGGGAGTTCCGATCATGTGGATTGTCTCCATTTTAAACGAAATATTAGTGTACTTATTCTTCGGATAGATGATTAAAGAAAGGTGAAAATTATGAGTGAATTTCTGACAATTGGTGAACCAGTGGTGACGTTCGCCTCAACCGATCCTGACGCTACTTTAGCTGATTCAACCCACTATCTAAAAATCCTCGGAGGGGCAGAACTAAACGTGGCCATTGGTGCTAAACGACTGGGACATTCCGCTGAGTATGTGTCTCAAGTAGGAACCGATCCGCTGGGTAAATACGCCAAAGACGTGATTATCGACCACGGCGTTGGCATTGACTATGTTAAAGACGATCCCGATCATTGGACGGGTCATCAATTAAAACAGATGGTAACGCATGGTGATCCCCAGACGTTCAACTATCGCACGGGATCGGCTGCTTCGCATTTAAAACGGGGAGTCATTGACGAGATTAATCTTGACGACGTCAAAATGGCTCATCTAACGGGGATCTTCCCGGCTTTGTCAGCTGAAGCGGAAGGCTCATATCGTGCATTAATGGACCGATTGATTAATAATGAAATCAAGATAACGTTTGATCCAAACCTGCGTCCCGGACTGTGGGGTGATCATGATCGAATGATTAAAACGATTAACGAATTGGCTAAAAACGCTGACATTGTGATGCCAGGTGTAAACGAAGGCAAGGTTCTCATGGGAAGTGATGACCCGGAAAAAATCGCTGACTTTTACCTCCAAAATGGCGAACGCACGAACGCGGTGCTCATTAAGTTGGGCCCTGATGGTGCGTATGTGAAGACCAAAGATGGAGATTCGTACACGGTCTCCGGTTTTAAGGTCGATCACGTCGTCGACACGGTTGGTGCCGGTGATGGGTTTGCGCTCGGGGTAATTACCGCACTATTAGAGGGCAAAAATCTAAAGAGTGCGGTCATGCGTGGAAATGCCGTTGGAGCGCTTCAGGTTCAGACGCCCGGTGATAACGACGGCTATCCTACTCCAAGTGAATTAAATGAATTTTATAAAAAAGAACACGTTAGTGAATCGTAAGTAGATGGGAGAGATTATGATGGCTAAAAAAGTTGCAGTACAAGCAAGTTTGGCTCCAGATGGAAAACAGCTACTGAAAGACAGTGGCTTTGATGTTGTGGAATTACCTGACAAGAAGATTTCAACGTTGCTTGACATGGCCGCCGATGCTTATGGCATCCTGATTGGCACGACCCCGTTTCCAAATGACACCATTGAAAAGATGCCGAACTTAAAAATCATTGCTAGAAACGGTGTGGGTTATGACAACATCGACGTTCCCTTTATGTTACAACATGGCATATATGTAACAATTACGCCGCTCGCCAATGCCTCAACGGTTGCGGAGACGACGTTAGCCGAAATCTTTGACGTATCAAAGAACGTTACCAATGATTCGCACGAGATGCGTAAGGGGAACTGGAACTACAAGAAAGATCATATGGGTTTTGATTTAGAAGGCAAGGTCCTCGGAATTCTCGGTTATGGCCGAATCGGCAAGATGGTCGCTAAGAAGGTGAGTGGACTGGGGATGAATGTCATCTACAATTCACCACATGCTGAAGACTCTGAATACGGTAAAGCGGTTAATCGCGATGCCATCTTTACTGATTCAGATATCGTCACTTTACACATGCCAGTGCTACCCTCTACTAAACAAAGCGTTGGTAAACGTGAATTTGAGATGATGGACAACTCGGCGGTTCTCATTAATTTGGCTCGTGGAGCACTCATTAATACAGATGATCTAATCGACGCTTTAAAGAGTCACGAAATTAAGGCCGCTGCCCTGGATGTGTTTGATTCTGAACCGCTACCAATGGACAGTCCACTCTACAAGCTGGATAACGTCTTGTTGACACCGCACATTGCCTCTAACACGGTGGAATGCATGAACCGGATGGCGCATGACGCTGCCAGTGAAATTGTAAAAGTCCTAAAGGGTGAACAACCACAGTGGGCGGTTAAAAAGTAAAAGAATTAATTAAGAACTGGGATGCAATGGTCTCAGTTCTTTTTTATTTAAGAAAATCTTTAAAAAGTAATTGTCATCATCTTTTTTTCACGGTACAATTCAATGCAATACAAATGAAAAGGAGTGATGCATATGCATAATATGTTCAAGAAAGAATCGGTTGCTAGTTTCGTCAAAGCCGATGCTGGCTTAAAGCGAACGCTGACCGCTAAAGATCTAATCGGTCTTGGCGTCGGAGCCGTTGTCGGAACTGGGATCTTTATTCTTCCAGGACACGAAGCGGCTTTACACGCAGGACCAGCGGTTGCACTGGCATTCTTGCTTGCTGCCATCTTAGCTGGGGTCGTGGGTATGGCGTATGCCGAGTTTTCGTCGGCGATGCCCGTTGCTGGTTCAGCATACTCCTTTGGAAGCGTCGTTTACGGCGAGATTATCGGGTGGATTCTTGGTTGGGGACTAATCCTAGAGTACTTCTTGGCGGTTTCCGCTGAGGCCACCGGATTTGCTTCGTACTTTAATAACAATATTTTAGCCGCCATTGGGATTAACATTCCGAAGTTTCTTCAAAGTGGGCCAATGGAAGGTGGCATCGTCAACATCAGTGCCGTTGTCATTACCCTGTTAGTTGGATTACTCGCTTTAATGGGAACTAATTTTTCCAAGAAGATTGAGAACGTTGCCGTGCTGGTCAAGATTGGCATCATTGTTTTGTTTATCGTTGTGGGTGTTTTTTACATCAAGTCAAGTAACTACGTTCCGTTTTACCCCAAGCAATTTCACACCCCACCGTTTGGTTTGGGTGGAATTTCGACCGCCGCTGCGACCGTCTTTTTTGCCTTCATGGGCTTTGACGCGTTGGCATCGAACTCCGCTGAAACCATTAATCCTAATAAGAATATGGCCAAGGGAATTCTTGGAACCGTTCTGATTGCGGCCGTCCTGTACGTCGGGTTCTCTTTGGTCCTGACTGGAATGGTTCATTACTCACTACTAAACGTTGACGATCCAGCCGCTTTGGCATTCTCCATGGTGCACCTGAACTTCATGAACAAGGCCATCACGATTGGAGCACTGTTTGGGATTTTCACCGCCATGGTCACCATGGTCATCGGGAGTTCCCGACTGGTTTACTCACTTGGACGTGACGGACTAATTTCTAAGAAAATGGGGAAGATTAACCACAAGACTGGAATTCCAACCTACGCGGTTTGGTTGGCTGTTATCATTCAGGCCATCTTTGCTGGAGTTGTTCCATTGACTCAACTAGTTTCATTGATTAACGCTGGAACCTTGGTTGCGTTTGCCTTTATCTCATTTGGGATCATTCCATTGAGACGAAGAAAGGACATCAAGAATACTGGTTACAAGATGCCCCTTTACCCGTACTTGCCAATCCTAGCCGGACTGATGAGTATCTACTTCATTATCATGTTACCGAACGTGACCAAGATTGCGGTAATTGGTTGGTTAGCATTGGGAATCGTGATCTACTTTGTTTACGGGATTCACCATTCTCGATTGCAAAATGAAGAATAATTGATAAATGGGAAGCCGTGAGATGGCTTCCCATTATTTATACATAATTGTTGAGAAATATATTCAAATGTGGTGAAATAATATCAAATAAATTATGGGAGTAAAATATGACTACAAAACAACCAATTGAAATTCTTGTAACTATCAATCAAGGGTACATTAATCCATTAAAAATTATGTTATATTCACTTAGACTCAACAATCCAGATGTTAATTTTAGAATTTGGGTTTTACAAGCTGATTTTACACCAGAAAATGATCAACAACTTATTAATTATGCTGGTGAACTACATATGGAACTTCAATCAATCCAAACGGGTCAAAATTTAAAAATTCCAGATTCTTTTTTAAGTGTTTATCATTATCCAAAAGAAATGTATTTTAGATTGTTATGTGGTAATGTTCTACCAAAAGATTTAAAAAAAGTAATTTATTTGGATCCTGATCTTTTAGTTATTAACGACATTCAACCTCTTTGGAATCTCCCCTTAGATGGAAAAATGTTTGCGGCTGCAGTTCATAAAGGGCTCACTGACATGATGAGATCTATTAATAATCTACGTCTTGATACCGATGGGGGTTATTATAATTCAGGAGTTATGGTGATGGATTTGGATCAAATGCGTAAAAAAATTAGGCTTCAAGACATTATTGATACTATTAAAAAGTACAATGATTATCTAATTTTACCAGATCAAGATATTCTAAATTATTTATATGGCAATGATACCAAGGAAATCTCTGAAGATATCTGGAATTTTGATGCGCGTCAATCTTTAAATTATTTAACTCGTAGTGGGGGAAAAGAAGACCTTGATTGGGTTATGAAAAATACGGTTATAATTCATTTCTGTGGTAAACCCAAACCATGGCAGCTTAATAGTAATTCTCCGTATACAGCACTTTGGCTTAATTACCAACAAATTGTTACCAATCAATTAAATTAAAATACAAAATATATAGATTATATACTGGGTAATCATGATTTATTTTTGAACTGGCATTTAAATAAGTAAGAATGGAAAACTAAGAATAGTTTTCCGTTTTTTATATCTTAGAAGCATTTAGCTGTGATAAAATTAACATAAAGATTGATTATTATAGTAAGTGAGGAAATTGAACGATGGATAAGAAAGTGGCTCTAGTGACAGGTGCTGGACAAGGAATCGGAGAGGCTATTGCCAAACGATTGAGTAAAGATGGCTTTTCCGTGGCACTGGTTGGTCGTCATTTGGATAAGGTGGAAGAGGTTGCTAAAGAGATTCAAAGTGACAATGGGGACGCCATTGCCATTAAAGCTGACGTTGCCAATCGTGACGAAGTTTTTGCAGCCGTTGAAAAGGCCGCTAAACATTTTGGTGACTTCAACGTGATTGTGAACAACGCTGGAATTGCGCCAACCACACCAATTCAGACCGTTACTCCAGAGGTCTTGGAACAAGCCGAAAAAATTAACGTGGGTGGTACTATTTGGGGAATTCAGGCTGCCGCTAAGAAATTCAAAGAACTTGGTCATTGCGGTAAGATTATTAATGCTTCATCTCAAGCTGGGATGACCGGTAATGAGAACTTGACCGTTTATGGTTCAACTAAGTTCGCTATCAGAGGAATTACTGAAACAACCGCCAAGGAACTTGCCGATGACGGGATTACCGTTAATGCATACTGCCCTGGCATCGTGGTCACTCCCATGATGAATGATATTGCCCAAAATGTGGCTGATGAAGCCGGGAAACCATTTGAATGGGGAATGGAACAGTTTGCAAAAAACATTGCCTTGAAACGACTTTCAAAACCTGAAGACGTGGCTGGCTGTGTTTCATTCTTAGCTGGTCCTGACTCTAACTACATGACTGGTCAGTCATTGTTAATTGATGGTGGAATGGTATTTAACTAAATAGATCGGAACTCTAGCTTTAGCTGGAGTTCTTTTAATACATACGAAAAGGTGAAAGAAAAATGACATTAAAAACAAGGTTTTGTCCTAACTGTGGAGCTGAAATTCCAGTTGACGTGAAGTTCTGTACGAAATGTGGGTACAAACAACCTACTATTGATGAGTTGGAAGAAATGAATCAGGAAGAGGAGACAACTACGGTTGAAGTTGGCTCAAATGAAAAACAAGACGATGGTCAACTTAAAATTGTGATTCCTGTTTCAGCTGGTGCAATTCCTGATGGATATGAATTCAATCAAAACGGGTCAGTGGCATTAAGTGACCACTATATTCCAGATGATGATCAGATTTTGCGGGATTTTCAACAGGAAGCTTTTAATAAAATTAGAGATATTGTGAAAGAAAATAACTGTGATGGTGCCTTTAACTTGGCAATTCAGACTCAAATTGACGGAGATAGTTCAAAAATGTTCATTTTCGCCTATTTTGACATGGCAAATAGTGTAAAATAAAAGTAGATGTTACATTAGCATCGATTTAAATACATACTATGGAGGTTTTACGATGGATGACACCAAGCACTGTCCCAATTGTGGCAAGTTGTTAAAGGCGGATGTTAAATTCTGTCCTTATTGCGGTCAAGCTCAACCCGAGATGGCTGATGCCCAAAGTAATCAAAGCACTGATAATCAACAGGCTAATTATGGTTATCAAGAAACTAATAATGAGCAGCAGACTTATCGGCCAGAATCCAATAATGGAGCGGATATTCGCTCGAAATATTCATCACCTAACATGATTACATCGTTTAAGGACCTATTTGGGAACATGTTTCATATTTCTGGAAGGATGAGCAGGGCGTCGTATTGGTGGTCATACTTAGATGTATGTTTAATTACAGTTGCTTTTTATTTCTTGATGTTTGTGTTCGGTAGTATAGATTCTTCGGTGGCATACGCGATTACAATATTGATTGGAATTGCATTTCTTGTTTTTGGTGTTGCCGCAGGTATTGCACAAATCACTTCTACCTGTCGTAGATTTCATGACATCAATTATTCAGCTGGTTTCTGGTGGTTACAACTGATTCCATTTGTTGGAAGTATCATCGTTTTCATTTTCATGTTGTTTAGCTCTGTGGACGAAGGCAATCGATTTGGCGGACCAGATGTTAGCTATTTGAAGAAATTAAAATAGTCAGTAAAAAAACACTGCTTAATCGGCAGTGTTTTTTGTATATATATTATTATTGTTGTGGACCCATAATAAATTGTTTTCCCGATTTCATATTGTTTCCCCAATTGATATTAATAGCGGTTTTAGTTAGGTGGAAAGTATCAGTGAGACTACTAGCTAATTGTAAGGGGAGTTTTTTAGGATCTTCGTTAGAATCGTCATTGTTTAGAACTTTATACATGTAAAATGACTGATTTTGGTGTGGTAGTTTGGCCTTGATCAAGTAGAAGCTACCATAATTTGCATTCTTTTTATCGTTTGGATGTTTTATGTAAAATTTATATGATTTGTCTTTCGTATTGTACATTAACGTGGCATGTGCTTCACTAAGTTCATCACTTAATGAAAATCCATTAGGTGCATCGTTGTCAGGACGGGCTGTGTGATTAATCGACTTAATCACGCTACTAGCATTCGTATCCTGATTAGGGAAAACATGGCGCGCCCTAAAGTAGAAGTTCAAACCGAAAATAACGGCAAGGACAATGGTTCCAATCCCACCTAACAGTTTCTTCAAGTTACTTTTATTGTTTTGGGGATGATTCTCAGTCGGAGCGGTTTTGGTTTGTTGCTGGGTAGTCTTGGGCTCCTCAACTCCACAATACGGACAAAAGCTCGCGTCTTTTTTGATCTTTTTACCACAGTTGACACAAAACTTTGTATTATTCATTAGATTTCATCCTACTTTCAAAATACTTGTGAACCCATGACCATCCCGAAAATAATTCCAATGATCATCAAAACGACCGACGCAATTATCAAAATAATTCCAGCGTTTTGGTGATACTTAAGTTCGATTGCGCCAAGGACAATTCCGATAATTCCAAACACGATGGGGATAAAGAGGGTCGACAAAACGGCGGAAATCCAACCGAACACCAGTAGAAGGGTACTGATGGTTTCAGGATTGCCCTGATTGCTAGTAGTCTGAGGTTGCATACTTGCTGGACTTGGTTGTGACTCATTATGCGGGGTCGAATTGATTTCTGGTTGTTTGGCACCACAATACTGACAGAACTTTGTTTCCTTTGGGATCTTCTTGCCACATTTAATGCAGAATTTTTCGTTAGTGTTATTCATTGAGATAAGCCTCCATCTTGTGATTGAATTCATTATTCACATTAATAATACCATTCCCTTGTTACTCCCGCAATTGAAGGCTGAATTAAGAGAAATAAAAAACGTTCGACTGAATTTATTTTCAATCGAACGTTTTTGAAACGGCTATTTGTATTGTTGGGCTTCCTCATCACTACAGTAGAGCCAGTGACCAGGACGGACTTCCTGAAGGTATTGGTCTTCTTTAAATGGTTGACTATGGTCGAACTTGATAATCTTGTGCTGCTTCTCTGAGTGTGGGTCAGGAACTGGCACCGCTGACAACAAGCTTTGGGTGTACTTGTGAAGGGGATGGTTGTATAACTCATCGGTATCAGCCATTTCCACGATTTTACCAGCGTACATAACGGCGATTCGGTCACTAATGTACTTCACCATTGAAAGGTCATGAGCGATGAATAGGTACGTTAGACCCTCTTTTTCTTGAATGTCCTGCATTAGGTTTACAACCTGGGCTTGAACGGAAACGTCAAGGGCGGAAATTGGTTCATCGGCGATGATGAACTTAGGTTTAACCGCTAGGGCTCTAGCAATTCCAATTCGTTGTCGTTGACCACCGGAGAACTCGTATGGGTAACGACTGGCATGCTCTTCGTTTAGGTTAACGAGGTGAAGGAGCTCTTGAACTCGGTTATCTCGTTCATCAGAATCTTTAACCAGGTGATTGATATCAAGGCCTTCGGCGATGATATCCTCCACTTTCATTCGGGGGTTCAGTGAGGCATACGGATCCTGAAAGATCATCTGCATCTGACTTCGGAGGTTTTTCATCTGTTTGCGTTTTAGCTTCGAGATGTTTTGCCCCTCAAAGTCAATTTCACCATCAGTTGGGTCGTATAAACGAATGATGTCTCTTCCAGTCGTACTTTTACCAGAACCAGATTCACCAACCAGTCCCAGCGTTTCACCAGGATAAATGTTGAATGAGATGTCGTCAACGGCCTTAACTTCGTCGGGCTTTCCGACGTTAAAGTATTGTTTTAAATGTTTAACTGAAACAATTGGATCCTTTTTAGTCATGGTCGTTTTCACCTCGTTTCTTAAATTCAGCCTGACGCTTTTGAATTGATTTCGGTGGGGTAACCTTTGGAGCTCGCTTGTCTAACAACCAGGTGGCGGCGTAGTGGCTGTCACTGACCTTGAAGAAGGGTGGTTGTTGTTCATGGTCGATCTTTAAAGCGTACTTGTTACGGGCATAGAAAGCGTCACCCTTTGGTGGGTTAATCAAGTTTGGTGGGGTCCCTGGAATCGTGTTTAATCGATCACTCTTCATGGATAAAGTTGGCATGGAATCAAGTAGTCCCCACGTGTAGGGATGTTGTGGATTGTAGAAAATGTCGTCAACGGTTCCATACTCGACAATCTTACCGGCGTACATGACGGCTACTCGGTCAGCGATGTTAGCAACCACCCCTAAATCATGGGTGATGAAGATAATCGACGTTCCAATTCTGTCCTTTAACTCTCTTAGTAGCTTAATGATTTGAGCTTGAACCGTAACGTCCAGGGCGGTAGTCGGTTCGTCGGCAATCAGAATATCGGGTTTATCGATAATTGCCATCGCAATCACGATTCTTTGTCGTTGACCACCGGAGAACTGGTGGGGATAGTCGCGCATTCGTTCTCTAGCGTTGGGAATTCCAACTTCTTCTAAGACTTCAGCGGCCTGTTCAAGGGCTTTACCCTTAGACATTCCCTCGTGAACTCGGAGTGGTTCGGCCACCTGATTACCGATGTTCATGGTGGGGTCCAGTGAGGTCATTGGATCCTGAGAAATCATGGCAATCTTGCCGCCCCGAATCTTATCCATTTGTTTTTTGGATTCTTTTAAAATATCTTTGCCTTCAAAATCAATTGTACCGTTGGTGATGGTTTCGTTATCAGCTAGAAGACGCATGATAGTTCTCACGGTGATTGATTTCCCTGAACCAGATTCACCAACAAGGGCGAGCGTTTCTCCCTTATCAAGGTGGAAGCTAACGTCACGAATGGCCTTCACGGTTCCGTTTAGGGTAGCAAAATCAATTGACAGGTTTTTAACGTCTAAAACTTTTTGAGCCATCTTATCTGTCTCCTTTACTTAGATTTTGGATCGAACGCATCTCTTAATCCATCTCCAAGCAGGTTGGTCGTAATCATAATGACAGACAGTACGATTGCTGGAACCCACATTTGATATGGTAAGAAATGAAAGGCCTTCTGACCATCG
Organism: Fructilactobacillus sp. X2R6C1; assembly: GCF_059901295.1. Classification (NCBI taxonomy): domain Bacteria; kingdom Bacillati; phylum Bacillota; class Bacilli; order Lactobacillales; family Lactobacillaceae; genus Fructilactobacillus; species Fructilactobacillus sp. X2R6C1. Next base: position 89,126 of record NZ_JBWXUZ010000001.1, read on the forward strand.
TTTAGAAGTGTACCAAGGGATGCGTTTGGTGCTGGGATCCCGATTCCAATGAAACTTAGGAAGGCTTCAAAGAAGATGGCCGATGGAATGGTAAACATGGTTTGAATAATGATAGTAGAACTGAGGTTTGGAATCAGGTGTTTCATCGCAATCTTGAATGGTGATTCACCAAGGGTTCTGGCGGCTAGGACGTATTCGGATTCCTTTAGTTTAAAGGTCTGAGCACGAACTAAACGTGACATGGTGATCCATCCGGTAAAGGCAATGGCGATGATGATTGAAGTGATTCCGGGTTTAAGGATTAGTAGTAATAAAACAACGACGATTAGGTTAGGAATTGATGAAAGGATTTCAACGATTCTCTGCATGAAGGTGTCAACGGCACCACCGACCCAACCCGAGATTAAACCGTAAGGAACACCGACTAAGAGGTCGACGGCTGTCGCAACGACCGCGATAAACAGTGATAACCGGGTCCCGTAGAGAATTCTTGAGAAGAGGTCACGACCAAGGTAGTCGGTCCCCATGATGTAGTAGGTTCCCTTTGGAACGTGTTCTGCTTGATATGCGTTGACCATGTGGCCACCGGCTTCGTGAATCCCATTTAGACCGGGGATGTTAAGTGAACCCCACTTTGGTGGTAAGTTCGCATACAGGACGTTTTGAGCGTTTGGATCGTGTGGTGAAAGAATCGGGGCGAAGATTGCGACTAGGGCGATAATGACTAAGAGAATCAAAGAAGTCATGGCAACTTTATTTCGAACTAGTCTTCGTTTAACGTCTTGAAAGTACGTTAAAGATGGGGTGTTAATTGATTCCGATTCAGTGTCCAAGTTTGAAAGGTCGTCACTTGCGAACTGGAACTGATCTTCAAGTGGTGGTAAGTTTTCGGCCATTATTCTTTACCTCCGTTTCCTAGTCTGATTCGTGGATCGATGATTCCGTAAAGAATATCGACAACTAAGATAATGACAACTAATAAGAATGAGTAGAAGATTGTGAGTCCCATGATGGTGGGGTAATCGTTCGTCAGAATGGACTGAACGAATTGATTACCAATTCCAGGAATTGAGAAGATGTTTTCAACAACTAGTGAACCCGTCATGATTGAAACGGCCATGGGACCAACGATGGTGATGACCGGAATCAGTGAGTTTCTTAGCGCATGATGCGTAATCGTCTTTCTTTCCGAATCACCCTTGGCTTTTGCCAGTTCAATGTAGTCACTGTCTAAGACATCAACCATTTCAGTTCTCATGAACCGGGCGACGTTTGCGAGTGGAAAGGCCGCAAGCGCTAACGTCGGTAGGATACTAGAACTGAAGTTCTGCCAGAGGGCAACTGGGAACCATTGTAGTTTGTAGCCAAAGTAGTACTGAAGCAGAACGGCTAAAACGAAACTTGGGATTGAGATTCCAAGGATTGAGATGAAGGTGGCACTTGAATCAACCCAGGTATTTTTCTTGATGGCGGCAACGGCACCAAGGATGATGCCAAGAACAGAACCAACGACCATGGCTTGGGTACCAATCTGCATTGAAGGACCAATGTCATGGGCAATCAATTGAGTAACTGGTTGGTTGTTAAATTGAAATGAAGTACCTAGATTTCCGTGGAGTAAATTTCCCATGTAGATTAAGTACTGATCCCAAAGTGATTTGTTTAATCCGTACTTTTGGTTCATTATTGCGATTTGACTTGGCTGGAGTTTTGCCTGGTTTGAGTAAGGCGTACCGGGTAAAAATTTCATCAGGAAGAAGGTAACCGAAGCAACAATGAATAAAGTGAGGACTAGGTAGAAAATTCGACGGATGATGTATTTAGTCATTTTAATTTACCTCTCTTTATTTCTTGTAGGTAGCCGCGAGATTGAAATTCCCGTTTGGTGACAGGTTGTAATTGTGAACGTCGCTTCTGGTAAGAGCAGCGGTGTTTTGCTGGTAAAGTGGAACGACTCCCTCTTGCTTAGTCAAGATGGTCTGAGCGTTCAGGAGGTTCTGCCAACGGGCTTGATAGTTGCCGGCGTTTTTATCAGATGCTTGTTTGATCTGTTGGTCAAACTCTTTGTTGGACCAGTGACCGTCATTCATAGCACCACCAGTTTCAAAGAGGTTCAAGAAAGTTACTGGATCTGGGAAGTCGGCGTTCCAAGCTGAGACAACCATGTCGAAGTCCCCACTAGAAGAACGTTGAAGTCGGTTCTTAAATGGCACGTTTGAAAGGGTCACTTTTAGTCCAGGCAATTTCTGGAGTTCAGCCTGCAAGAATTCGGATTGTTTTAAGGAAGAATCGGTATCGTCACCTAATAAGGTTAAGTTGAGATTTTTCTTTCCGGTCTCCTTTAGACCCTCAGTCCAAAGCTTTTTAGCTAACTTAGGATTGTAGTCGTTATAATTTGCATCCTGTTTACTTTGACTTTCGTCTTTAAAGTCGACTCCCGTTTGTTTGTTCCAACTCATCTTAGCTGGAACGACACTTGAATCCGGTGTAGCAGTCTTACCTAACACTTGGTTAGAGAGGAGTTGCCGATTGATTGAATGCCCAATGGCCTGTCTAATCTTGGTGTTCTTGAAGAACGGATCCTTCTTCTCGTTCATCTCAATGTAGAAAGTACTTGAAGTTGGTTTCGTTGAGAAGTCTTTTTCGTTTTTCAGTTGGTTAGCTGAATCACCGGTTAGGCCGTTGTACTGGTCAATTACGTGACTAGAGTACAAGTTAAGTCCGGTATTGGGATCTTTAACAACGTAGTATTTAACGGCGTTCAATCTAATGTTCTTTTGGTTCCAGTACGAGTTATTCTTGCTCTCAGTCCAGGCGGTGTTTCCAACTTGCCATTTATCTAACTTGAATGGTCCATCGAATACCATGTCCTTACTGTTTAATCCATACTGACTTCCCGCTTTTTCAACGACCTTCTGATTAAGTGGCAAGTATGATGCTCCGGTTAATAGGGCGTTGAAGTAGGGAATTGGTTGCGACAGGTTAACTTGTAACTTATGGGGACCAATGGCCTTAACTCCTAGGGTCTTTGGTGAAGCCTTCCCGTTGGTAATCTTGTCAGCGTTTTTAACTCCCTCAAAAATGTAGGAGTATTGAGAAGCCGTCTTTGGATCAACGATTCTTCTCCATGCGTAGACAAAGTCATACGCGGTCACGGGGTCTCCATTTGACCATTTGGCGTTTCTCAGATCGAAATTATACTGAGTTCCACCTTTGGTTGGGGTAACGACTTTGGTCGCAATGCCAGGTTCAATCTTGCGGTTATTGTAGCGGTAAAGACCTTCCATCGTGTTGTTTAGGTTTTGCGCTCCAATACTATCCGTTACCATACTTGAGTCCATCGTAGAAATAATATCGCTGGAGTTGACGGCCATGTCCTTACTCCCCGATTTACTACTTCCAGAAGAACAACCAGTAAGCATTAGCGCTAAAGCGGCACCAATGAATGCTACTGAAAATATCTTCTTATGGTTCAAATGAAACACCTCCATGTTTGCTGTTTTGCTTTTTGTCGAATATACGCGCGTGTTTCACAAAAGTAAATACGTTTTTTATATTTTTCTTAAGAATCTTAATAAATTTTTAAAGCAAGTGACGTTATATCAACGTTTTTACTTGACGTTACAAAACTTGTGACATGAGTAAGGGGAGCTAAATAATGAAAATGATACACATCTTTGATTATGTAACTTTTAGCGGATGAAAATCCCTTTGTGAAGGGGTTTAGTTATGCAAATTTTTGATTAACGATTGAAATTGAGATTTGATTAGGATTGGTCAAGTTAAAAGTGTCTCAAACGAGAGGACAAGTGATACAATACTGACAAGAAAAATATTAAGGAGTGATCATTTTGGATAAGAAAGCAATTAATCCGCAAGACCTGGAATGGTATGAAAAAAGTTATGAAGACAAAGACGACAGTCTGGTCTTAGAACGGGCCGTTTCTCATAATGGAATTAACAACAGTGCTGCTGATTACAAGGCTGATGAAAAAATGAAACGAGTTTTCTCGGTCGAAGTTCCCGAACAACACGTTGCTGATCAGAAGCAAAGTGGAAGGTGCTGGATGTTTTCAGCACTTAACACCATGCGTTTTAAGATTGCCGAAAACTACAAGGTTTCACCAAAATTTGAATTATCACAAAACTACGTTAACTTCTGGGATAAGTTTGAAAAATCAAACTATTTCTTAGAAAACGTGATTAAAACCGCTGATCAACCATTAGGTTCACGCAAGATCGACTTCTTAATGGAAACCCCACAACAAGACGGGGGCCAGTGGGACATGTTGTGCGCCATCATTGAAAAGTACGGAGTTGTTCCAAGTTTAACCATGGTTGAAACTTACAATAGTAATCGCTCTGATGAATTGAATCAGACTTTAAACCTGAAATTACGTCGGGATGCGGAAGAATTGCGTAAAATGGTGAAGGACGGTGCGACCGAAGAAAAGCTTGAATCAACTAAGAGTGAGATGTTAAACGATGTTTACCGCATTTTGGCATACTCGCTGGGTCGCCCAACGAAGCGCTTTGATTTTGAATACCGTGATACTGACAATAAGTACCACATTGATAAGGACCTGACTCCGAAAGAATTCTTTGATAAGTACGTCAACATCAACCTGGAAGACTACGTTTCATTGATTAACTCACCAACTGGTGACAAGCCCTTTGACCAGACCTACACGATTGAAATGTTAGGGAACGTCGTTGGTGGCAGACAGGTTAAGCATTTAAACCTGAAGATTGATGAATTGAAAGACTTAGCTATTAAGCAATTAAAGAACGGTGAAGCGGTTTGGTTCGGCTGTGACGTTGTCCAAGATTCTGACCGTAAAAAGGGCATCATGGATACGCACTTGTACCACAAGGATGCTTTATTTAGTACCGACCTTAAGATGAGTAAGGGTGCAAGACTTGACTACAAGGAAAGCATGATGACCCACGCCATGGTGATTACCGGCGTTGACCTAGTCGATGATCAACCAACCAAGTGGAAGGTTGAAAACAGCTGGGGTGAAAAGGTCGGTGAAAAAGGTTACTTTGTCATGAGTGACGACTGGTTCAACGAATTTGTTTACCAGACCGTTATCAACAAGAAGTACATGTCTGACAAGCAACTTGAGGAACAAAAACAGGCCCCTAAGATGCTTGAACCTTGGGACCCAATGGGTTCACTAGCTAGTTTTAAAAAATAATTAAAATTTTTGTTGACAGATATTGGTCGACGGATTAGTATACTTACAACAAATTAAATAAACGAGATGGAAAAGCTGAGTACCCGTTGAATTTTCTAAGAGAGTCTCTGGTTGGTGTGAAGGGATGAGATGCATTCGGGGAATATGGACTTTTAATCATTTGCTGGCGAGATTTTCAAACCAGTGACGGGGTTGCTACCGATATCATCGCAAGGCTTTTCTAGTTCAGACGTCGACTAGAGCAGTCTTTGAGGCAGTTACTTGAAAGGGTAACTGTAAACTAAGGTGGTAACACGAAAGCATTCGTCCTTTTTAATTAAAGGGCGGATGCTTTTTTTATTTAATTTAATGAATTAAGCAATCAAATAAAAATTAGGAAGTGGACATCATGAGGAGAAGTACTAAGTGGATTATTGGAATTATCATTGTGGTTGTGATCGTTGGGTTAGGGTGGTTTAGTTTTGCTAGACACTCGGCTGAGAGTAAAAAAACCGTTAACGTTGGTCTAATGAGCGGCTCTAAATCAGACGATGAGATTTGGAAGTCAGTCGCTGAGACTGCCAAGAAGAAGTATGGGGTTAACGTTAAGTTCACTCACTTCACTGATTACACACAACCGAACAAGGCTTTGACTCAACACGAGATTGATTTGAACTCATTTCAACATTATGCCTTCTTAGACAACTGGAATAAGCAAAATCATTCTGACATTGTTTCCGTTGGTAACACCTACATCGCTCCTATCAGACTTTATTCAAAGAAGTACAAGAACGTTAAGGACATTCCGGATGGTGGGACGATTGCCGTTCCAAACGATACTTCTAATGAGAGTCGTTCGCTTTACCTCCTTAAGAACGCGGGACTTATCACTTTGAAAAACCAGAAGGGCTTTTTAGGATTAAACGCCATTCAGAGTAATCCCAAGCACTTGAATTTCAAGGAAGTGGACGCATCACAAACCCCACGAGTACTAAACAGTGTCGATGGTGCCGTTATTAATAACACTTACGCCGTTCCCGCTCACTTAGGTGATAAGGAAACGATCTTTACCGAACCACTCAACAATGATTCGAAACAGTGGATCAATTTGATTGCTGCTAACAAGGACCAGAAGAATAACAAGAACTACAAAGACGTTGTAAAATCATTCCAGACCAAGAAAACCGAGCAACTGGTCAAGAAGTATTATGGAAACACCGAAATTCCTGCTTGGAATCGTAAATTTTAGGAGGAACTAATGAGTAATAATATTGTGCAATTCAAGGACGTCTCAGTTACGTTCAAACAAAAAAAGAATGTGATTCACGCCGTTTCAGACGTATCGTTGGAAATTCCTAAGGGTGAAATTTTTGGAATTGCTGGCTACTCCGGTGCCGGTAAATCGACGTTAGTTCGAACCATCAACCTGCTACAGAAACCAACCGACGGGGAAGTCGATGTGTTTGGGAAAACCTTCTATAAAAAAGAAGGCGACCAAGTTTCTTCAATTAATACGAAAAAGTTGCGTGATGAACGGCGTCAAATTGGGATGATTTTTCAACACTTCAACTTACTTGAGGAACAAAACGTCCAACGCAACGTTGAGTTCGGATTAAAACACAGTGGTCTAAAGGAAAAGGAACGTGAAGCGAAAGCCAAGAAGATGCTCGACATTGTTGGTTTGGGTGATTACTTAAAAGCCTATCCATCCCAACTCTCTGGTGGTCAACAGCAACGAGTAGCGATTGCTAGAGCGCTCGCTAACGACCCTAAGATTTTGATCTCTGACGAAGCCACATCTGCACTTGACCCCAAGAACACCGATCAAATCTTGGATTTACTAAAAGAATTGAACGAGAAATACGGCTTAACGATTATCTTGATTACCCATGAAATGGAAGCCATCAAACGGATTTGTCAGGAAGTTGCCATCATGAGTCAAGGAAAAGTGGTTGATGTTGGTAATCTACTTGATATTTTCGTTGATTCGAAGAATCCAACTACCAGAAAGATTGTTGGAAACAGTTTCAACGCACTTGAAATCTTGAAGTCGATGAACATTGACGTTAATAAGCGAAATCTAGTTCAGTTGACGTATCTCTCCGATGACATTAGTGATCCAATCATCGTGAGCTTATACGAGAAGTTCCATATTTCGGCAAGTATCATCTACAGTAATATTGAAAAATTGGGTGAGCAGGTCGTTGGAACGTTGATTGTTGATTTACTTGGAAGTCAAGAGGATCAAGAAGCAGCGGTTAAGTACCTTAATGGTCAAGACATCAAGGTCACTGAATTGAAGGAGGCAGAATAATGGGAGCTTGGTTTGCAACTCATTTTCCCAACGTGGTTTCACAGGGATTAAATGGGGAAGAAGGCTGGATTACAGCCGTTAATCAGACAATTTACATGACGTTTTGGTCCGCAATCTTTGGTGGGATTGCAGGAATCATCTTTGGAGTTTGTTTAGTGATTTTTGCGGATAACGGGATTATGCCGTGTCATCCACTGTTCTGGATTATCGACAAAGTTGTTTCGCTATTCCGAGCCGTTCCATTTATCATCTTGCTGGCCTTCATTGCCCCAGTGACGCAAAAGATCGTTGGAACCCAAATCGGAACGACGGCCGCTTTAGTACCTCTATCAGTCGGGGTCTTTCCGTTTTATGCGCGGCAGGTCCAAGTCGCCCTTGAGAGTGTCGATCATGGCATCATTGAATCGGCGGAATCACTAGGGGCCACGAACTGGGACTTAATCTTCGGCGTGTACCTTAGTGAAGCGCGTTCAGAGTTGATTCGAGTATCAACGGTTACATTAATTAGTTTAGTTGGTTTAACCGCAATGGCCGGTGCCATTGGTGCTGGTGGTCTTGGTAACATGGCCATCTCATACGGGTACAACCGTTTCGCAAACGACACGACCTTGGTCGCAACGATCCTAGTTGTCATCATGGTTCTGATTATTCAAGTTGTTGGTGACGTCTGGGCCAAGTTCGCTAACCACGCTGATCAAGGTTAATAAATAAGAATTTAAAGAAGGGTGTTTAAGAATGGAAAAAGCAGAGAAAATCAAAATTCTACAGGATTTAATTCAGATTAAGTCCGTGAACGGTAATGAAATTGAGATCTCAGAGTACTTGTCGAAGCTGCTGAAAAAGCACGGTATTGACAGTAAGATTTTTCCGTTTGGCGACGGTCGTGCCAACCTGATTGCTGAACTTGGAACTGGTGAATCCGGCAAGGTGCTGGCTTTAGAGGGACACCAAGACACGGTGGCGGTTGCTCATCCGGAAAATTGGAAACACGATCCGTTTAAGGGTGAAATCGTGGGTGACAAGATCTACGGTCGTGGTGCCGCTGACATGAAGAGTGGGCTAGCGGCCGAGGTGATTGCGCTCTGTGAGTTAGCTGATAAGGGCGAAGTTCCTGATGGGAAGATTCGTTTGATTGCGACTTCAGGAGAAGAATTCGGTGCTCCTGGTGCTTATAAGATTGAACCAAAGTATATTGACGATGTGGACGCTATGATTGTCGGTGAACCCTCCGATGGGGATGTCACCTATGCCCACTCTGGAAGTTTGAACTATCAGATCACGAGTACCGGAAAACCAGCTCACAGTTCGACTCCTGACTTGGGATTGAACGCCATTACTGGTTTGGTTAAATACATTCAGGATGAGCCGGATTTCTTCAACGATTTACCAGTTGATCCAGTGCTTGGCAAAGTCCAGCACAGTATCACCGTCATTAACGGTGGGGAACAGGTTAACATCATTCCTGGTTCGGCTAGTTTGCTTGGAAACGTCCGTCCGACCCCTGCATTTAATAACGACAACGTGATTGAATTGATTCAAACAGTCGTTGATAAAGTGAACGACGAGACGCCATATCACCTCGAATTTAAGTTGGTTCACAACTTTTATCCAATTGAAACCGATAAGGACAATCAGTTCGTCCAAGATGCTTATGAGGTTACCAAAAAGGATTATCAGAATCGCAAGCCCGAGTTGATTGTCAATAACGGTGCAACTGATGCGAGTGTTTACGTTCAGGAAAACGAGAAGATGGCAGTCATCTTGTTAGGACCTGACAAGAACAACACGTCACACCAGATTAACGAGTATACGACACTATCGAGTTATCTTGATACGATTAATGCTTATCAGGATATTGCGAACGATTTCTTTGCAAAAAAGTAAAAATAAAGGCCTTGAACTGTGGAGTTCAAGGTCTTTTTGTGTGGTTAGTTATATTTTAGAAAGCATTTTTAAAGCATCAATGACTTTTGGATTTTTTGTTACTCGTTTATCGGCTTCGTTATAAAACTTTTGTCTTGTGTGAGGATCATTTAAATTTTCATGAATTTGTTTCAATTCTTCCTCTTGAGATTTAGACATTACATTCTTCATTTTAATGGAGCCTCCTTAATAATTAAACTATTCATATTAAAATCTACCTTTTAGCATACTTCTTCATTAGTTTAAAATCAAGAAAAGAATGTTTAGTTATATAGTTTTTTAAATCAATTTGAGTCATTTTATTAATTGATATTTTTAAAGATATATCGTATAGTGCATATTTACTAGTTACATCAAAATAATAATAGTTACGCTGAAGGAAAGTAAGACTAGCTAATAATGCCGTCCTTTTATTTCCGTTAGTGAAGAATTGATTCTTAGCAATTTTATACCAAATGTAGGTAGCTTTATCAATGATAGTTGGATGAAGATCTTTTCCAAAAACGTATTGATTAATTTGTCCTAGAATTCGATCTAAACCCTTATAATCTTTTAAGCCATAAATAGTTTCTTCGTGAATTAATGCTTCTGATTGTTTATTTATTTGCTTCATTAAATTTATATTTAAGTCAAATCGTTTTTCAGAAAGACCTAAACGTCTTACTAATAGTTCGTTTTTATTAAGAAAATCAATAAAAAATGAATTGTTATTTGGAATTATTGATTGTGTCTTATGAATCCTAATTTTAGTTATATATTTATTTTTTAATGTCTTTTTTAACAACATTTTGTATTCGTTAATTTGTTTTAATTTACTATTTTTATAGTTAGTAAGGACTAAAACTTGAGGTAATTCCCTGTTTAGCTGCTCATCTATTGACATATTTAAATTTCCTTAATATACATACGCTAAAAATATATTAAATTTGCGCATAAAAAAAGAGCTTGGTTACCAAGCTCTTTTTTAAAATTACCATCTTAAGATAGCCGCAACTTTCTTGTCAGTTGGCATATCGTCAGCAGGCAATACAGTAACATCACCATCAAGGCCAAGAACCGTCAATGCTAATGAGTTTAATTCATTAGATGGACGTGAACCTTCGGCGTTAACTTCAACGTCCTCACCGTTATCCTTGCTTTGAACGTAAGCATCCTGTTGGATGATTAAGTTAGCAATACGGTCGTCAATGGCAGCCTTCAAGATTTCATCGTAGTCATCAGTGGTTTTCTTAGCACCGTCGGCTTTGTCATAGACATCTTTCATTGATTTCTCACCATCTGAAACGAAGTTATCATGGATGGTTTGAGCAACTTCTTGAACGTTTTCGCCAGCATTTTTAACGGCGGCATCCATTTCAACGTGTTTGTCTTCAACCACGTATGGGTTGTGAGTAGCACGGTTGAAACGGCCTTCGTCTTCAGCGTTTGCAACAACTACTAATGGATTGTGGTCCTTGTTTGAAACATGTTTTTGAACATATTTGTCAACCAATTCGTAGTATTCGTGAGTGTCCCACTTAGCTCCGTTCTTTCTAGGATCATCTTGGGTCTCAGTCTCAGTCTTGTCTGAGTCAAATGGATCTGGGGTATCGGTGTCATCATCAACAACGCTCAAGTCGTTAACGTGAAATACTTTGAAGTCGTCACGTTGTAAGAACAACATGTCAAAGTCAGGAACGAATTGGTATTGTCTTACGATTGGTAAGATTTGCAATTTGTCTGAGAATGAGAATGCTGTTTGTGGAGCGTAGTTCAATTGAGCAACTTCGATGGAATCGTTAGTTACGTACATGATGATCCCCTTAGCAATGGTTGCCTTAGGTTGTAAAGTCTTTAAGTAGTTCTTAATTTGAAAATCATAGGCGTTCCAAAGTTCTGGTTTATATTGCTTTTGAAATGCTTTTTTAGCAGTGTCAACCAAACTATTGATTTGGGTGTTGTCTCTACGAGTATTGTCTTCCTTAGGATCCAAGGGTACAGTGATTGTTAAAACTGGACCGTTATCGGATTCCAAGTCAAGCAAGTTTTTAATTTGATCTTTTTTGTCATGCTTAGCCATGGTAAAACCTCCATTAATAAATTGTTACTATACTCTACTATATTACCATTTTTAAAAACAATTGGAAACGGGTACCTCGATTAGAGTTTATCGGTTACCAGTCGTTTAATTAAAAAGAACACAATGAGGGCAAAAACGACGATGATACCGACTAACACCATCAGTTTCTTGAAACTCCCCTGCAAAATCGTGTCACCACCAAGCGAATAGATGATTGAGATGGGAATGCTTCCTAGAATCGTCGCAATCTTCACTTTCTTGTCTGGAAACCGTTTCTTATCCTGATTGGCCTGAAAACTGACTAGAAACGTTGGGATAAAGGGGATCGAATATCCGATAATCAGACCGAGGAGGGGATGCTTTAAGTGTTTAAAGTGTTTGGCGTACTTATTGTTCTCGTATTTTCTAGCAATCCCTTTAAATGATGAAACAATCTTAGTCGTCCCAAAGTTTCCGGCTGAAAGTCCAATCACGTTGATGATAATGCCAAGCCATTTTCCAAAACAAATCCCAGTGATAACGCCGACAACTGCGACTGGTGCCCCTGGAATCATGGTCAAGATGTACAACAAGAAGATCAATAAGACAGCATCAATTAGACCGTGGTCACGGATTTCTTGAATCGCCGTGCCACGGGTAGCTGGATTGAACATCATTTTAATCTCTGGCCAATAATCCATGAATAGGATGTAAAAGAAGAGGACGGCGATGACAATGCCAAGGTATTTTAAAATGTCCATGCGATGTTCTTTAATGAATTCTACGATGATAAAAGACTCCTCCAAATGTTATAGCTATATCTTATAAGAAAATCTTAGCCACGTCTATTCTTTCGAAAAAAATAAGCCAACCATTTGGGTTGGCTTATTAATTATTTTTCGGCGTGCTTCAAAACGTTTTGAGCGATGAAGGAAGCATACTTCGGCGTTCCTTGCACGTTAGGGTGCGTCTGGTCTTGATAGAGGTACTGTGGATGTGACTTAGCATAATCATACCAGTCGATCACATACAAGTTCTTATACTTCTTTTGAGCCTTCTTTAGAAACGAGTTAACTTGATTCTGCCATGGTTGAGTTGGAACGTAAGTGTTAATCCAGAAGACGTGACGGTCCTTTCCGGCAATTTCCATGTATTGCTTCAGCGTCTCGTCACTGATAGCCCCGTTAGTTCCAAGGCCGATAATGACGTTTTTACCCAACAAACCTTGTTGTTGCATACTCTTCATGATGGCAACGCCATCTTGAGGGTGACGCGAGGTGGCAGCATCAATGTACAGTTTTGGAAAGATCTTTTGGAGGTTATCGCGTCCAGATAGCATGACTGAGTCACCGATCGCACTTCCAGAGAGGTTCTGAGCTTCTTGGAGTTGTTGCTTGGTTAGGCCGTCTTTTTCCAGCTTCTTATTGACTTTCGTGTTCTTTGATTTTTTACCGGATTTGATTTCTTTGGCTAGTTTTTCGTTGTGCTTATCTTGCGCCTTAGAGTTCTTTTGAATTCGGTTGGCCAGTTGCGTGTGATTGGCGGCCTTCGGATTAACCGTGGTTGATTGGAAGATACCAACCGTGCCAATGGTTAATACAATAATTGCTAGGACCTTTAGGACCATGTGATGTTTAAAGCACGAGGTCAGCCAATCTTTAATCTGGTTAAGACTCATCTTGTAAACGTTGAAGAGAGTCTTGAAAAACTCAGGGACCCGATGGTAATCGTATTTAGCGAGCGGAACCTCAATGAAGCGGTACGATAATTCTGAGATAACGATGATAATCGCAATTTCGATAAGAGCGTATAACCATTGATGATCAGCTACATCTTTAAATTTGTCGGCAAAGAAGACAAAAACAGGGAACTGGTAAACATAGATTTCATAACTTCTAGAACCAATCCAGTCAAATAACTTGTTGGTTAGGATGCGATTCCAGTGACTATTAGGATGAACAACCGCCATCATGGCCATTATGGTAAAGATTGAGAACAGTGCCATGCCACCATGATACAAAAACGGTGATTGTGAACCAGTGGTAACGATGATCCAACCCATTCCTACCATTCCGATTAAACCAAAGACGTCCAGTAGAAATGACTTTTGGTTGTCATTATCGCGTTTCTGGGTACTCGGCCAGAAAACGGCCAGGGCAGCGCCAAAAAGAATTGAGAACATTCGGGTGTCAGTCCCGTAGTAAACTCGACTAGGATCACTACCAGGATGATACAGAACGGCCATTAAAAGGACTGAAAGAACTGATAATAAAATGGCAGTGTAGAAGATGGGGTGTTTGTTTCCGTGGAATTTTTTAAGTAAGAAGTAGGCAATTAGTGGCCAAATTAGGTAGAATTGTCCTTCAATTGCTAGGGTCCAAAGGTGAGTAAATGGGGAAGCACTTCCAGCAAAGTTCTGGAAGTATGATTGACCATTCATGATTTCCCACCAGTTATATACGTAAGCTAAGTTAGATACCACGCTCTGCCATAGATTCGCTAGTAGATTACGTTGAAACAATGTTATGTATGCAGCGGTCGCAAATAACATCGTAATGAGGGTGGGATACAGCCGCTTTAATCGTTTTGACCAAAAATAGCCGTAACGGAAATGGTTCGTTTCATGATATTCGGTAATCAGATGATCGGTAACCAAATACCCTGACAACGTCAAAAACACCGGAACCCCTAGGTATCCTCCAGTAAATACGCTAGGTGACAGGTGGTATAAGATGACACAGATAACGGCAAGTGCCCGTAAGCCGGTGAAGCCGGTAATAAACCGACGTTTTGTAGTTTTATTATTCATATTATTGGATCCCTAATTATTAGTTTGTATAACAGCAAGTCTAGCACGCAAAGACCGCACTGTATACGGGTTTCAGCAAATCTTAAGAAAAAGATTTTGGGCACAAAAAAACATCTACCAGAATTAGTAGATGTTTTTAAAAATATAACTAACTTAATTAGTCACCACTAGCAAGTTTAGTCTTGTCAGTATTCTTAGTGATTTCGATGGTGTCTTTTCTAAGATCAGCCTTAAGGTGTTTTACATCTTGGTGATCCAAGTAGTACATTGCAATCTTATCTCTTAATTGTTGTTCGATTACTCGACGTAATGGACGAGCACCCATGGCTTCGTCGTAACCTTGATCCATCAACCATTTCTTAGCATCTGGAGTTACGTAAAGTTCCATGTCTTTTTGAGCTAAGGTGTCGTTTAAGTTACCGATCATAAGATCAACAATCTTGCTTAAGTCTTCCTTAGTCAAGTGTGAGAACTCAACAATGGCATTGAATCGGTTCAAGAATTCAGGTCTGAAGTATGGAGCCAAACGGTCCATAATTGACATGTCCTTCTTGTTGTTCTTGCTCATCGAATCGTTTCCGAATCCGGCGTTTGAAGTAGCAATGATAACGGTGTTCTTAAAGTCGACCACGTTACCTTGACCATCAGTCAAACGACCATCGTCCATAACTTGAAGTAATAGGGTAATTACTTGTGGGTTAGCCTTTTCAATTTCATCAAGCAATACGATTGAGTATGGGTTTCTTCTTACTTGTTCAGTAAGGGTATTACCATTGTCACCGTAACCAACGTAACCAGCTGAAGTACCAATCATCTTGGATACAGCAGTTACATCTTGGTATTCTGACATATCAAGTCTGATGATTGAGTTTTCATCGTTGAACATGTCTTTAGCCAATTGCTTAACTAATTCAGTTTTACCAACACCAGTAGGTCCAACGAATAAGAATGAACCGATTGGACGGTTACCTTCGTCAAATCCGGCACGGTTTCTACGGATAGCGTTAACAACTAAGTCAACAGCTTGGTCTTGTCCAATAACACGGCCCTTAAGTCGAGTGTCCATGCCTTTCAATCTTTCAAGGTCGTTAGCACTCATTTGTGAAACTGGAATACCAGTTAATCTTTCAACTGAGTCGGCAATGTCAGATACCTTTGCAACAGGACGGTCAGTGTTAGTGTCGTCACTCTTAAGTTTCTTTTCGATATCTTCGATCTTAGTCTTAGCCTTAGCTGCGTCTTCGTACTTTTCAGCTTTAGCTGCGTCTTCTTTTTCCTTCTTAGCGTCCTTTAATTCACTTTCAAGGGTAACCTTGTCAGTAACAGGGTGCTTTGCGGCTAAGTGAGCAGCGGTCATATCGATCAAGTCAATGGCCTTGTCAGGTAATGAACGTTGAGGGATGTATTGAACTGAGTAGTCAACGGCAGCTTTTAAAACATCGTCAGGTAAGGTAACTTGGTGATGGTCTTCGTAAGCTTTCTTGATGCCCTTCAAGATTTCAAGGGTAGTAGCTTTACTTGGAGCGTCAACGGTAACGTCATTGAAACGACGTGCAAGTGCAGAGTCTTTCATAATGGTGTTTCTGTATTCGTCTTGAGTAGTGGCACCAATAACTGAGATTTCACCACGACTCAAAGCTGGTTTGATCATGTCAGCTAACCCTTTGCTTCCAGATTCGTCACCAGAAGCACCGGCACCGACGATTTGATGAATTTCATCAAAGAATAGAATAACGTTTTTACGTTCTTCAACTTCTTTGATTAATTTTTGAATATTTTCTTCGTATGAACCACGGTATTGAGTACCGGCTTCAAGAGAAGATAAATCGATTGAAATGATTTGCTTGTCTTTGATTGCGCCAGGGACATCACCCTTAACGATCTTTTGAGCTAAACCTTCAACGATGGCAGTCTTACCAACACCAGCGTCACCAACTAAAATTGGGTTATTTTTGATACGACGACTCAAAATTTCAGCGGTTTCTTGAATTTCTTTGTCACGTCCAATAACTGGGTCAAGTAAACCTTGTTTAGCTTCATCAGTTAGATTTCGGCCAACTTTGTCCAAGTAACTTTCGGCTTTCTTTTGTTGCTTGGCGTTGTTGCCTCCGCCGTTTCTACCACGACGACCAGGAATTTGACCTGATTTTCTCATTGCTTCAACTTCTTCAGGAGTAAGTTCGTGACCGTTAACAACGTAACGAGCATTAGGGTTTTGACCCATTCCTCCATTCATTAGACTATTAAATAAATCGTCCATTCCGTTTCCGAATGGATCATTTCCAAAATTGTCTGCCATGTGCAATTTCCCTCTTTCCTATTTTCACCACTTGGTGAGTTTATAACTACATAAGATAAACAATAGGAACATATCTCAAGTTCCAATTCTAATTATACCAGTTTTGAATTGAATGCATAGTAATTAGCTCATATCTACCGGGTTTGGTCAACGTTGGTCAAACTATTTCCCTTGACTGGTGCCGATTTGCAAGATTTTTAATTTATAGTTTACTTCGGGGGCTTTTACTGAAATTGTTTCATTAAGATGATGACCTAGTAATGATTTTCCAAGCGGAGAATCGTAAAAAATTTTGTTTTCATCTAATTTAGAGAATTCAGCTTCTTGTTTCCCAACAATAAGGAAGGAATCTAAATCACCGTCTTCTAAAAATTGCACTTTGACCTCGCTACCAATGCCGATTCGGTCATTATCAGGTTTTCTAACAATCTCGGCATATTGTTCCTGTTTTCTAAAATAACGCAAGCGACTTTCTAATCGATGGAGCTCTCTTTTAGAGGTACTGTATTCCGCGTTTTCAGAACGGTCACCCAGAGCAGCGGCATCGTGTAAGGCTTGGATTTTTCCCGGACGCTTTTTTTGAAGCTTTTTGATTTCATTTTGAATCTGTTTGTAGCCGTTGCGTGTCATTTTATTAAAGTATGTCGCCAACTTAGTTCACCTCAGTCTTTTTCCTATTTTCGCCCAAATTTTAACATAATGTAGTTTAAATAATGGTAACAAAAGGTAACTTATTGCCTTATAAAGTTTTCATCGTTAGCAGCTTATGATATTATTACACTATGATTAATTCAAAATCGATTTTATTCTAAGGAGAAATAATATGAGAAGCCGTCACATGGAGAAGAAATCTCATAAGACTCGTAACATCATTATTCTAGTTGTGATCGTGATCGTAGCGATTGTTTTAGCGTTTTTAGGATATGGTGCTTACAAGTATAAATCTGCATCAAATGAAATTAACAAAGCTTATAAGAGTGCAGGAATCAAGAAACAACGAGATACTGACGCGCTGTTAAATCATAAAAAACCAATTTCAATCCTATTACTTGGGACTGATACGGGTGCTCTTGATCGTGATTATAAAGGTCGAACCGATACTTTAATGGTTGCCACCCTTAATCCAGAGACCAAGAAAATGACGCTCACAAGTATCCCACGTGATACTGCCGTTAATATTCCCGGATACCCACAGTATTCACCATCTAAGATTAATGCCGCTTACACTTACGGAAGTGCTGGGACCGCCATTAAGACCGTTGAAAAACTGTTAAACGTTCCAATTGATTTCTATGTCTTAATTAACATGGGTGGCTTAAAGGAAATCGTTGACCAAGTAGGTGGAGTGACTATCACACCAACGTTGTCCTTTAGTTATGAAGGCTATAACTTCAAGAAAGGTCAACCAACTAAGATGGACGGAAAAGAAGCACTTTCTTATTCAAGAATGAGATATTCTGACCCAGCTGGTGATTACGGAAGAACAATGCGGCAACGTCAGGTTCTTCAAGCAATTGCAGCTAAGGGTGGTTCGGTATCACATCTCATGAACAACGACTTCATTAGTTCAATTGCCAAGTCCAGTCAGACTGATTTGGACTCAAGTGATTTGACGAAACTTGCTACTAGTTACCGAGAACACGGTGACTTTGTTGATAATCATCTTCAGGGTGAAAACCAGATGATTGAGAACTCAGCAATGCAGGTGCCAACGGAAAGTCAATTGCAACAGACTACCAACTTTATTCGGAAGAATCTAGGTTTGCCTGCCGCTAAGACTGGAACCGCAGCTTATCACTAGATTTAAATAGCAACGAGATGTTCTCCTAAGTTTATGAGGAGAACATTTTAGCGTAAAGGGTAATTAGAACTAAGTATGAGGGAGTCATGATGAATGGAAGAGAACCTAAAGAGAAAGACGATCTGGCTTGATCCCAAAAAAGTCCAGAATCGCCCAGTCTACTTTACGTGTAAAAGAATATTTGACATCACTGCCAGTCTAATTGGGCTTATCTTACTAAGTCCTTTATTCTTAGTGCTTAGCATTCTAATCAAGTGTGATGGGTCTCATGGTAAGGTTTTTTACACGCAAAAACGAGTTGGTTGTAATGGGGACGTCTTCAACATGTATAAGTTTCGGTCGATGATCCCTAACGCTGACAAAAAATTAGCTGAACTTAAAAAATTTAATGAAGTTGACGGGGCCATGTTTAAGATGAAGGATGACCCCCGAGTTACCAAAGTCGGACGTTTCATTCGAAAGTATAGTTTAGACGAACTGCCTCAGTTAGTGAACGTCTTAATTGGTGAAATGTCACTAGTGGGACCGCGTCCACCGCTTCCAAAAGAAGTCGCCGAATACACGGACTATGACCGCCAGAGACTGTTAGTCAAACCTGGCTGTACTGGTTTGTGGCAGGTGACGGGGAGAAATAACGTCGGTTTTGATGACATGGTTTATTTGGACATCGTCTACATTATGAACAGTGGTTTCTGGTTTGATCTGAAGATCATATGCAAGACGGTTCAGATTATGGTGGTTCCAAACGCTGCTTATTAAAGAGGTTGAAGGATGAAAATTGCAATTTTGGTGGCGTCCCATAAAGATGCGCCGATGCCAAAAGATCAAGATTTGTACCGACCAGTTTTGGTTGGTGCTGACAAAAATTACAAGGGCCAAAAGGGTTTTCAACTGGATAATCAAGGTGACAACATCTCGGCCAAAAATCCCAATTACAATGAATTAACTGCTGTTTACTGGGCATGGAAGAACTTACATGACGTTGACGCGATTGGACTAGTCCACTATCGTCGTCTTTTCAGCAAACACCTTGATCGTTCGCTTGATAAGGTGCTAACTAAGGAGCAGGCCGAAAGGATGCTAGAAAAGGCTCCAGTCGTGTTGCCACGAAGACGGTACTATGTCGTTGAAACCATTTATTCGCATTATGTGCACTCTCACTACAAAGAGCCGTTAGAGGAGACTCGTCAGGTCATTTCAGAAATCGATCCCGATTACTTAGCCAGTTTTGACCAGGTCATGCACAGTCGTTCAGCCCACATGTTTAACATGTTCATCATGAAAACAAATTACTTTGACGACTATTGTAAATGGCTCTTTAACATTCTGTTTAACGTCGAAAAACGAATTGACATTTCCAATTATTCGGTTCAAGAAGCGCGGGTCTTCGGTTATTTATCCGAAGTTTTGATGGACGTTTGGATTAATAAAAATCACGTTAAATATATCGAATGCAACTGGATTCAAATCGGCGATCGTCATTTAGTTAAAAAGGCGTGGGGCTTTGTAAAACGAAAGTTCTCCAGTAACGTCGGAAAAGACGAAACGCATTACTAGAAAGAGGAGTCCATTAATGACTGACTATGACATTAGTATCATCATGCCCAGTTTTAATTCGGAAAAATCAATTGGAAACGCCATTGATTCGATTTTCAATCAGAAAACCGATTTTAGCTTTGAGCTTTTAGTTATTGATGATGGATCCTCCGACGACACTGTAAATATTATCAAGTCACGGATGCTCCATCACAAGAGCATCCATCTTTTTTATACTGACCATCAGTATCAAGCTGAGGCCAGAAACAAGGGGCTTAGTCATGCTGCCGGGAAATACATCATGTTTTCTGATGATGATGATGAATATTTACCCGGATACATTCAAGCGATGGGTGAGAAGATTCAAGATAGGCAACTAGTAATTGCGGGAATCGAGAAGAAATTTCCGAATGGTCGGGTCGAGGTTGAGGATCATTCGGTAATGGAGGATGCTACTAGTGATGCTCAGCTGCTTGGGGATTACCTGACTAAGAACCAAGAAATGGACGTCGGCCTTTGGAATAAGATTTTTGTTAAAGCCATTATTGATAAAAATCAGATTAAGATGAGCAACAAGAACTTTTTTGAAGACAGTTTGTTTGTACTTCAGTACCTGTTGTCGATTAATCGGGAACAGATTGGCTACATTAATCAACCAATGTATTTATTGAACAAGCACGAGGGATCTACTACGAATACATATGATCCTCAATTACTTGATAAGTGTAATGAGTACATTGATAAGGTCGATAAATTAATCGCAAACCACCCAGAATTAGCGAAATACTTCAGAAGCTTCAAGGCGCGGATTGACTTGTTTTACGTTCACCGCAACATCTTGAATAATCCGAATTGGGACGCTCAATCGCAGCGTTTGATCTTGCGACCTTTAATTAGTTCGTCCGATTTAAAGGAATTGAGCAAGAAGTATGTTGTTGCAATTATTTTGGCTTTCATGATGCCCAAGACTTACATTAAGTTGTATTCAAAACGAAAGTGAGAAATAGATTTGAACTTAAAATCTTTTATGTATAAGGCGTTTAACGACGCTCTTTACATCCCAATCTATCAAATTAAATATAAGAAACAATTTCAAGCTTTGAAAGTTAAGTCCATTGAACAAACCATCGATGCGATTACTAGGTATCATATTTCCCTTAGCCGATTTGGTGATGGCGAGTTTAAATGGATTAACATGACGGGTCAGAAATCGTTTGAACGCGATTCAAAAGAATTAAGCAAACGACTTTTGGAAGTGCTGCACTCGAATCTTAATGGTCATGGAATTGGTCTTCCTCAAGCATTTAGAGATCCAAGTATCATGAACGCTGACATGTACTGGGAACGTGAAATGGGAAAGTATGGCTCAGAATGGCTCAAAGATTTAGATCGAAATAAGACTTACTATAATACCAGTGTGACGCGTCCGTACATGGACTTAAAAGATAAGAACATTGCTAAGCACGTTTTTAATGAATTTAAGAAATATGTCGCAAATAAAAAGGTGTTAGTAATTGAGGGAAACCAAACTCACTTTGGCCAGGGAAACGATTTGTTAGAAAGTGCCAGTAAGGTTCTGAGGGTGGAATGTCCAAGTCATAATGCTTTTGAACAGTATGATGACATCTTGACGCAGTCGAAAGACCTCATCATAAAAGAAAATCCAGACTTAGTCCTAGTTGCACTGGGACCAACGGCGACCATTCTTTCGTATGACCTGACTAAAACCTTAAACAAACAGGTTCTTGATATCGGACATTTCGATGTGGAGTATACTTGGTTTTTAAACGGAGACAAAAAAAGAACCAAAATTAATGGGAAAGCCGTTAATGAAGTAAAAAATTAAGAAAGTGAGATTTAAAATGAAAAAGAACATTACTATTGCAGCCTCTTTTTTAAGTGGGCATGGTGGTACCGAAACTGTTTTGTCATTTATCGGCAATGATAAAAAAATAAATGATTCTTTTAATTTAAACCTTTTTCTTTTTGATAATGTTCGATATAAAAAGTTTATTGATTCTGCTGGATTTAATAAGATCAGCAAAACTAAGTTAAATAATAAATTCTTATGTACGATTAGATATATATCTTTTTTAATTAACTTCAGTGGTGATGCTTTAATAATTACCAATCAGACCATGATAATGATTGCTTATTATATTAGAAAAATATTAAATAAGCATTTTAAAATAATTTCTTGGATGCATTTTTCGTTAGGAAATAAATCTGTTCAAAGTAATGTCAAGCGAGTTGCTATGGCAGATTATCATTTAGTGATTTCATCTGGAATTAAAAATGAATTGATTAAAAATGGTGTAGATCCTAAAAATATTCAGATTATATATAATCCTGTGTCTGAAAAAAATAGGACTATTTTTCCTAATCCAAATGTTTGTAAATTTATATTCGTTGGTCGTTTAGAAACCGAAAGCCAAAAAAACCTTCTTCCGTTAGTTAAACATATAAATAAATTATCTGGAAATTGGACTTTTGATATATACGGTGATGGTCCACAAAAAGACCAATTAGAAGATTATGTTAACAATGACGCAAATTTAAGACGTAGAATTTCATTTAAAGGTTGGACTAATGATCCCTGGACAAAAATTAAGTATGCCAATGCACTATTACTTAATTCTAATTTTGAAGGATTTCCTATGGTTCTTGCTGAAGCGTTGAGTTTCGGCATACCTTGTGTTTCGTCTGACTGTAAAACAGGACCAAATGATATGATTATAAATGGTAAAAATGGTTTTCTATATCCTGTAGGTGATTACGGAACAATGATTCAAGATTTGAATAGTATCATTGACAATAATGTAACTTTTAATCCTGAAACTATTAAGAAATCAGTTGATTTTGCTTACCCCCAAAACTATGAAAATAGATTTATTAAAGCTTTACAAGGCTTTTCTAACTAGAGGTGTGTTGATTTGAAAAATAAAGTAACAATCGTCGTCGCTTTATCTGGGAGAGGTGGAGTAGAAACGGTTATTGACCATGTTATGCATGATAATTTAATCACTAAGAGCTTAGATCTTTCATTATTTGGCTATAATCGATTCGAATTTCATGATCTTGAAAATAAATTGAAAGGATTGAAGACTAATTATACAAATATGTCCTCAAAGTTTTTGTGTCTGATGAGATATTTGCATTTTCTTATTACATATGATGGCGATGCACTTATAATTACTAATCCGGTTCAAATTTTATTTGCAAAATACGTTAAAATTATTTTTAGAAAAAAGTATAAAGTTATTTCGTGGATTCATACTGCTTTAATTCAAAACGGTTTAAAAGAACGGGTATGGATGATTAAAATGGCAGATGATCATCTTGTTATTTCATCTGGAATAAGAGATGAAATGATCCATGCTGGAGTTAATCCAACAAGTATACAGATAATTTACAATCCAGTTAAAAAAGAAAAAAAGACCATTGTCCCTGACTCTAAAGTATGTAAGTTCATATATATTGGGAGATTAGAAGCTAAAAATCAAAAGAATTTATTTCCTCTTATCAATCTTTTAAGTAAAACGTCTGGCAATTGGGAACTAGATGTATATGGCAGTGGTAATGATATGGAAAAGCTAGAGAAGTTTGTTGATAGTAGTAAATCTTTAAAAAATAAAGTTATTTTTAAGGGTTGGTCAAGTGATCCATGGAGTAAAATCAATCGAGCCAATGTATTATTACTAAATTCTAACTACGAAGGATTTCCTATGGTTCTTGCTGAAGCATTAAGTTTTGGAATCCCATGTATATCGACAGATTGTCCTACGGGACCTAATGATATGATTAAACAAGGTAAGAATGGATATTTATACGATATTGGAGATTATGAAAAGCTTCAAAAATATTTGAAAAAATTTATTGATGATGATGTTCACTTTAATGGGCAAGAAATAAAGAATTCTATTAGTTTTTTGTATGATAATGAATATTCTAATAGATTTGTAAATGATGTAAATGAAATTATTAAATAGGAGAATTATATGGATAAGAAAGTAGCTTTAGTTCTTGTTACTTATAACAGACTCGACTTGCTAAGGGGTTCATTGGAAAAGATTTATGAACAGGATTATCCGGTAACTGATGTTTATGTTATTAATAATGATAGTAATGATGGTACTAGTAATTATTTAAAGCAGTTAAAACAAACCAAATCAAATCTTCATGTAAAAAATTTAGAGAAAAACGTTGGTGGTGCTGGTGGGTTTAATGCTGGTTTAAAGTATGCTCATAAATCTGGTCCATACGATTATTATTGGATAATGGATGATGATACTTATCCTGAGTCTTCGTCTTTAGGGAAGTTAATGAACACTACTGATTTATTGAGCGATGATATTGGATTTTTGGCAAGTGATGTGGTCTGGACTGATGGATCGCCAGCGTTAATGAATGTTCCAACTGTAAATGGAGTTTGGAATGGCAAAGTTGAAGATGACATTGTTGAACTAAAAGCAGCATCATTTGTTTCTATGCTTGTAAGTAATAGGGCGCTTGAGAATTGTGGTCTTCCAATTAAAGAATTCTTCATTTGGGGAGATGATGCAGAATTTTCACAGAGAGTTTCTCAAAAGTATCCCTCTTATTTTGTAATGGACAGTCAAGTTGTTCATCATACCAAAACTAATAATGGCGCTAATATAATTACGGATGATTATAAAAGAATTGGGAGATACTATTATGAAACACGAAATCGATGCTTTATGTGTAAAAAAGCTGGATTTAAAAAAGTAATTAAGTATTTTATTGATCGTATTTGTGTGTCTTTTGAGATTTTATTTACTAAAACAGATCATAAATTAAAAAAAGTTTGGATTCTTATTAAAGGATTTTTTGCAGGTTTATTCTTTAATCCATCAATTGAAAGTGTTAAGTAAAATAATAGTTATGTATCTTAGATATGTTTTTTGTTTTAATGTAACATGTTAATTTGTCATATAAAATAGAAATGAAAGAGATATATTTACTGTGTTATCATGATTATTGTTGTTTGTTTTTATTATAGTTTGTGTCAATTGCCGTGAATAATTTGTTATGAGAAAGGATGAATGTTAATGGACTATTTAGTTGTTGGTTCTGGATTATTTGGATCAACCTTTGCATACGAAGCTGCTAAACGCGGAAATCACGTTGAGGTGATCGAAAAACGTGATCACGTTGGTGGCAATATCTATACCAAGGAAGTAGAGGGCATCCAAGTTCACGAATATGGAGCTCATATTTTTCATACCAAAATGAAAGACATCTGGGATTATGTCCATCAATTTGCTGACTTTAACAACTACGTTAACAGTCCCATTGCCAATTACCACGGCGAAATCTATAACATGCCATTTAACATGAACACCTTTAATAAACTATGGGGTGTTAGAACACCAGAAGAAGCTAAGGCTAAGATTGAGGAACAAAAGCGGAGTGCCCATATTCCGGATAAGCCAACTAACCTGGAAGAACAGGCTATCTCACTAGTGGGTCCTGACTTGTACGAAAAATTGGTGAAGGGCTACACTGAGAAACAGTGGGGCAGAAAAGCCACTGATCTTCCAGCTTTCATTATTAGAAGAATCCCAGTGCGATTCATTTATGATAACAACTACTTTAGTGATCCATACCAGGGAATTCCAATTGGTGGATACACTCAAATTATCGAAAAAATGCTTGCTAGCGACTTAATCGATGTTAAAACTAACACTGACTTCTTTGATAAAAAGGACGAATATCTAAAGTCCGATAAGCGCATTATCTTTACCGGAATGATTGATCAATTCTTTGAATATCAATTGGGAGCTCTGGAGTACCGGAGTTTGAAGTTTGATACTGAAGTGAAAGATGTTGACAATTATCAAGGAAATGCGGTTGTCAATTATACTGATGCTGAAACTCCATATACCAGAGTCATTGAACACAAGCACTTTGAGTTCGGTAAGGGTAACAAACACAAGACCGTCATCACTCATGAGTATCCCAAGACCTGGCATCGTGGGGATGAACCATACTATCCAATCGATGATAAAAAGAATCGTTCTTTGTACAAGAATTACGTAGAATTAGCTGAAAAAGATGCGCCAAACGTTGTCTTTGGTGGCCGTTTAGGTCAGTATCGTTACTACAACATGGATCAAACCATCATGTCAGCTTTGAGACTAGTTAAAAACGAATTTGGTGAATAAATTTGGGTAAAGTAATTAAGAACTATTTATATAATGCTTCCTATCAACTATTTATATTAATAGTTCCTTTGTTAACCACACCTTATTTGGCACGTATTTTAGGCCCACAGGGTGTGGGAATTAATTCATATACTAATGCTAATATCCAATACTTCATTATTTTTGGAAGTGTTGGGGTCGCACTTTACGGTAATCGGCAGATTGCGTATGTGCGAAACAATAAGCAAAAACTAACCAATACTTTTTATGAAATATTCTTTATGCGAATAGTAACAATTGGTATTGCTTACATCGCCTTTTTTATTTTTTTAGCTCTCGTTCATCGTTATCATAGTTATTATATTGCGCAATCTTTCTCATTGCTTGCGGCAGCTTTTGATATTTCTTGGTTTTTCCAGGGTGTGGAGAATTTTAGAGTTACGGTTCTAAGAAACTTTGTTGTAAAGATAATAACTCTTATTAGTATTTTTTCTTTTGTTAAATCTTACAATGACTTATGGCTATACATATTTATTTTGTCGATGTCATTGTTGATTGGAAATTTGACTTTATTTCCAAGCTTAAAGGGATATTTAGGGAAAGTAGATTGGCAAAATTTCCACTGGTTTAGGCATTTTTGGCCGTCAATGGTTCTTTTTATTCCTGAGATTGCCACTCAAATTTACTTAGTGGTTAATAAAACGATGCTGGGAGCAATGACTTCTGTTACTGCGGCTGGTTACTTTGATCAATCTGATAAGATTGTTAAATTATCGTTAGCCGTTGTCACTGCAACGGGAACAGTCATGCTTCCCCATGTGGCAAATGCCTTTATGCATGGAAAACATGAGAAGGTTAAAGGTTATCTTTATCAAAGCTTTGAGTTTGTTACGGCGCTATCCATTCCAATTGCATTTGGAATTGCGGCTGTTGCACCAACATTTGTTCCATTATTCTTATCTAAAAGATTCTTAGAAGTCATTCCACTTATGATGATTGAATCTATTGTAGTGGTTATGATCGCCTGGAGTAATGCAATTGGAGTTCAGTACCTGGTTCCTACCAACCAAAACAAGGCCTACAATTATTCAGTTATTATTGGAGCTGTTATTAACATTGTTGCCAACGTTCCTTTAATTTTATTATGGGGAGCAATTGGAACTACTATTGCAACGGTTCTGTCAGAAGCAAGTGTCACTGCTGTACAATTATATGCAATTAAGGATGAAATTAGTTTTAAAAACTTATTCAGAGACTTTTGGAAGTATCTAACTGCAGGAGTTTTAATGTTTGCTATCGTATTCGGTCTTAATCTATATCTTCATATCTCGTGGAGCCACTTAATTATTGAAGTTTTACTTGGTATAATCATTTATAGCATTATGTTACTGATTTTAAGACCTAATATTATTAATATTACTATTAAAAAGATAAAAGAAAGATAATTAAGAAACGACGTGTTAATCTATTAGTTAATATTATTAGCTAATGATCATCACGTCGTTATTTTTTTATGGGAGTGATTTTATGATGAAAGTATTAGTGCTGGGTTCAACTGGTCAGTTAGGTCAAACGTTAGCAAATCTGCTAAATGAGAAACAAATCGAATTTGATGCACCTTCTTCAAAAGAAGTTGATGTAACTAATCAGAAACAAGTAATGGATTATTTTCAGGTCCATCAACCAGAAGTTGTTTTTGATTGCGTTGGATACACCGACATTGTTAACGCCGAAAAGGAACCGGGTAAGACCATCAATAAGAACGTGAACTTTCTTGGCACCCAGTATGTGGCTTTAGCCGCTAGAGATGTGAATGCAACGTTAGTCCATATCAGTACGAATCGAGTGTTTGACGGAAATGATAATTCTAAATCACATGAGATAACGGACATTCCCAATCCAATAAGTGAGTATGGTAAGCAGAAACGCATGGCAGAACGTGCCATCGAAGAAATTAGTACGAAATATTATACGATTCGAACGGCCAATCTATATGATGAAAATGGAAGTAAATTTGTTGATGAATTATTAAAAAGTGGTGAGATTAAGACTAGTAACCAACCAATGCAGGTAACCGATACCCGAAGATTGGCGGAGTTTATGTTGTTTGTAATCCAAAGTGATTTACCATATGGGATGTATCATTTAACAAACGAAAAATTAATTACTCCATGTGAATTTGCCAAGATAATCTTGAAAAGTCACATTTTGAAAATCTCCCCAGAAAGCACTGAAGGAAAGGACGTAAGGGAGCCCATTCTCGATTCGGGGAAGCTCAATAACACTTCATTTATGAATACAAAATAGTAAAATGACTTGCGGAAATTAATAATACTAAATCCCGATTTCTGCAATGTTTTTTAACATCCGTGTAATATTTTACTAATATTATTGAAATTTTTTCCCCTTAATGTATTGACTGTTGAGAGGAGGAACAAAATGGAGTGGAAACATATTATTCTCACAGCAGTTAGTGTTACAGCTATTTTTACCACGGGCATAGCAGTCGCAAATAGTTCACGCGCTAATGTTAATGCTGATTCATCGCGCTACACCACCGTTAATAAGCTAGTCAAATTTCGAAAAGCACCACACGCCAATAAACCTGTCAAAGTTATAAAATCAGAAAGTTCAGTGTCGAAATTAAGTCCGTCAGAGATGACAGCTAAGAATTGGATTGCTTATCATGAATCACGTGGTGAGTATCATGCTGAGAATCCAACTAATCCACAAGTGTATGGCAAGTATCAATTGACTAAGACTTACCTTCACGGGGATTACTCGAAGGAGAATCAAGAACGTACTGCTGACAACTACGTTCATGATCGTTATGGTTCATGGCAAAATGCTAAGAAGCATTGGGAAAGTAATAACTGGTACTAAATTAGTTTTAGCGCGGAAGGCTCATGATGAAAGTCATGAGCCTTTTTGTGTGCGTTTATAAGGGTTCATGATACAGTTAAGTCGGTAAATGACTAAGTAATTGGAGGGATATATTATGACAGACAGATTAAAAAACAAAGTTGCAATCATTACTGGTGGAACACTAGGAATTGGCTATGCTATTGCTGAAATGTTCGCTAAAGAAGGAGCTAAAGTAACGATTACTGGACGTAATGAAGATCGTGGACGCGAAGCAGTTGAATCGATTGATAAAAAGTATCCTGGAACTGTAAAATTCATGAAACAGGATGTTTCTGATCCAGACCGTTGGCCAGAAGTCTTTGAAGAAACCAAAAAAGATTTCGGACAGGTAACGACCCTAATTAATAACGCTGGAATTGCCCTTGGTAAGTCTATTGAAGATACTACAACCGAAGAGTGGCATAAAGTTCTAAGCATCGATCTAGACGGAGTCTTTTATGGGATACGTGAAGGCATCAAACAAATGAAGAATAAAGGTGTTGGTGCTTCAATTGTGAACATGTCGTCGATTGAAGGATTAGTTGGTGATCCTAACCTAGGCGCTTACAATGCTTCTAAAGGTGCAGTTCGTATGATGTCCAAATCAGCGGCACTTGATTGTGCGTTGAAAGATTATGATATTCGGATTAACTCTGTTCATCCTGGATATATTCAAACTCCAATGGTTAAACCAGACTTTGCGAAAGCCATGTCACAAAGAACCAAAACTCCAATGGGACACTTAGGTAAACCAGAAGACATCGCATATGCAGCTGTTTACTTGGCTTCTGATGAATCTGAATTCACGACTGGTAGTGAGTTAGTGGTCGATGGTGGCTACACGGCTCAATAAGATTTATTAAAACGAGAATGAAAGGACTATGCTATGTGTATAGCCCTTTTTTCTGTATTTTGATATTTTTTCTTATGATACAATTATAATATCTATATTATGAGGTGAATTATCTATGGATAATATAGTGTCTTTTTGTAAAAAGTATTTTATATTAATTGTTTCAGTTTGTTTGTTTATCTTAGTGTCGTTTTGGGGAATGATTACTCCATTATTTTCAGATGATGCTTTAGCAGTTAGGATGAGTCCTAGTGAAATTTTACATAGTGGAATAAATGATTGGTTTGTGTGGAATGGAAGGTTTGTAGGTCAAACATTTTATAGAATTCTTGTGAATTTACCACCATCAATTTATGGACTAGTTAATGCTTTAATTTTTATCCTTCTCCCATTACTTATGTTGGTTCTAACATTTAAGTTTTCGGGCAATACAAAGCACAAAAATTTAAAGTACATCTTAATAGTCGCAATGATTTTTGCTTTTTTCCCAAATTTCTCACTTAATTTCCTATACAGAGCAATTTCGGGGAATTATTTATGGACTGGAATAATAAATTTACTGTTTGTTATTTTGTGGATTCAATATAAAAACAATACGAGTAAATTAAGAAATATTTCTTATAGTATTTTGTTAATTGTTCTGGGGATAGTCGCAGGTTGGTGTAATGAAAATCTTGGAATTGGAATAATTGTTCTGCTTATTGGATTAACGTTAATTTCAACTCAGAAATATAAAGGATTAAATGTTAAAAAAGTTATCTCATTGATTGCTTATGTTTTTGGTTATGTAATGTTGCTCATTGCTCCAGGTAATATGGTTCGAGGAAGGTCCAGAGATCAAAGCTTTTTGAATAAATCATTTATTCAAAAGATTGCCACTAATATTCCCACAATTAATCAATATATTCTTCAACATATTCTTCCTTTGCTTATTATCTTTATTATTGTTCTATTTATTAATATTTATTTAGTTAAGAATCGTTATGCAATTTTAAGTAGTTGTATTTTGTTTATTTCAGCACTTATTACATTTTATGCATTATTACTATCTCCTGAATCTGTTGATCAATCAAGATGCTACTTTTTTGGAACGATGCTATTGATTATTGCCATTGTTCAGTTAATACCATTGTCGTCTAATAATGATTTAATAAAAATAGTGATAAATTCTTTTGTAGTTTGTTTGTGTGGATATGTATTATTAACTTTAAGTACTGGATTCATTCTCTCATATAAAACGGATATGGAGCTATTGCAACAACAAGATATGATTAAAACTAAACTAAAAAATAAGAAAAATAATGGAAACATTACTGTGCCGAAAATAAATAGTGTTCCGTACTCGGATTATGGTTTATGGGATATTCTCTCTGATAATCCAAACGATTGGCAAAACACATGTTATGCTCATATGTTTAAAGCTAAAAGTATTAAAGTAGCTGGAAATTATTAATCTGAAAAAAGACGACTAATCAGTCGTCTTTTTCTTAATTATTTCGTTAAAATTGCGTAAATACCAGCGATGACCAGGATGATCATTACCACTGCCATTACTACGATTCGTTTAACTTGAGTTTTGTGAAAGTTATTAAATTTGTTTGCCATACTATTCTCCTCTGATTGGTTATGAACATTTTAGCATTTAATAAGAGAAAAGAATTGCATTTTAACCACGATTTAATTCATAATTGGGTTGTTAAGATAAGGAGATAGTTTAATGTTTAAAATAACAATATACCATGCTGATGAAATGCAGAAGCAATACTTTGAAGATTATAATCAAACAGAATTCGACTTAAAGTTTGTTAATGAAAAGTTAACGATGGCCAATGTAAGCCAGGCTCAGGGATCAAACGGGGTTTTGATCGACGGGATGTGTGACGCTGACGGGACAATCGTTGACCACTTAGCCGATTATGGCGTTGAGTACTTATTTACTCGTTCGGTTGGAGTTAATAACATTGACATTAAGCGGGCAACCGAAAAAGGCATTAAAGTTGCTAACGTGCCCGACTATTCACCACATTCGGTAGCAGGATTGGCGTTTACCCTTGGAATGACCCTCTTTAGACATGTTGCTCAAGCAACCGCCAACACGCATGACGCTGATTTTCGTATCTTACCACTGTACTTTAGTCGTGAGATTCACGATTCAACGGTTGGAATCATTGGAGCAGGCAGAATCGGAACGGCTGAGGCTCAGATGTATGATGCGGTTGGAGCGAACGTTTTAGCATATCAACGTCACGCTGATCCTGATAATCATTCCGTTAAGTTTGTTGACATGGATGAGTTACTTACAAAATCGGATATTGTTTCCATTCACGTACCACTCACTTCTGGTACGGAGAAATTAATTGGCAAGACCGAACTTGATCAGATGAAGAACGATGCCATCCTGGTCAATACAGCTCGAGGCGGCGTGGTTGATAACAACGCCGTTGCTGACGCCGTTGAAAACTTTGAAATTGGTGGCTATGGAACCGATGTCCTACTAGATGAAGGTCAAATTATGGGTAAAGAATTCAATAGTTTGGATGATGTTCCTAATGCTGAAGACAAGAAGCTAATGAAGAACTATCCCAATGTGATCGTCACGCCACACATGGGTTCGTTCACTGAGGAAGCCAATAAGGACATGGTTCGGATCAGTTTTGATAACTTTCAAAAAGTGATTGAGACCGGGAAACCACTTCATCCATTAAACTAAGGAGAGATATAATGGCAAAGATTACTGCTTATGATGTAAGGCCATTTGAAAAAGAATACTTTGTGGATTTAAATTCATATGACTTTGATTTAAATTTGGTTGAAAAACCATTGAAGATTGATACGGTTGACGAGGCAATGGGCACGGATGCCATCCTGATTGACGGTTCTTGTATCGCTGATAAAGATGTCTTGGATAAGGTCAAGGATATGGGAATTAAGTATCTGTTTACCCGTTTTGTTGGGTACAACAATATTGACCTAGATGCTGCTGAAGCAGACGGGATCATGGTTGCTAACGTTCCCAGTTATTCACCATACTCCGTTGCCGAATTAGCACTCACGATGGGAATGGACCTATTCAGACACGTTTCCCAGGCAACGGTAAATACAAATAACGCTGACTTTCGGGTCCTGCCAACGTATTTTAGTAATGAAATTCATGATGCAACCGTTGGAATTATTGGAGTTGGTCACATGGGTAGTGCGGAGGCCAAGTTATACCACAATCTTGGTGCCAATGTGCTTGGCTATCAACGTCATCCAAATGACAATCCAGATGTGACTTTCGTTGACGAAGACGAATTGTTAAAGAAGTCGGACATTGTTTCACTTCATGTTCCTTATGTACCGGGTGAAAATGATGAAATGATTGGGGCTCCAGAATTAGCCAAGATGAAACGGAACGCTATTTTAGTTAACACGGCGCGTGGTGAACTGGTAGATACCAAGGCCGTTACGATTGCATTGTCGGGTAGTAACATTGGTGGTTACGCTGCTGACGTGATTATTGATGAGAATCAGATTGACGGTAACGAATTCAACTCATTAGATGATCTTCCAAACAAAGACGTGTTAGAATTGATGAAGCGTTATCCAAATGTTATTATTACTCCGCACATGGGTTATCTGACTAAGCCAGCCACGGTTGACATGATTAAGGTTAGTTATGATAACTTCCACGAAGCAATGACAACGGGGAAGACCAAGAATCAAATTTGACGAAAGAAGTTTTGGAACATGGAATTAAAGAAACAATTCTTAGATCTTGAGAAGAATCGTCGGACCATCTATGACTTGGGTAAGGATGTGCCTTTCTCACAAGACGATCTATATACTTATATCAAGGAATTAATCAAATACACACCAAGTGCCTTCAACGGGCAGACAGTTCGAGCTGTGGTACTTTTTAACGAAAATCATGATAAGTTGTGGGATATCGTTGAAGATGCCCTTAGAGAAAAGGTGCCAGCAGACGGATTCCTTCGCACCAAGGCAAAAATCTCAACTTTTAGGGATGCCTATGCATCAATCTTGTTTTTCACTGATATGGACAAGGTCAAAGAATTGCAAGGTCAATTTAAGACCTATCAATACGAGATGTACAACTGGTCTGAAGAAGGACAAGGAAACGCTCAGTTTGCCGTTTGGACCGGCCTTGAAGAAAATGGCTTAGGTGTTAACATTCAACATTATGACCCATTGATTAATGCGCAGGTGGCTTCAACGTTTGATATTCCGGATCATTGGCAATTACGGGCTGAGATGAACTTCGGTTCAATCAACACTCCAGCTAGCGAAAAGGATTTCATGGATGATAGCAAGCGATTTAGAGTACTTAAATAGAATAATACGTAAAAGAGCGTGGAGATAAAATCATCACGCTCTTTTTGTATGTAAAATTAAATTTCTTATTTTTTAAAAGTTCTGATATGATTATATATGTATTTAATATTTATTGACCATGAGGTGCTGTTATCACAAAATGTAAAAACATCGTCAAGAAACATTCAAACCTATTTATAATTTTATTATTTGCACTACTTAGTGTTTTAATTGTATTGCCATATTTCCATGGCGCAGGCATAATAACAAATGTTGATGGGCCTTTCCATGTTTCACGTTTACAGGAAAGTTATTTAAACTTAAAATCAGGGAATTTTTTTGGTATATTCCCAGATATTATGACTAAGACTTTTGGAAAAATTGGATATCCGCAGAATTTATTTTATCCAATTTTCATGGTTACTCCAGAAGCTATTATTCATGTGATTATCAAAAACGGTTACTTTGCTTATTATATCTTTCTCATGATAGTCAATTTTGGTATTTTTATTTCTATGTACTTATGTTCTGCTAAAATTGCTAAATCAAAATTTGCTGGTATGGTTTCTG
This sequence comes from Fructilactobacillus sp. X2R6C1, assembly GCF_059901295.1. Classification (NCBI taxonomy): domain Bacteria; kingdom Bacillati; phylum Bacillota; class Bacilli; order Lactobacillales; family Lactobacillaceae; genus Fructilactobacillus; species Fructilactobacillus sp. X2R6C1. Next base: position 123,831 of record NZ_JBWXUZ010000001.1, read on the forward strand.
CACTAGTATATGGATTTTTTCAATATAAAATTCATGTGATGTTTTATCAAGGCGATTTAGCTGAAAGTATTGTCTTTATTTTCTTGCCAATTGTTGTTTATGGGTTATATGAATTATTGGTAAAAGATTATCACAAGTGGTGGATTCTATCTATTGGAATGGCATTAATAATGCTAACTCATGTATTGTCTACTTTTTTGGCTTCAATAATGGTTTTATTTAGTCTAGGTTTATTACTTTTTATTCATGATAGTAATAAAATCAAACTTAAAAGATTATTATTTACTGTTCTTTCGGGCATTGTTGCGATTCTTTTATCATGTGTATTTCTGATTCCATTTATTCAAGATTATAAATTTACAGGGAAAATGAATATAGGAACTGCAACTTTGTATGCTAATGCTATGCCTATTCAAAATATGATTTTTAATTTTTTGCCTGATCAAGGTCCAGGACTCGGAGTTGGAATTGGAATTATTGGAATTCTAATTATAATCTTATCAATCTTTGTGTGGAAAAGATTATCGATATTTTATAAATATATGAGTTTTGAAGCAATAATTTTTCTATTGATGGTATCTAATTTTTTTCCTTGGCAACTTGTTCAAAACGAACTTAAGTTTATACAAGTTCCATATAGGTTGCTTCTACTAGTTACAGTTTTGATTGGATTAATTTCAGGCCAATGTGTGTTAATTCTATGTAGAAAATTTAATACTAATAAAAAAGTCATTTTCATTGGTGGTTTAACGTTATTTAGTTTGTGTATTTCTTTTGCTTCTAATGAATACGTAAAGACGAATCCAGCGAGTGTTGTTGGTTATTATATTTCCAAAAATGATAATGGATTTAAGGTTATGACTAATAGTCAGGTTTTTGATTATTTGCCCCAAACTACAAATCCAATTGAATCATCATTATTAGATCATTCTGTTAAAAGTTTGAATAAAGACACTAAAAAAATTCAACAAATTCAGTGGAGCACTTCATATAACAAAATCTATTACAAATTAGAATCTCAAAAGAATTATCAAAGTATTACAATGCCTAATATCTATTATCCTGGATTTCATGCTTATGTAAATAATATAGAAGTACCGATTAAAATTGATAAAAACAAAGCTATTAACATCCCTGTCCGAAGAGGAATAAACGATATTAATATCGTTTACAAAAAAACTATTACACAAATTATTACTTTATGGATCAGTCTTCTTAGTTGGATTTTATTAATAGTTTGGATTCTTTGTAAGTGTGTGATTAGTAGACAATTAAAATATAAAAGTGTAGCTAAATAGAGTTAAAAACGTGGAGAAACCATTCTTCCACGTTTTTAATATGCGTAAATAGTGTTTTTTGTTAGTTAAAAGTTTGATATCATTGTATTTGTGTTCAATATTACATAATTTAGGAGAAAATATGAAAAAAAGATTAACTTATATTGATGTAATCAACATCATTGCTATTATATTTGTTTTGTTTATTCATTCATCGTGGGATTCAACTAATAGTGCTTTAGGAGTTTTTGATTCAGTTGTTAGAGCAATCGTTGCACCTGCAGTATTTCTGTTTTTAATGAATTCAGGAACAACTTTAATTGGGTATCGAGAAAAGTATGATACAAGGATATTTTTTAAGAAAAGATTTTTTAGGGTAGTAGTACCCTTGGTTGTCTGGAGTATTATTTACTACCTTGTAGATATTGTTGTAAAAAATCCCCTTCCAGATGTTAACTTTGTCCATCACAACCCTAGTATTGGTGATTTTTTTGCCAGTTTTCTTTCAGGAAATATTAATGGAACCTTTTGGTTCTTTTATTGTGTCATTGCTCTTTATTTAGTCACTCCAATATTGTCAGTTCTTGCCAAAAGCCATAAGAATGTTTTGTTTTATATTGTAGTATTGGATTTCTTAATTAATTCCTTAATTTTATACGTGAACAATAATTTATTCCATATTGACCTATCGCCTTATATTTTACCAATTACTTCTACTAGTTATGTTGGATTCTTTATTATGGGTTATTTGATTATGGTAGGATACTTCGATGAAAAGTGGCTAAAGATCACCAAATGGATAGCCTTTGCTGCGTTAATTATCTCTATTATCATTGCGTTGTTTACTTTTAAAGGATTGCCTGATTGGCTTAATAATCTTAAAGAATATGGTAGTCCCTTGCTATTTTTGTATGTTATTGGTTTATATCTTTGGATTAAAGATTTTGTTGAATTGCATACGATATTTGTAAAACCTAAAGTTCAGAGATTGTTAGCTAATATGGCTTCAGTTAGTTTAGGCATTTACATTTTACATCCATTTTTCTTAAAACTGTTTATGCACATTACACATACGGCTTTCAATAGTTGGATTGATATTTTGGTTATGCCATTGTTTACTTATGTAGTTTGTGGATTAGTGGTTTATGTGATTAAGAAAGTTCCATTTGTAAAAGAGATTTTGCCATAAGTTAAATCATAAAAATAAAAGCATATTGTGAAAAAATAATATTACTTTTTTCACAATATGCTTTTTTGTGATAAGGTATTATTGATATTTATAACTTATGGGAGGGAGATAATTATGAGAGTCACGAAACTAGATATACATAATTTTAGGAATCTAGATAGTATTAGTATTAGTTTTAATAAAGAAGGCAACTATTTAGTAGGGAAAAAACAATATTGGCAAAACGAGTACACTAGATCTTTTATCTAAGATTTTGAATGGAAAGAATTTTTCTGAGGATGATTTTTCTGATTTATCTGATGCAATTATTATTAAATTAACATTGAGTCTAGAAGATGAAGAGATTGGGATTTTTGATAAAAATATGCGAGGGGATAAATATAACGAAATTGTTCTTAAGTTTAAACAAGATAGTCCCGAAGAACAGATTGAGATTGTTAATGATGATAATGAAGATGAATTAACTAATTCCATTTCTACATCTCAAATAAAAGCATCAAATTTTATTGAATATTCTTCTAGTGTAAAACCAATACAAGAAAATGATCTTACTAGAAACAATGGCCCATATAAATTGATTCCATTCTTAGTTAAAAAAATGTCTAATGGTAATAATGTAAAAGAATTAATGCCCGATAATAATAGAAAAATTATTAATGATATCAATAGTGAACTTGGTAATATTGAAAATTTTAGAACTAATAATATTAAAGTTGGATTTGATGATGATTATGTAAAACTTTTGCTAAATGCTCTTAGTTTAAAAAAAGATGATAATAGTTCTGACACAGAATTTTCAAATGATTCTTAGACTTTGCTAATTTAGGATATGGTTTACAGTTTAGTAGTCTTATTCCGCTTAAAATAATTGATCAACTTATTCAGTGGTACAAGTATCCAACAACATGGAAAAAACATGTAGTTAAAAGTTCAGACAATGACAACAATATTATAAATGTTATCTTTTGTTTGGATGAACCAGAAACCCATTTACATCCAAATTTGCAATTAAAACTTATGAAAGAAGTAAATAAATTATTAAGTGGTGAAGATCAATCTTTCAACAAGTTATTAAAAAGTTTGTTTGGAATAGATAAAATTGTGGGACAGTTTTTTGTTGTAACCCATTCTCCTAACATATTGTCAGATGATTATACTAAAATTTGTAGATACTATACTACCCCAACTGGTAAAGTTAACGTTTCATCTGGGAATGAAATTAATTTTAACAATAGATTGGAAAAACATGTAAAAATGCAACTTCAGAATATTCTTAATGCGATGTTTGCAGATGGAATTATTCTTGTAGAAGGGCAAACTGAAGAAAGAGCAATTCCTGTTTTTGCGGAAAATTTGGATATCTCGTTAATTAATAAAAATATTAATATTGTAAGGTGTGAAGGATATGATAATGTAAAATCTCTAAGGCGGGTTTTTGAAAAATTTCATATTAATTGTTCTGCAATTATAGATAAAGACAAAAATAGTCATAAGAATGATAGGTATAAGGGGATAATCCAAACTGATGATGTTGATTTTGAAAATGAGTGTTTTAATGCAATGAGTCTTGATAATATTAATGAATATTTATTAGATCTTAATAACACTTTGACTAATCACAAATATGATGGGAAAATTTGGGAACCTTTCCTTACTGTTGAACAAAAAGATAATTTACATAATATTAAAGATTTAAAAGGAAAAAATACCGCAAGTAGTATTTTTGAATTTATTAAGAAATGTATTTTAAATTGGGATGAAGATAAAAGTAAGGATATACACAATAGAATCAAAGAAAGTATGCTTTCAAATGAGGTAATGAAAGCCAAATCAATTTTTAGTGGTGAAATTATAGCACGCAATCTAAGTTATGTTCCTTCTTCTTATAAAAAATTAATTTTAAGTGTGGTTGATAAGAATGAATAAAGATGGATCTTTTGATGAACAACAGTTAAGGGTTATTAATTCTGATGATAGTATGATCATTACTGGACCTGCTGGTTTTGGCAAGACTCATGTTATGTCAGGAATGATAGCTAACTGGATTTCCAATGGTGAAATTAATTATCCAAAAAAAATATTATGCATATCTTATACAGTCACTGCTGCGTATCATATGAAAGATAGTATATTTCAAATGATTTTAAATAATGACATTCATGATAGATATAAAACATCTTTAGTGGAAACAACAAATTTTCATGGTTTTAGCCGTAAAGTTCTTAAAAGTTATGGGCATTACTTAGGATATAATGTAGATTTTAAAAATTTGGATAATTTTAAATATGTGAATTTAGATAATAAAACACTTAGTAAACTTAATGATGACGACAAGAAAATATGTATTGGATTAAAAAAGCAGTTAAACGATCAAGAATATATAAAAGAGGATATTTATAATAGTATTATTTCTTTTAATAAGATAGTTGTTAATCATTTTTTAAATAATAATCAAATACCTTATAATGCGATCATTTCTTTAGTGATTGAATTATTTAAGAAGAAACCACAGATTAAGTTATTTTATCAAAATTATTTTAGTGCTATTTGCATAGATGAATTTCAAGATACAAATATGCTTTGTATTATAATAATTAGACAATTATTTGGTTCCCATACCAGACTTGTTGCTTTTGGTGATCCAATGCAACAAATTTTTAGTTTTAATGGTTCGCTTAAAAACATAATGGATAACGATAATTTGTTTTCTAAAAAATTAACTAGAATTTCACTTAAAACCAATTATCGGTTTCAAAATAATGATAATCTTAAAAATTTAGATTCAGATTTAAGAAAAGTTGGTAAAAGTTTAAATATCAATGATAATAGTTTAATTGATGCCGATTTAAAAGTTATTCATGGAAAAACAATAAATGAAGAGTGTAAAAAAATTGTTTGTCTTATTAAATCAGTTTTGAGAAAAAATTCGACTGCAAATTTTGGTATTTTAGTTAGACAAAATTCAAAAACCACAAAAAAATTATATAAAACTCTTGAAAAAATGATAGCTTCTGAAGATTTATTTAATGCATTGTTTAAAGATACAGATAAAACGTTTATTGAGTTTCAAAATTTCGTTTTAAACAAATACAAAATAAAATTTGATAAAAATCCTATTTTACAAAAACAGATAGATAATTTCGTTAAAAGTATTGATGAAGAATTTAAAGAGTGTCAATATCATAAGTCTTTTGTTATATTGCTAAAATATTTTTTATATGATGCCATTCATCGAGTCCATAGAAGTAACTTAAATGATTATATATTTGATGTTTTAGGATCTAAAAATTTGAGACAAAGTATATCTTATGTTAAAAAAAGAGTTACTATTTCGACAATACATGGAGCTAAGGGACTAGAGTGGGATTATGTTATTTTAGCTAATTTTGAAGACAATGAATTCCCAAATTATGGTGACATAAAAAGTATAAAAGAAAATCATGGATCAAGTGTTGAAGACGGAAGAGCAAAAAAAGATATATTAAAATTATTTTATGTTGCTCTTACTAGAGCAAAAAAACATTTTTATGTCTCTTATAGTGATCGTCACTATTTTTTTGAGTCACCCAAAAGTGCGAAAATTAGTTGTCTTGCTAATCTTCGATTTATCAAGCTAAACCCTGTTAAGCTAGATAGTAAATAAATAAGCCCAATCCATTTGGATTGGGCTTATTTATTTACTATCTATTCGTTTTCTTCAAACTTTTTCTCTTTCTTGGATACAACACAAGGTCTAAATCACCCTTAGATCCAAACTGACCTAAGTAGACATCCTGAATGGTGCATCCCTGTTTTTCACACATTTGTTCAACTTGATTGTCATTTAAGTTACGACGTTTAGCAACGTTTTCGTTTAATTGACCATCGGTGATAATGGGGTAGTTCATAGTAGGTTCATCGTTTAACGTCACGGTCAATTGACCGTTTTCTTCAAGAGTGGCGTTCTTAACGTCCTTGAAGTCGTTAACCCCATGAGTTCTGAGCTTGAAAGCAAGCTGATTAGCAGTTAAACCGTTCCGCAATGCACGGTTGACGTTTACGACACCATTTAAAATCAGTATCTGCGGACTTCCGTTAATCAGCTTGTTCAGCGTATTACTCGTTCCGGTTAAGAACTTACTTGCAAAGACGATAACAGACCAAATTAACAGAATGATGACAAATTGAATTGGAGTGATGTCTTGGTTGTAAATAACACCACCAATAATTCCACCAAGAATATAGTTTTGTAGTTGGTCGACGGCATTTGATGGAGCCAGGTTACCTTTACCAGAAAGGTTAATCTGTAAGACAATCATGATGAATCCAATCAGGAACTTCAAGAAGATGGTCCAATATTGAGAGTCACTACTACTCCACGTGAAGCCACCCTTGTTGATATGCTTGGGTTTAGATACTAGTTTAGTTGGGGTGACAGTGTAGTTGGTCATGTCAGTATTGAAGTGAACCACGTAGGCGTCTTTTCCCGCTTGAATCGTCATTCCATCAACCAGATTATTGCTACTAGCATACATCTGGTTTAGCGGAACTTTTTTCTGTTTACTGATGTTTTTCATGATTTGGACGGTCTGAGTAGTTTGACTATCAGCGTTTTTTTGCTGAAAGACTCGGCCCGTCTGCATCGCGATAATCAGTGCCCCTAACATCGTAACTAGGATGAATAGGCTTCGAAATCTTAGATTACTTCTATTTCGATAATAGAAGATCCCAGTTCCAATGATGACCAACGCAATCACAATGATTAAACCAATAAAGATGTAGTTGGTAAAATTGAAATTGTGGGAAATAAATGAATATGAATAAAGCTTCACTACTCTCACTCCAGTTCTGTATTAGTTATGTAACAATTATACTCAATTCAGGCGGTTTGTGTTTTATATTTAGCAAGAAATTAACTTTTTGTTTATTTTATTGTCTGGCAGGACGTGAAAATGGTATTAATCTAAAGCTTATGAAAGTGATACAATGGTTTGTGCTATAATATCTGTATTATTAACGTATCTATTAATTAAAAATAATATATACATTAATCGTATTATCATTTATAAGTAGGAGTGGTATTATCAAATATTCAAATACGCAATGGGTTATATACAAAGCCTCTGAGCTACTATCTAGCAAACTATTTGTATTATTAATATTACTGGTAGCGTTTGTTATTTTAGTCCTTGGATATGTTTTGATCAGAAATAGTTACTATCAAGACAAGGCAAGCAATAGCCATGGCATCAAACCAAATCATAAAAAAACAGGTGTATGGCTGGTTTGTATTGGGATCGTCTTCATCGGAATCTTTTTTGTTGGCTCTAAGTACGTTAAGGCTAGAGCGGTGGACCCGAATGAGATTGAAAGGACGAATCAAGTTAACTTTGATGAGACTGGTACGATCACCAACATTAATCAATCTGATGATAATTACTTGTATGAGATTAAGGTTAACGGTAAACGTAAAAATCAGACCGTCTATGTCTCGATGCTTGATAAACCCGTTAGCATGGACGTTCAACCGCCAATTCATCCCTTCAGTGGGACGATAATTACGCAACCAGTGATTAGTAATGCAACGGTGGGCAGTAAAGTAACGTTAAGGTCATGTAAATACGACTTTAAGTATAAAAACCATAAGGATTTTGTGCCTAATGACGATTCTGCTAATAAACAGTTGAAATTATTAAATGAGAATTACGTAAATGGAGTTGTAACCGAAAAATGATAAAAGATTCAATTTATTTTTTAAAAAAACATGAATCTTCTTTGTATCTGTGTGCTCTGGTAATCGGAATCCTCGATGCATTAGTTGGGACCACGATGATCATTAAAATGCATCCAGTCATTGGACACGTGTTACATTTAGTGCTCCTGTTGGCGTTTGTCTATGTGTTTTTTAAGATTTTTTTCTTTGATAACTTAAAGCCGATTTATTTGGTGGGAATTTTCGTCCTAATTACCTTCATATTCATAAATGGTCATTTTGCCAGAGACCAAAGTTTGTTATATACGATGGTGTTTCTTGTTGGTATGAAGGACGTTCCGATTAAACGGATTATTAAAACGGAAATAATTGTTACGATCTGTGTGATTGGGGTAGTTATTTTATTTTCCGCATTTGGTATTTTGCCAAACCTGCAATTCCCACGAAACGGATTAATTCGCAATAGTTTAGGATTCGTTTACCCATTATTATTGTCCTCAGCGGTCTTTTTCTTAAACGTTGCGTTAGCGAGTTATTTATTGATTAATAAAATATCGTTTAAGAACAAGCTGATTGGTGCATTAATAATGGCAGTTGGAACGATTGCCATTTACTTGATTACTGATTCCAGAACCGATCTGTTGCTTAACATCGCGATCGTGATTGTTATCATCCTTTCATGTTTTTCCATTAATTTAAGAAATCGATACACGAAGATACTGGCGGAACTGACACCGCTCTTGATTGCCTTCTGGACCATCATATCAATGATTTTTTATAAAAATGATAGTCTTTGGTTAACTTTAAATAAGCTGTTTAGTAACCGGTTGGCTCTGGTGCATGAAGCCTATTTAAAGTACATGCCAGGCATGTTTGGTCAATACATTAAGCAGCGTGGAAATGGCGGTAAGGTGAGTGATGTCTTACATTACTTTTACATTGATTCCAGTTTTTCACGGGTGCTGTTTATGGATGGCTACATTGTGTTTGTAATATTGATGGTTTTAATTACCATTGGACTTGTTCGTTTATTGTCGAAAGACAGTGCGGTGGCCTCATATTTAGCCTTGATTATTATCATTACACTAATCGAAGGGGTCTTTACCGACCACATGTTTTATGCTAATAACGTCGCCTTGTTTATGATCGCTGGTCAGATCATGGAACTAATCAGTCAACGTGGTGCTAGTGAGAACCTTTTGAAGAGTGCCATATAAAGTTTATTGAAGTGCTTTGTAATTACTAGGGTGAATCTAGTAGTTACAAAGCGCTTTTTTTGTGAGTAAATTTAATGCAAAACACATTTATTCTATTTTTCTACGTATTTCATAAAAATGCGTAGTCTTTTAATTGATGGTTATGTTTTTTGAGAGAAACACATATGCTATAATTAAATTGAACTACTATAGGTGGTTTGATTTTTGACATTTATTAATAAACATGAGGTTTGTTTGGCGGTAAGAAATATAAAAGAACAAAGAAGAAAGTGGAAAATTAGCAAGCGTAGAAAAAATATGCTTACTTTAATAAAGTTAGGAATGTCTTCAGAAGTTGTTTTTGACTTTATTTTTAATAATTTATCAGTTGAGGATTATGTATCCGGTCCTGAAATAGATAATCACGTTCCTCCAGTCCCTGGACAAATTTGGAAATTTGGATTAAAAATTAGTGGTAAAGAATTATATCTTAAATATCAGATAAAGGATACCGGGATAATTTGCTGGATTTCAATTCATATTGCTGAACATAAAATAAATTATCATTTTAAATGAGGTGAATTATATGACACGTAAGCTTTTTAATGAAGAATTAGATAAATATGACGTTTATCAAGATGTTTTTCCTACTGAAACAATCAAAGTTAAAGATGAGTCGATTACTTTAAGAATGCATTATTTAAAGGATTCAGAGGGTGAACTTTGGGTTGATTTTAATGATCCTGAAGAAAATTTGCGTGTCGCCTTTAATAAATATCGTGAAATAAAGGGGTTTATGTCGCCAATCGAAGTGAAAAAAGTTCGTAGACGATATGGTTGTACGGTTCGAAAATTTGCTAAAATTCTTGGGATAAGTTCAAGCATGCTTAATCGGATTGAAAATGATAAAATAGTTCAAACGAAACAACAGGATAATTTATTTAAAGCGGCCCAAAATTCAGCAATTTTTAACACGTGGACGACTGATCATCACGATTTTGCTACCAAAACGGGGAAACTAAAGGAGTCTTTTTAATGGAGTCAAAAAGTAAAGAGGAAGCATTAAACAAAAAGATTAAGAATCTGCATAACTTTGCCAACTGGGGCTTAACGCCGCTAGTTGTGATTTTTATCGTGGTTTACTTTTTAACCAAGCCAACCTCGATCTGGACGATTTTATTGGCATTACTAGTGGTCTTTACGACGTTTATCGTCTGTGTAATGGCGCTAGTTTACATTCACCAGAAGAAGAAACTTCAAAAGGAAGCCAATCAACAGAATTCTGATCAAAAATAGCGAGATAATGGCGGTACGATAGGTAACCGTCTTTTTTTGTGGCAATTAATTAGTGTATAATTGATGATAATTAAGAAGTTAATCACAATTATTTATAAGAGGAAATCATGAAGAAAAATAAATATGCTAAAACGACGTTAGCGGTTCTTTTAATTTTGTTAGCGGCCCTTTTCTTAGTTGCGCTTCAGTACTTTTCACACAGTATCCTACTAGGAAACGACTCGCTCTTTCATTTTAATCGCATTTATGACGTTGAAAGACAGCTTCAGACCGGCAACTTCAATTATTTCATGACTAACTATGGCTTCAATCAGACCGGGCGAATCGTCAACGCGGTCTATGGACCTTACATGGCATTTATTTTGGGTGTAGTTTTGCTAACGACTAAGAGTTGGTTTAGCTTCCAGCTGGTAACGAGTTTTGTCCTGTATGTCATCGCTGGATTGGGTTCGTACGGCTTGCTTCGCCGAGTCAAGGTCAATCTTTTTTTTGCCACAGCCGGCGCCATTATTTATTTATCGCAAAATTTCATTACTGGTTGGCAGACTGATGCCCAGTTCCTAGCTTGGGGCGCAGCGATCCTGCCGTTTGCGGTGATGGTGGCTCTTGATTTAATGGACGGTTCACCGAAGAAGATCCACGTGACATTAGCGTTAGTCGTTGCGATTTTACTTGAGATGCACATCCTGAGTGCCTTGTTCACGGTCATTATGCTAGTCCTATTTGCGGTCGTTGGTCTTTGGCGTTCCCGAGCTAAGTGGCAGTATCTAGGCAAGATTGCGTTGAACGTGCTCTTAACGTTGATTTTGGCTGGAAACTACTTCGTGGGCTTCTTGAACATTTTCGGGAAAAACGAGCTCATGCCACCGTTTATGATGGAGGACATGAGTACGTATTCGGCTAATTTTAATTTTTATAATAATTTACCCAATGAAGTTGGAATCGTGCTGACTCTAATTTGTGTCTTCCAACTGGGTTACATGATTATTGCCAAAAAGAAGAATCTGACTAACATCGTGGTCACGATTGTGGGTGGCTTGTTTCTCCTAGTATCATCGGCAATTCTACCTTGGAACGCGATGGGTGAGAAGTGGACCTACATGCAGAACTTTATCCAGTTCCCATACCGTTTCTTTCCGTACGCGGCAATTTTGCTGATGGTGGGTTTCTTCATATCTATCAGTCAGATTAGTAGTGACTGGTACGAAAAAATCAGTGCATCGCACGGTGATATTCGCTATAATTACATGAAAATTTTCATCGGGATCGTGGTATCCGTCATGGCGGTTGTTGCCCTCTGGTTTGCATATTCAAACGTTCAGTATGGTGTAGATGTTTGGCATAACCCAAAGAGTTCTCCGATTAAGCGTAATATGATTAGGGCCCTTCCAAACGTGGAGACACCACGCAAGTACCTGCCACCAGCTAAGAGTCCGTTTAAGAAAAATTTGAGCGTGAAACAGGTTCGCTTAGACTTTATAAGTGGCAACCTTGATAAGCCATTGCGCGACGTTTCTGAGTCAAACGGGGACTACTTGCCAAATGATTCTGGTAATCCCAACTTTAATTCGGTTGGATCGCAGTACCATACGGATGTCATGAATAATCATGGCTTTAAAAAACAAGTGAACCATAATGGTGATTTAACCGTTAAGTGGAACACTGATACCAGTCAGATGAAGAATGATTATCGAACCGTTCCGGTAATTTTGTACCATAGTTCGACGGTTAAACTGAACGGGGCCAAACTTAGTCGTAATCAATATCGCGTTTCCGATATTGGAGCGGCAAGGGTTAAAGAAAAAGCTGGTCAAAATCAGATGACGGTTGGATATCAAAACCCGGCTCATTTCATGGCAGTGGTTGCTCTATCACTGTTGGCATGGATTGTGACGGTCGGATGCGTGATGATTAAGGGAATTTATCATTGGTTGAAAAAATAATAGACATACAAAAAAGATTGAGCCTTGAGAAAGGTTCAATCCTTTTTAGTGTTAAAGATTATTCCAGTTAATGCCTTTACTAATATCAGAATAGTGATCTGGATTCTGGTCTTTTTGTCCCTCAAGTGCCTCTTTGAGTTGACCATTCTTTTTTAGTTCTTCGGTTTCCTTTGTAGCACTATTATTTTTCGTTTTCATCATTGGCCACCACGACTTTCCCAATCATTTGCTTACTTTCGACTAACTTGGTAGCTTTTCGTAAATTTTCGGCATTGATGGGATCAAACTGCTTGGTCATGGTGCTTACTAAATTCCCCTCATCGAGCATGATACTAATCTTATCCAAGATTTCGTGTTGGGTGATCATGTCAGGAGTATGGAATTCGGATTTGGTAAACATGTATTCCCAGGCGAAGCGAGCACGTTTTTCCTTTAATTTACTCATGTCGAGTGACTTGCCAGAGCCGGTGATTGATACAATTGTGCCAGATGGGGCAATTAACTCACAGATTTCGTCCCAGTACGCGTCGATGTTACGTAAATCTAAGATGTAGTCAACGTATTTGAAGCCCTGGTCGTGAATCTTTGAAACGATGTCATCGTGGTAGTCAACAACGATGTCGGCGCCGTGATCGAGTTCCCACTGTTTCGTCTCATCTTTTCCAGCAGTGGCAATGACTTTGAGGTTAGCGCGGTGGGCCAATTGGGTCGCAATTGAACCAACTCCACCAGCACCATTGATAATTAAGATTGATTTATTGTGGTTCTGTTCGTCACGGTCGTAAAAGTCAATGTTCATCTGTTCAAACATGGCCTCCCACGCCGTTAGGCTAGTGAGTGGCATGGCGGCAGCGTGAGCATTGTCTAACTTCTTCGGGGCAATGCCAACGATGCGTTCGTCAACCACCTGATACTCACTATCGCTACCTGGACGAACGTGTGAACCGGCGTAGAAGACGCGGTCACCAACCCTGAAACGATTGGTCTTAGAACCAACTACCTCAACGATTCCAACGGCATCCCATCCGATAATTTTCGGTTCTTTTAGTGGCTCTTTTTGAGCTTCACGGGTGAAAACATCCACTGGGTTAACCGAAACGGCAGCCACTTTTACTAACAGGTCGTGTGGTTCCGGTTTGGGCACTTCGGTGGTGAAATCAAACAGACTCTTGGGGTCATCAATTGGTAGGTATTTTGTGTAACCAACGGCATTCATTTCTTTAGTCATAAGCGTTCTCCTTTTTCGTATTCTACCCCTAGGATACCACGCAGACGGCGATAATTGTTTCCCTGGAGTTAGGTTACCATCACATTTTATGATAAAATGATGATATGGAAAGAGTGGGATGAGGTAAAAAAATGCAAAGATTGTATTGGGATTCCGTTCATGTTAACGGGGATAAAGTCTTCTTCACGATTGACGATCATGGATTGAATTTCGTAAGCAGTCCAGGTCAAGGAGTGTCTCAACTGCTTGATTTTTATACGAATGATCATTTTGAGTACGCCAAAAATAGTGAGCACAGCTTGCAGTATCGTAAAACAATTAAAAACTATTTGCGAGGTAAGTCAACCAGTCTTGATTTGCCAACTGATTTTATGGGGTACGGTTCTGATGAAGACCGGTTGGTTTGGAACGAAATTGCCCAGATTCCGTTTGGTGAATTAGTTACGGTTTCCGATCTGGCAGACCGTTCTGGTGTTAGTCAGGATAAAGTGGAGGCTGCCATTTCAAGAAGTCCCATCTGGATCGTGTTGCCACTTCACCGGGTAACGGATCGAAACGGACGTTATCCATACCGGACAAACGAAATGACCCGTGATTTCTTGGTAAATCTTGAGCATCCTAAAAAGTAAATAATGAAATCGAGATTTCAGTCGTGAAGTCTCTTTTATTTTCGATAAATTGATGTGAAATGACTTTTGTAAAAATGTGTGATGTTGTATAGTCATAATCACAATCAATTAATGAATGGAGTATTTAAAATGAAACATATTATTAAGGCAGATAACGGGCGAGTGTTTAAACGATTGGTAGTGACAGGAGTCAACGATAACAGTAATCAGTTTGATTTCAACAAGGTCAGACCGATTCCGCAGCAAATCATGGACGTAATCGTCGATAATTATTTGTCAAACGCTGCAATTGGGGTGTACATGGTCAACGTTGACTTTAATCGGGATGATATTCCGTCGACGGTGGAAGCACTAGCGGCTGATATGAATCACAATGGGGATGAATTCTACGACCACGTCCAGCGGGACCAGCAGAAGTTCCTTTCAACTTTCATGGAGGTCTACGGTCAATTTGAGCAACCCATGGATGACAAGATGAAAGAGGCCACCATTGCTTCGCTTCAACGTGGTTACATTGGGGCTAAAAAGTATTTGATTAAGGACAACATTGATTTAGAGGTCTTTCAGCCATATGATCCAGAGAAGATTTTGCAGCCAGACTTAAGGGAGGGTTTTCAAGGCATTGACCTGAACGTACTTGCTTGGTTGTCCAAACAAGGTGAGATGTTGATTAATAACTACATTGCCTTTCAGGCCTTTAATCAGGAAGACTGGACCAACGAAAACTGGCGTATTACTGAAAATGCGTTTGATACTGAGATTGATAAAAAAGAGAACACCATTACTTTTCATACCAATGAAATTGTCGGCTTAACCGATTTGTTTGAGACGTTGTTGATTAAATCCGATGCCCAGGCGGATGATGTGAAGTATATGTATGAGTTGTAGGATGTAACAGAAAAGTATTTTTTATGAAAAAGTCTCTGTGAAGATAAGTAATTAATGCGTATATGCACGATGTAAACCATTTAGTTAAATAATTTAACTAAGTGGTTTTTATTATTGGTTAATTTATTGTTTTGTTTCTGATTAGAAACAAATGGTATAATGATATTAGCCAAGGGAGATATGGTGATAAGCACCATGAATAATGCATCTAAGCCTAAAGTTAAAAGTGTTTTAAAGAAGATCGAACAAAATCGATCAACTTGGTAGGTAAGCAGACGCTCTAAAAACCTGGAAACTCAAATTAAATTAGATATGGATTCAGTAGGAATCATGAATTTTATGACAATCTTTCTTGGAAGGATTATGTTTGTGGTCCAGAAAGTGATAACCACATTCCATCAATTTTTGGAGACATTTGGGTATTCGGGTTAACTAGATTAAATTATGATTTGTATTTAAAATTTCAATTGAAGAAGAATTCAGTATATTGGATTTCAATTCATATTGCTGAATATCCAATACAGTATCGTTATAAGTAGGAAGGAGAAAATAATGACGAAATTATTATATAATCCAGAAACAGACCAAACTGGTCAATACCAAGATGTCTACGAAAATAAAACTGTCAATTTTAAAGGCGTAGATGTTAATGTTAACGAACATTTTCTCGTTGATGAATCAGGTGAAAAATGGCTGGATTTTAATGATCCAGATGAAAATATTCATAAGATATTTGATGCTTACCGTAAATTAAAGGGGTTTATGGTGCCAACAGATGTTAGAAAGCTCAGGAATAGTTATGGATTGTCTAGTAGGGACTTTGCTAAAACATTGGGGATGGGATATGGAACACTGAACCAGATTGAAAATAACCATATTGTACAAAGTACTCAACAAGATGCATTGTTTCAGATGGCAAAGAATAGAAGTGCTTTTGAAAGGCTAGTAATTGAACATCATGATAATCACAAGCTAGCAACTGAGATGGAATTGTAATACTTATTTTTGAGATACATTGTTTTATGTTCACTCATTAACAAATTACTCTCAATAAGCTAAACTTAAGTCATCAAACAGCTCACTTTATTTCGCAAAGGAGACTTCCCATGACCCAATACATTTTAGGAATTGACATCGGCACCTCAAGCACCAAAGCCATCTTGATGACGACCACTGGTGAAATTATCGCTCAAGACAAAGCTTCATATCAGTTAGAAACCCCACATCCAGAATGGGCGCAAGAGAATGCTGACGACTGGCTCCAGGCGGTGACGTCCTTGATTAAAAAATTGGCCCAAAAAGTCGATAGTACCCACATCATTGGTATTGGCATCGACGGTCTTTACGGTGGTTCTGGAGTTCCAATTGACAAAAGTGGTCAACCACACGGTCCCGCGTTAATTTGGATGGATCGCCGGGCTACAAAAGAAACCGAAGAAGCACTGAAACTTGTCAGTAAGTCAGAACTGATGGATATCACTGGCAACTTGGCCGATCCGTATTACGGTTACACTAAAATTATGTGGCTGAAACAAAACAAGCCGGAGTTGTACCGCGACACTTATCAATTTTTGCCACCAGAATCGTACGTCATTTACAAGTTAACGGGGAACATCAGTATTAATTACTCTGCGGCTGGTAACTTAGCGGGGATTTTCAACATTAATGATGATGAGTGGTCAACTGAACTGGCCACTAAATTAGGCATTGATTTAAAAAAATTGCCACAAAAGATGATTGCTAGCACGGATGTCGCCGGTCAAGTCACTGACAAGTGGGCGCAAAGGCTAGGCATCGAAGCTGGAACACCAATCTTTAATACTGGGGTTGACGTTGGACCAGCGACGGTTGGAACTGGCGTCCTTGGCACCGGTCGCATGACGATTGCATTAGGAACGTCAATGAATGCGGCGCTTGTGACCGACAAGCCACTTAAAGATGACAATCTGATTATTTGGCCGTACGCTTACAAACCGAAGGAATACTACTATAACTTTGCCGGAGCTAACACGGCTGGCGCGGTAATTGCGTGGTTCACCCGTGAATTCGCTCAGGAAGTTGATAATAATAACAGTACGAAAATGCTGGACGAAGAGAGTGAGCACGTTCCCACTGGTAGCAACGGCTTGGTTGTTTTACCGTACTTTATGGGAGAACGCAGTCCAGTTTGGGATTCTAACGTTCGGGGAACCATCTTTGGGATTTCAATGACGACAAAACGTTACGAGTTATTTAAGGCGTTTCAGGAGGCCATTGCCTATTCCGTTCGTCAGAGTATTGAACAGTTTGGGGATCATATTGGCGACTCGTTTACTCTAGTTGGTGGTGTTAGCAGCTCTAAAAAAATGGTCCAGATCATTGCGGATGTGACGGGTAAGACCGTCAAAACGACTGATTCTGGTGGTGAAGCCGACCTTGGAAGTGCCATTCTGGCAGGAATTGGATTGAATCAAATTCAACCACAAGCAGTCCAGAAGTGGGTCAAGATTAATGAAAAAATTGAACCCAATCCAGAAAGACACGAAGAGTATAACAATTACTATGAGTTGTATCGTTTGGCGTATACGGATACGAAGGACTTTTATAAAAAATACAACAAGCTAGTTAATAATCATGATTAACTAAATTTCACACTGAAAGATGTTTTATTATTTTATAATTAAAAGATAAAATGAGTGCCTATCAACACTCATTTTTTATACCTAAATACTTAAGGATGTGTTTTCAATTAAGTCGTTAACCAAAAATCATTTATTTCAATTAATTGTGTTTTACTTTGCTATTTTAATATCATTTCCATGTGTTCACTTAATTTATGAACTTACCAATAAGGGAATTGCTGTATTTGCGGTTACATACGTCGTTTTATTTTTGTTTTTCTATTTGGTAAATTTTTGGTGGTTAAAACAGCCAATTTACTTAAAATCAAACATCTCGTTTAAAAAGCAGTGGATAATTGATGTAATAATACTAATTTATATTTGCTTAGTTGTATTGCAACTGTCTTCCGTAGATATCTTTAGAACGGCAATGATTAAGCTATTGATAATTTCGTTAGGCTCAGGCGTTTTAGAGGAATTTCTTTTTAGAGGAGTCATTTTAACCATGTTATTGTCAATCTTGCTTCCCGTTCTAAAAAATAAAACCCATCTTATTTGTCTCATAGCGGTCATGGTTAGTAGTCTGATGTTCTCGGGAACTCACTTAATTAACATTGAAACCCTTCATCAAGGATTATGGATAACGCTGGTTCAGGTCCTGTTCACGATCTCAATGGGAATCATTAATGGTGTGATTTATCTTCGGACCAGAACCATTCTTTTTCCAATGTTGATGCACTTCTTGTGGAATTTTACGACTTCAGCTAGTAATGGAATCCATGAAGTCCTTCCCGCTAGTGAGATTGTCTCGGCTGTTACAACGATGTCGATTGTGGTACTTGTTAGTTTATTGTTTATGGTTTGCTTTATTAGAAAATCTAATTCACAAAATATCATTAATGATTTTTTATAAGCCCTCGTTTTTGACATTCCCGCTTCACAGCGACATACTTCTCCATGTATTCCAAAGTATTCCAAAAAGAAAGAAGTATGGTAATAATGAAAATTGCAGTCTACGGCGCTGGTTCACTTGGGACCATTATTGGTGCATATCTCACCAAAGCATACGGCAAAGACAACGTAGATTTGATTGCCAACAATCCCCAGCACGTTAAGGATTTAAATGATCAGGGTGCGACGGTTACTGATACGGCTAACTTTACCGTTTCTGTATCGGCCAAGACTCCAGATGAATTAAAATCGGACGAGTATGATCTCATCTTACTTTTAACCAAGCAGACTCATAATGATGAAGTTCTTCCCAAGGTTAAAGAAGTGTTGAAACCGGATGGAACTTTAGTTTCACTTCAAAACGGGGTTCCAGAAATTGCGATTTCAAAGGTCATTGATCCCGCAAACATCGTTGCTGGTTCGGTTGAATTTGGTGGGACCCAACTTAACCACACGGAATCCGAATTGACCACGGCACTTCCTGCCTTTGAAAATGCGGCGTTTCAGATTGGTGAACTTGACGGGAAAGACACCGACCGCATTAAGAAGGTCAAAGACGTGCTGAGTCACGTTGGTGGCACCATCATTTCCGATAATTTACTTGGAACCAAATGGTCTAAACTTTTGGTTAACTCATCGTTTAGTGGGTTATCAGCCGCAAGTGATGCTATGTTTGGACAGGTTGCTGATAGTGAGGTTGGCTTAAAGAGTGCGCTAAAAATCGTCAATGAAGGATTAAAGGTCGGTCATGCTGACGGTGTGAAATTTGCCAAAATGGGAAATCATGACCTCAGTTCATTTACTATCGAACATCCCAATGATGAACCAGCACAGTTGTCCTACCTGAAGTCCGCGATGAACAACAGTAAGAATCTAAAGGCCAGTATGCTGCAAGATTTGGAGAAGGGCAGAAAGACTGAGGTTGATGACATCAATGGAGTGATCTCCGAGACGGGCAAGAAATATGGAATCAAGACTCCATTCAACGATTTGGTTATTAAAATTGTTGAAAATGCCCAGGATATGGGGAAACTACCGAAGTTTGATGATACCATGGACCAGTTTCAACAATTACTTGATAGCAAATTGTAATTATTGTAATGAGGCTTCTTACAGTATGTTATAATTATTCGTTGTTTACTTTTAAAATATGTAATATTATGAATCTCTAAAGGAACTTTGAGAGGTTCATTTTTTGTGTTTAAATATAAAGTGTATGAATTAATCGTATCTTAGAAAGGCGAAAAATGACTGTTGCAATATCAATCTTTATTTTTTTGTTTCTGGTCTGGTTACTGTTTGAGTTTATCAGCAGTGCCGCTTGTGGTTGTCTTTTGTTGATGTTTCTATTAGTCGCTACGATTGGTTTGTTTGCGGCTAATTTCTGGATTCTCGGACTGATTATGTTGGTATTAGTTGTATTTGGGGCGTTATTTAATTATTAGTAGCGTCGATTTTTCTTAAAATTACAGTAAATTAAAATTGTCAGCTCTGATTAAACATCGGGCTGGCAATTTTTTGACTTAATTTTTATTATCATGTTGTTCATGCCACTTCTTGATTTGTTTAAGGCGTTCCTTGAACCGGATCTCATGGCCTTCACTCGTGGGTTTGTAGTAGACGTGGCCTTCAACTGATGGTGGCATCGTTTTCATCGTCGTTAGTTTGTCTTGATAGTTATGCGCGAGTTCATATCCTTTCCCGTAGCCCAAGTTTTTCATCAACTTGGTGGGAGCGTTTCTGATTTGCAGTGGAACGGGATCGTCAGCGGTTTCCTTGACGTCTTTCTTGGCCGCCAGTCGTGCCTTATAGAGGGCGTTTGATTTTGGTGCGAGTGAGAGGTACGTAACGGCCTCTACGAGGTGGACGTCACACTCTGGCATCCCCAGAAACTGACAGGCTTGAAACACGTTAATGGCAACGTTTAAGGCGTTGGTATCAGCTAAGCCAACGTCTTCACTTGCAAACCGCACCAGTCGTCTGGCAATGTAAAGCGGGTCTTCTCCACCATCTAGCATACGGGAAAGCCAGTAAATGGCGGCGTCAACGTCACTATTACGCATCGATTTATGCAAAGCTGAGATAATGTTGTAGTGTTCTTCGCCATTTTTGTCGTACAGCACAAACTTATTACCAATCAGTTGTTTCAGACCATCTAACGTTATTTTAGTGACACCGTCTTTTTTGTCACCGTTGAGGACGGCCATTTCCAGGGTGTTTAAAGCTTTTCGGGCGTCACCGTTAGCAAAATTAGCAATTTCGTTAATTTCATCTTTGCCAATCTTGATGTTCTGTTTGCCAAAGCCATTAGGATTCTTTAAGGCGTTGCTTAAGAGCCTAACCACGTCAGACGGTTTTAAAGCGTGCAGGACGAAGACCTTACAGCGTGATAGTAACGCCGAATTGACTTCAAACGACGGATTCTCGGTGGTGGCTCCAATCAAGATGATGCTACCCTGTTCGACGTAGGGTAAAAAGGCGTCCTGTTGGGCTTTGTTGAAACGATGAATTTCGTCGACGAAGACAATCGTTTTTTGCCCAATTGCTTGATCTTGCTCAGCCTGACGCATGATTTTTTTAATTTTGCTGATGCTGCTGTCGGCCGCACTGAAACTATAAAAGTTTGATTGCGTTTTTCTGGCGATAATTTCGGCCAAAGTGGTTTTACCAACCCCAGGTGGTCCCCAGAAAATCATGGAAGAAACCTGGTCGTTTTCAATTAGTTCTCTTAAAATTTTTCCCTCTCCAAGGAGATTTTGCTGTCCCACAAATTGGTCTAAAGTCTTGGGACGAACCCGACTGGCCAAGGGGACGTTTTGGTCTTGATTATTAAAAAGTGATTCTTGCCGCATGGTTACTCACTTCGATTCTGCTAGAAAGTTTAGTCTTTAATTAAGTTTAAGTTAATACACTTGGGGAAATCATGCAATCAATGGGTTTAAAAAAGCTCTCTGATTAAAATTTTAATCAAAGAACTTCTTTTGCTTAGATTTCATATGATGGTTTAGTGGATAATAAATCTTTAACCTGTTCATCAAGGGTTGGTAGTGGTCTACCAATGACCTGCGGCAGGTCCGGATCGTTGTCAGTATTGTTTGCCAAGATTTCTTGATGAGTCATGCCAAATTTGACGGCCTGTTCGTCGATGTTTTCATCTAAGACCCCGGCCCTGATCATGCCTTGAACGCCGACCATGAAATTAATTGAACCCTTGTCATAGCCACGTTTTGCTAAAGCTTGGCGGTAGTTGTCATCGTTTAACAAGTTAACTTTAAAGTCCTTATTGGTATTGGCAACGACTGAGGCTGCTAGGTCGGCGTAGGTGTGTTCGTTGCCATAGAACTCATAGACATCCTTGGTCTTTTCGTCGCTTGCCATGACCTTGGCCGCCGCAAACGCGTAGTATTTCTCTTCGGCCCAGCCAACTTTGCCGTCACCAGCGGAGAAGATAAAAGCCGCTCCCTTAGCGGAACGTTTGATGAGGTCGAGGTCGTTTTCTAGGTACCAGTTGTTTCTAAGAAAGGAATGGTTGATGCCAGTTGCCTCAATTAATTTTTCGGTCTTGGCGTGGTCCTCTGCTAGTGGCACCTTGGCGATGTCAGCGTGGGGGAAGCTCGTATAAGCGATAAACTTGACCTTAGCTTTGACGGCGGCGTTGACCACGTTTTCGTGTTGGACGTAGCGGGGATGTTCTGGATCAGGTTGCGATGAGACAAATAGGAGCTTGTCAATTCCATCAAAGGCCTGATTCAGACTTTCAGTGTCATTATAGTCACCCTTTCTGATTTCAACTCCCGCAGGATACATCTTTTTGGCTTTTTCCGTGTTTCTAGCGATTACGACGATGTCTTCGACAGGGACCAGTCGAATCAAGCCCAAGATAGCACGTTCACCGAAACGACCCGTTCCGGCAGTAACTCCATATTTCATAGTATTTTCTCCTTCATTTTCGTTATCTAGAAACTAGCATGAATCTTTTCAAAAGGCAATTAAACCATTTTTGGAAATGATTCTTTATGAAAGCCACGATGATAATGATATAATGGGAACGTATAAACAGAAGAGGAGGGTTTAGTATGAGTGACAGAAGACCTAGTGAAAAACAAGAAAAGAACTTATTGCATAAGTTAGAAAAAGACGATCACAAAAAGGATCGTGGCCATGAAAACCGTTCAACCGATGGGAAGGAAATTCATAAACACATCGAACGTAGTGACCGTCCTGAAGAACCAAATAAGGATCGCAAATAATTAATGGTACAAAAAAAGATCGCGAATCCGCGATCTTTTATTTTTGATTAGAATGAACGAACAATTAACAAAATTCCAAAGAACATGAAGTAAAATGCCACTAAGAATAATGCAACTGACATTGCCATGGCTGGTTGGAATAATAGAACAATTCCTAAGATCAAGCCAATAATACCAAGAATGACTTCAAACCAGAAGTAACCCTTGTGGTTTCTTTCGGCAAATCGACTGTACCATAGTTCAAACAATGAATCGATGATGAACCAGATTGATAACATCAACCAGATGTAGATTCCACCAACGGCAGGGTCTAAGAAGATCAAGATACCAATGATGATATCAAGCACACCGTTAATGACAAGCCAAACTGGTGACATCCCTAATGATTTGTCTAGTTGAGAAATTTCAGCAATCTTGAAGATCCCTTCAACGATTGACAAGATGGCAATGACGAAAACTAATGCCTTAAATGAGTTCAATGGATTCTTCAAAATGAAGAGTGATAAGATCACACTCAGGATTCCGATAACCAGTGAAAACGGGTCAAAGCCCTTTGTTTTACTAAACATATGAACACTCCTTTTTATTTATTAGCCTAAGCTTAAATTCATTTTACCAAAATTTAAGAAATAAACCACCATTGAAATGTTAAATGACGTAATTTAGGGAGATATTTAACTTTAAGGGAAGTTAATTGGAATAATTGACGTATCCTAGTTATGAAGGCTAGCTGGTTTTGTCAAAGACGCTAGCGTTAAATGATTGAACTAACAAATTATTCCTAAAGAATTGTCACATTTGTTAGGTTACGTCACAAAAATATAATACAATGAACTGTGGTTACATAATTTTACAAATATTAATATCGAGGGATTTTTTAGCTATGAAAAAGAAAATGCATGTTTGGAAATACTACGCGGCCGCATTTATCATTCCGGTCGTAGTGGCTTCCATCGTCTTCGCAATTTACGGAATAACACCATTTGGTAACCATAATCTACTTATCAGTGATTTGCTCACGCAGTACATGCCATTTTTTAAGTTACTTCGTGATCAAATGCTCCATCATACCTTTAGTGCATACTCGTTTTTGGTCTCGATTGGTGATAATACTGTTCCGATCTACACTTACTATTTAATGAGTCCTCTGAACTTATTGGTTTCATGGTTCAGTGTGGTTCACATGCCAATTCTGATCTCAATCATCATTTTGATTAAGATCGGACTAATTGGTTGGTCAATGGCCTTCTTTTTGAAGGTGAAGTATCACAGACAGGACATGATGCAAATCATGGCTGCCGTAGCATACAGTTTGAGTGGTTACGTTGCCCTCTACTTCTATGATTTCATGTGGCTTGAGGCTTTAATGATTCTACCGCTTTTAACCCTTGGAATTGAACGACTGTTTTATAAGGGGAAATGGGGCGGATACGTCGTCGCTTTGACGGCCATCATTATCATGAATTACTACATGGGCTATATGCTGTGTATTTACTCTTTGATCTATTTTGTCTACCTCGTCTTTTTGAACCGTCCAGCTAAAACTGGGTTTTGGCATTACTTAAAGGTTCATGGTTCCATGACGTGTAAGTACGTCGTTAGTTCGATCATTGCCGCCCTGTTGTCGTGTTTCATGTTGATTCCATCAATTGTGGGGATGCTTTCAACCAGTAAGGGATTATTCAAAATCTGGGACTTTCTGCCTTATCCAAGGTTTAGTCCTGCTGTTTTTGTTAATCTTGGGGTGGGAGCCAATAACTTTATGGGCCGTTTGTCCCATGATCCCAGTATCTTTGTGGGTACGATCTTCATCATGGGCCTCCTGGTGTTCTGGTTATCGAAGAAGATTACGAAACGACAGAAACACGCTTCCTTCTGGCTAGTTGGGGCAATTTTCGTCGGGATGTGGATTACCACTTTTAACACTATTTGGCACATGTTCCAAAATCCAGCTGGATTCCCGTATAGAGAAGCCTTCATGTTCGGTTTTGTGACCATCATGTTCGCATATGAAGCTTACATTAACGGAGCGTTTAAGGACAATCGAGTTGTTAAAAACGCTGGTTTAATCGTTTCCTTCCTGTTAGTAATTGGGTACGGTTGTGGCGATTTGGTTGCCTTATTTAACCACATGCATCAGTATGGCATTCAGCTTATTGCTGGGAATTCCCACTTAATTTATGCTTTAATCTTTGTCTTAGTAACCACGTTGTTGTTAATGGCAACGAATCGCTACGGCAAAAAGATTTGGTACCTGCTTTTCGCAGTCCTGTGTGTTGAGATGGGAGTTAACCTCTATCTTTCCCTTCAGGGACGACGGATTGATGCGTTTAGGAATGCTCCTGCAATGTTTGGGAATCAGAAAAAATTTGAAAATGCCTATAACCAGTCTAAAGGCATTATTGACCAAAAAGTTGATAATAAGAAGAATCAAACGACGTTCCATCGTAATGACGTGAATAATCAACTGTACAGTGGGATCTTTGATCAGGATTACAACCAGTATAATGATGGAATTATCTTTAATTACCGTGGGGTAAGTGGCTATAGTTCAACTTTAAACATGCATACTCAAGCAGTCCTTTCTAATCTGGGATTATCGTCAAGAAACGTGCGCCGGGTTAGCGTGATTGGTAGTTCGCCGATTACCGACCAACTACTTGGAGTTACTAATCGGTTAACCATTTTGAAAAATGGTCAGACGATCAATAAAAAGAATGAACGCTATAGTGGACTGGGCTATGCGGTTTCTGATCGGATTGTTAAGACCAAACTAAACAAGGGTCATGTTTTTAAGAACTTGAATCGTTTCGTTCAAGACGAGTCCGGAACCAAGAAGAAGTTCATGCATAAGGCTCAGGTTACCGTTAATAATTCTGGTAAGTACCGTTATCAGACGGTTGATCCATACGATACTAGACAAATGGATACGGTGGACGGATACAAGTATAATTTGACGGTTAATCCGGTTATTTCCGGTAACCAATACATGTATCTGAGTCAGGCCAACCTCTACAAGGATAAAATCTTTGTGAATGGCAAGAAGATTCCTGAAAGATACCGGATGATCGGGACTGAAAACGTTAAGTTAGGTCATTTTGATAAAGGACAGAAATTTACGGTTAAGATTATTTCTTCTAATAGTCTGAAGGAGAAGAGTCTATTAAAGAGCTTCTCTGGCTTAGACGGTGTGGCTTTCAATCAATTTGTTGACGAAACTCAGCCATACAAGCTGAGAGTGGATCATCCTGAGAACCTGAAACTTTCAGGATCCGATTTCACTGGTCACGTTAAGACGAGTTCAAAGCGCAACGTGCTCTTATTGAGTATTCCTTATGACAAGGGATGGCACGTGACTGAGAATGGCAAGAAAGTCAAGACTTTGATGGTTGCTGACGGCCTTACTGGGATAAAATTAAAGCCCGGTAAACACACCCTTCACTTCCATTACCGCACTCCAGGATTGATCCTGGGATTGCTTTTGACCCTAGTTGGAATTTTGGGGGCATTCTGCGAGTGGCTATTCTATCGAAAACGAAATAAATAGAAATTAGCATTCCCAAAATACTTTGGGAATGTTTTTTGTTATAATTGGGTTAGAGTTAAGGAAACGAGTGAGGTAATAAATTATGAAAGTAACTGCATACTTAGTACGACACGGACAAACCTATATGAATCTTTATAACAAGGTACAAGGTTGGATTGATTCACCCTTGACCAAAAAGGGACTTGAGGACGCCGATAACGCTGGTGAACGATTGAAGGACATCAATTTTGATGCGGCCTTTAGTAGTGATTCTGGTCGAGCCATTCAAACCGCCCACCATATTTTGCAAGCCAACAACAATAACATTAACATCATTAGTTATCAGTTCCCCGAATTACGGGAACAGTTCCACGGCTACTTTGAGGGTGAAAACTTGGAGCAGATGTGGCAGTTTGTTGGTGAGCAGGTCAAGACGACTTCTGAGGCTGGGGTGCTCAAAAACTTTGGTCTTGAAAAGGCTCGTGATTTGATTGCCAGAGCCGATTTGTACAATAATGCGGAGGACAACAAGACGTTTTGGAAGCGAGTTGACCGTGGAATTGATCGAATCCGAAAAAACACCAAGGATGGTGACAAGATCCTGATTGTTTCTCATGGGATGACCATTCGTTCCATCGTTGATCGTTATAATCCAGCGTTGGATATTGGTGAACCAGCTAAGAACGGTAGTATCACTAAACTGATTATTACTGATAAAGATATCAAGGTTGAGTATTTTAATAGTTTAGATGAACAAGTCTAAAAAGTCGGGACAAGCGTCCCGGCTTTTTCTTATGCCTTTTTCAAATGATTTACTTCTTAATTTGTGAATAATATAATTATGACAGTTTAAAGGAGGAGTAAAAAATGGTTGAATTATATGCAAGTCCTAGTAATTATGTCCAAGGTTCAGATGTATTAATGAACAGTGCGGACCGAATCGGTAAGTTTGGGAAAAAGGTGCTACTTTTATCAAGTGGGACGGAACTAAGAATGGTTGGAAATAACTTTGCTGATTACTTGAAACAACATGACTTTGACGTAACCGTCGTTGATTTTGCCGGGGAGTCATCTGAAAGTGAGATTGATCGGGTCACTAAGATTGGGCAAAATAACGATGATGACATTGTCATTGGTCTGGGCGGTGGCAAGGTGTCCGATAGTGCCAAAGCGATTGCTGACAACTTGAACACAACCGTAGTGATTGCCCCAACGATTGCCTCGACGGATGCGCCATGTTCACGGTTATCGGTAATTTACACTGACAGCGGTCAATTTGACCACTATCGTTTTTATAAGAAGAATCCTGACATGGTGATTCTTGATACCAAGGTGATTAGTCAGGCGCCAGTCAAGTTTCTGATTTCAGGAATGGCTGATGCCATGGCGACTAACATTGAGGCGACAGATACCCGCAAGTCGAACGGGACGAACATGCTAGGTGGAAAATCAACCCTTGCTGGCGAAGCGATTGGACAAATGTGTGAACAAACGTTGTTTAAATATGGCAGTTTGGCAGTGGCTTCAAACGTGGTTGGATCGGCTACTTCCGAACTTGATAAAGTCGCTGAAGCCAACACGCTTCTTAGTGGAATTGGTTTTGAAAGTGGTGGATTAGCAGCTGCTCACGCCATTTATAATGGCTTTACGGCTTTAAGTGGTGAGATTGACCAGTTATCTCACGGACAGAAGGTCGCCTTTGGAACCCTATGTGAGTTGGTTCTGACTGGTTCTGATCACCGTCAATTTGAGAAGTATTTGAAATTTGATCTTGAGTTTGGCTTACCAACGACGCTAGCGGATCTGAAGTTAGGGAAAGCTAGTGATGAAGAGTTAATGAAGGCAGCCACTCAAGCGTGTGATCCAAGTGACACCATGGCTAATTTACCAGTTTCAGTAACACCAATAGATGTGATGAATGCCATGAAAGCTGTTTCTGAATTCAGTCATGAGTATCAGGTTAAGAATGGGTTAGGGAATTAAAATGAATAATCGTGATGATGTAGTTGAATACGTTAAAAAGAAGTTTGATGTTGAACCAGATCGACCTTTTAAAGAATATCCGAAGTACTTGGCTTTTCGTCACAAAGATGACCAGAAGTGGTTTGGCTTGGTCATGAACGTGCCTCAAAATAAGTTAGGATTAAACGGAACCGATGAGATCGATGTCTTAGACGTGAAAGTTGATCCAGATGTTGCCGGACTTTTGAAACAGTCTAAGGGATATTTACCGGCTTATCACATGAACAAGGAGCACTGGATTACGGTTGTGCTTGGTGAAGTTGATTCAAAACAGGTCCAAAAGATGATTCAAGATAGTTTTAAAATGACCTTAAAGTAAGAATTAAAGCTAAGTAGATGATGACACCGCCGTCAAAGATAGTATCTCGCATACTAAACTGGGTTTCGTGATATCTAGTTGATTGAGATTTAGGCGTGTAGCCACGGGCATCTAAAGTATTGGCTAGCTTATTAGCGTGGTTTGTGACCGCGTACAACAGTGGAATAATGAGTTGAACGTGGAGTTTGATTTTCTTGGTCAATTTTGATGAAGTAAAGTCAACCCCACGGCTGGTTTGGGCAACTTTCAGGTCGTTTAGTTCACCTAAAATGATGGGAATAAACTGCAGGGTGAGGGTAATCATTAACGAAAACTCAGATACAGGTAGATGCAGATAAGTTAATGGTCTCAGTAGTCGCGAGATTGCCTGCGATAAATAGGATGGACTGGTCGTAAACGATAAAAGCGCGGCCATTAGAAGCAGAAGGATGATTTTGACGCAAATTTGGCTTCCATAAAGCCAACCACCCACGTTCATTTGATTTATATATAAATTCTGATTGGTTGGAAAAATTCCATGATAAATTAAAATAAACACTAAAATAAATAAAATGGGCTTGATGGAACTAAGTGCCATGCTTACCTTGATGTGTGCCAGGTGATACAGACCAATTAGTCCTAAAGCACCAATTCCAATTTGAATGGTCGTGGTTGACCACATGAACGTGATCGTTATGAGCGTGATACTGATGAGCTTGGTTCGCGGATCTAATTGCTGCATGAAGGAATGATTGTTTGCGTATGTGCCAAAGATAAAATTATTCATGTTTGAGTTGTAACACCAGACTAATTTTCTTGGTGGAAGCGCAGATTAGACTAACGATTACGGCCTTGATGATATCACCAGGGATGAAGGCTAAGTTTGAAACTAGTGAGGCCGTCACTGACATGTGGGCAATCACTGAAAGGTACAGGGCCCCAAAAACATCAATCAGAATCACACCACCGATGACATTAGCAACAAGATACTTCCAGAAATTAATCTTCTTCCACAATTTTTCAACTAGGAAGCCAATAAGAAAGGCGGCAATGGGCCAAATGATGAAGTAACCACCGGTCGGACCCGCTAAAATCCCTAAGCCGCCACGTCCACCTGAAAGGACTGGCAGTCCAATTAAGACCAGGATGACTACCAGTAGGGCACTTAGAAAGCCGTTTTTCTTACCTAGAAAACTTCCCTGAAGCATGATGCCCATACTTTGTAGCGTAATTGGAACTGGGATAAACGGCAGTGTCAGCGGTGGAAAGAGGCCTAACACAACGACGATTGCGGCAAATAGTGCGTCATAAACAAGTTCTTTGGTTTTCATGATTATTGCTCTCCTTAATTAATTACTTAAATGTCTTTATTTAAGATTATCGATTAAATTCATGAGAAACAATCATTTCATTAAATGATGTGGACCAAATGTTGTTGGAACAATTATTTATCCGAAAATAAAATTGAGCCACATATTTATTTTTGCAACCTATGCCATCTGCATATGACTTATGAATACAAGAAAGCAGTAGACAGGTTGTCCGCTGCTTTTTATATCATTTAGAATAAATAAAAAACATGGTTTATTCTAAATTGACGAATTGATTGCTATAATAAAAATGAAGTTGCATTAGAGTTATCCAATTGTATGTGACTTTTGTGGAGTCGTTATCATGCAATGAAGCTCAGCGTCTTCTTTTCTAGTCAATTGACTAGAAGGGATCCATATAAAAAAGAGGTCACACCTTCGTGTGGCCTCTTTTTCGTATCCTTTAAAAGAACTGTTTAATATTATTAGTAATTTTCCGCATGTCCCGATCGTCTAATTTCGCGACCAACTTGGTTTCACTTCTAACTTCCATGTCCACGGTTCGGACGTGCTGAAGCATGGCAGTCCCATGAACGTTTTTGTTATTGACCTGAAAGTATAGTGGTGATTTCACGTACTTCTTTTCTTCCAAGTACTTAGCGGAAGAACTGATTGGGATTACAATCACCGTGTTCATTAGATGATTATAGTGATTGTTACTAACCACCAGACACGGACGTTTTTTCTTGGTTTCGGTGCCAAGTGCCGGTTCAAGATTAACGAAGTAAATCTCACCTTGTTTATAATTCATTAATCGATAACCTCCGACCCCTGATCAGGGCCCCAATCTTGTTCCGAACTGCTGACGTTACCGTATTTCTTTTCCTGATCTTCAACTATTTTCCAAAACCCTTCAAAGGATTCTTTAGGTGCCATTGTTACCGAACCATCTTTTTGAATTGTAAATTCCAGTTGGTCGTTTTGCTTAAGATTGAGAATGTCACGGACGGTTTTTGGAATCGTAATTTGATTCTTACTCGTCATTGTTGCTGTGATTTTAATTTTGTTTGTCAACATGCATTAACCTCCCATATGCCCTCATCCAATGTAGCTCAAAATCAAGGGAAAGGGAAGCAATTTGTGCAGGCTAGACCATTCTTTTGTCAAACCATTTTGCAAGTAAGGAGAGTCCGTAGTTAATAATGAAGTACATGATGGCAATCGTGACAAACATCGGGATCATGTAATTAGGGTTCTGACCGTAGATGACCTGAGACCTAAAGGTTAGTTCTGGAAGGACAATGGCGGTTGCTAACGAAGTATCCTTAACTAGTGAAATGAATTGGGAAATCAGTGGTGGAATGGACTTCTTTAGGGCCTGTGGCAACAGGATGTGCCATAACGTTTGGGCCTTATTCATCCCGGTTGAAAGGGCACCTTCAGCCTGGTCAACTCCAACTGAGAGTAAGCCACCACGGATAATCTCACCAACCATGCTGGCTTCAAAGACCGACATGGCAACGACCGTGGCCGCAAAGGAATTCAACTCCACCCCTAACTTTGGTAAAGCGAAGAAGGTGAAGAAGATAAGAAGCAGTAAAGGAAGATTTCTGATGGTGTTGGAAATGAAACGAACCGTTTTGGTAAAGTAGGGAACTTTTTCAAATAGGATAATTCCGATTAGAGTTCCTAGGATAAAACTAATAATAATTGAAATCACTGATACCAGAATGGTAACGACTAGACCACCCAGTAAATAGTGCATGTTAATTAAACTAAATGCTCCACTCATTGTGTGACACCTCCGTTCACTTTGCGCTCAATCACGCTCATGCATTTGGAAACGGAGACGGTGATGATGAGGTACAAAATTCCAACGATGATGTAGGTGTTAAATGGGTCAAGATTTTCACCAGAGATAACGTTGGCCTGGTACATTAAATCGAATCCGGCCACAAATGACAGAATTGATGAGTTTTTAACCAGGTTAATGAACTGGTTTCCAAGCGATGGAATGGCTAGCTTGAATCCCTGGGGTAAGACCACTTGAATCATGGCCTGAGTGTACGTTAATCCGTTCGCTCTGGCACCTTCCATCTGGCCCGGATCAACTGAATCAACGCCACCTCTAATACACTCAGCGATAAACGCAGACGTATAGAGGATTAATCCAATGGTCCCAGACCAAAATCCAGAAATGTGAAAATCAGCTGCGACCACCACGTAGAAGAATAAGGTGATGACCAGAAGTGGGATGTTTCTAAAGAATTCGACAAACGCACTTCCGATGAATTTAAGTAATTTATTTGGAGCCATTTCTAGAAGGGCAAAGATGGTCCCCAAGACTAGTGATCCAACTAATCCAATGATTGAGGATAGGATGGTAATCCAGAAGCCGTCTAGAAGAGTTTTCCAATTTTCAAGAAAGATATTTATCATTTTTCAAGACTCCTCCAATCTAATCCAGGCACGTTTGAGAACCATTTCTTAATCAACTTGTTGTAAGTTCCGTCGGAAATGACTTGTTCTAAAGCTTTATCCATGGCGGCCTTCAGTTCAGGTTGGTGCTTGTTCATTGCTAGTCCGTAGGGTTGATTAGTGAATGGTTTTCCAACAACCTTGGTGGAACGATTTTGATCAGCGAGACCATATAGAATGGCGTTATCGGTAGTCACGGCCACTCCCTGACCAGATTCAAGAGCACTTAAGGCCTGGGAGTTATCTGGCATCGAGATGACCTTCGCCTTTGGAGCAAACTGTTTCATGGTTTGAATCGCAGTGGTTCCGATCGTCGTGATCACGGTGTATTTAGGATTGTTTAACTGACGAATGTCCTTAATTGGGGAATCTTTTTTAACCAGAATTGATTGGCCAGCTGGAAAATACGGTTTGGTAAAGTCAATCACTTTGGCTCTCTCGGGTGTGATGGTCATTGTTGCGGCTACTGCTTCAACCTGATTGTTTTTTAGTAATTGGATTTTAGAGTTAGTGGTGACCGAAGTGAATTCGGGCTTGATTTTCGTTCCGGCGTCCTTGGCCATTTGGGCGGTGACGGCGCGTGCCATGTCGACATCAAATCCTTCACTTTGACCGGTCTTGGGACTGATTAAGCCAAATAGTCTGGTATCACCTTTAACTCCCCAGTGCATGACATGGCTGTCCTTGATCCTGGCGTAGTCATTGGTTGCGACCGATTGGTGTTTCTTAGCATCAAGACCAGTAAAGATGCCGCCAATGATTATGACAATTAGGATGACGGAGGCAATCAAACCCACTCGTTTTAACTTAAATTTACTCATGGAATCTACCTCACTTTTTATTTATGTTCAACTTGTGATAGGAATTTGCGAGCTCGTTCGGTCTTAGGGTGATCGAAAAATTCATCGGTTTTAGAATTTTCCAGGATTTTCCCGTCAGCCATGAAAATAACGCGATCAGCAACGGATCTGGCAAAGCCCATTTCGTGAGTAACAACGAGGGTCGTCATGTCCGATGTGTTGGCGATGTCCTGCATGATGTCTAACACACTTCCGACCATCTCGGGATCAAGGGCAGAGGTTGGTTCGTCAAACAGCAACACCTTAGGATTCATTGCTAGGGAGCGAGCAATAGCAATTCGTTGTTGTTGACCACCAGATAATTGAGCTGGGTATTTGGCTCCTTGTTCCGGTAGGTTAACTCGTTCAAGTAGTTTTTTTGCTACCTCTTCGTTTTCAGCTTGAGGACGTTTTAAGACGATTCGTGGAGCCAACGTGATGTTTTCGGTGATGGTTTTGTTGTTGTAAAGGTTGAAATGTTGAAAGACCATCCCAACGTCAGTTCTAAGTTTATTGAGGTTGGTTTTGTTGCTTGACAGATCTTTGCCGTCAACAATGAGTTGTCCCTGTTGAATGGTCTCTAGTCCATTAATGGTTCTAAGTAAAGTTGATTTACCCGATCCAGATGGTCCGATTAACACAACGTTTTCACCTTCGTGAATATCAAGGTTAATGTTGGTTAACGCGTGAAATTTGCCGTAGTACTTTTCTACGTCTTTGAATTGAATGATTGATCCCATTAAATTGTCCTCCTTATCATAAGCTCCAAGAAATGTATTTTGGGGTTATGACTAGATTATACGCATTGAAAGGAAATTACTAGCACTGATGGCACATTTTGTTACACAAAAGTAAATTTTTTTATCAGAACAACCAAAAAGGTCCCAAAATGCGAACATTATGGGGCCTTTTAGCTTAATTATCTTTAAAATGGAACTTACTTAGTGGTTGATCTTTTGAAATGATTTCATCAATGCTTCTCTAAGCTTCGGATCGTGAGCAAAGATGAAAGTCCCAAAGACACCGCGCTTCATCAACACGTTCACGGAGTTCAGGATGATTTGCCGCCTTATTTGTGCAAATTCTTTTTGATCCGTGATGTCTTTTCGGTGTTTTTTGCTTTCAACATCGGTTTGCTTTTTTAAGTCAACCTTTACGCGATGGTCTTTAGGGTCAAGATAGATTGGTGGCCCTAAAATAATGCCAACGTAGTTCAAATCAAATCCCTGACAGGTGTAAATGGAACCAACCTCATTGATGGTCTGGGGAATTTCCGCCCACGGGGTACTGGTGTAATTGTACTGATCCCACGGCATTTTGAAACCGCCAAGCTCTTTGATGTAATGTTTTCCGCCATCTAAAGTTGATGGATAGCCGGTGGTCGAAACAATTCGGGATAAGCCCACCTCATGGTTTTTCTTCACAATCGCTTGGCGCATTTTTTCAGCGTCATCAAAGATTTGAAAGTCGTAACCAGTATCGGCGTCCTTGGGGATTGGCAGCAACTTGCCTCTCGTAAATTCATTGATCCAGTGAACCAAGTCTGGTTTAGCGGTCATGCGAAACTGATGGGTCAGTTGATAACTTTCGTGATAGTAGGGTTCAAGTAGTTTGTTTAAACGTTGCTTGTCCCAGTAACACTTGGTTCGTAGTACCTGATTCATGTCAAAGACGGCAATGACGACCTTGCTTGACTTAATGATTTCTTCTAACTGGTTTTCCTGGTAGAAATTATTGTAATGGTCTGGTGAAGACAGTAGTAAATGGGCCTCATCAACAATCACAACGTCAGCACGTTCGTTTCGCTTGTGCATTTGGTTAATAAATGAGGTAGGACGCATAAAGTTCTTTTTTAAAACATTATCTTCGGATCCAGCAATTTGTTTGTAAACCTTCAAAATTTCTGGATGGTTAACTAAGAAGTAGTTCTTAGTGTCATGAAGCTTGCCTTTTTTCTTTGCGGCTTGTTGAATGTTGAAAAAGAGTTGACTCAAAATGACACTTTTACCCGTACCGGCATCTCCAAAGATCGTGAAAACGGACGGTTGTTTTTGATCGATTTGTTGATTAATAAATTGTTCGATTTGATTAATAAATTGTTCCTGTTCCGTAGTTAAATGGTGAAGGTTGGGAGCAAGTTTCTTAATTGCTTGATTGTTATGCATTTTTTGCGAGGTGCTTTCTTTGAATGGTCCAGTTAACTAGCGCAAGGATTAAGCCGAAAACGGCCAGTACGAACAGGAGTAAGAAGTCCATGTGACCACCCATGACCGTCTTTGAGACATATTGGGCAGCACTGTGAGCCTGATTCTGGTTAAAGGCGTAGATCGTTGCCAGGACACTGGTACCGATTGAACCAGCGTATTGTTGGAGCATGTTGAATAACGAGTTCACGTCGGCTGAATCAGATTGTGGTGCGGTTTCTTGAGCATTGGTAATGGTACAGGAGAACGCGAAGTTAAATCCAATTCGTAAAAGTGTGAATAACAGTGTCAATACGACCACCGTGAAGGCCGCCGTCATGGAACTAAATAAGAACGTGGCGATTGACAGCAGAACCATCCCAATCATGATTGGTTTAAAGGCTCCGAACCGGTCATAAGCGCCTCCCGCAAATGGCGAAATGAGTCCACCAATGATTGAACCTGGAAGCAGGATCAGTCCGGCAACCATGGCACTGGTATGAAGAACGGTCTCAGCGTAAATTGGAATTACGAATGACGCCCCAATATTAATGAACATCAACAAGAAGTAGTTCACGGCGTTCAGTGAAACCGTGGGGATCTTGAGTGGGTGAAGCGACATTAGCTGTGAATCACCATGACCATTGAGGTAGATAAATAAGACCAGGGTGATTAATCCAATGACGATGGGAATGAAGCCACTCATAAACGTTGCACCCTTGACGCCAAACTGATTAGCACCCCAAACAAATGAGAATAGGGTCACGATCAAGAGGGCAAAGCTAACGAAATCAAATCGTTTGGAGATTCCCGGAGCTTTAAGATCAATGCTCTTAAGTCCGATAAACAGGGTAATTAGGACGATTGGGAAAGCCACGATGAAGATGTAACGCCATGAAAGTAGTGATGATAGCGTTCCCCCGTAAGTTGGTCCCAGTGCGGGAGCTAGTGAGATAACCATTGAAGCAATTCCAGTGTAAAAACCGATTTTTGGTCGGGGTACTTCAGCAAAAATGATTTGATACATCATCGGAAGTGAGATTCCGGTGGCAGCTGCTTGAATTAGTCGTCCGACTAATAGGAGCCAGAAGTTGGGTGCGACCGCACACAAAATATCACCAAGGATAAACGCGGTGACCGCAAAGACGAAAATGTTTTTTAGTGGGAATTTCTTTAGGAGGTATGCTGTCGTTGCCATGGTAATGGTAACGACTAGTAGGTATCCAGTTGAAATCCACTGAACTAAGTTTAACGAAATGTGAAAAATTTGTGAGAGTTCTGGAAACGTAACGTTCATTGAAGTTTCTAATAGAATTCCACAAAATGATAGTAACGCGGTGGCGA
Source organism: Fructilactobacillus sp. X2R6C1 (assembly GCF_059901295.1). Lineage (NCBI taxonomy): Bacteria > Bacillati > Bacillota > Bacilli > Lactobacillales > Lactobacillaceae > Fructilactobacillus > Fructilactobacillus sp. X2R6C1. The sequence continues at coordinate 160,970 of NZ_JBWXUZ010000001.1, forward strand.
GGATCGCGATTTTGGTTTTTAAGCTTACTTTTGAATCCAAATAATTTCCTCCATTACCGTATTTTATTTGTTGGCGTCGTTAACCGCCTTGTTGACGGCATTTCTAAAGCCGGTGGCGTCTAAAGCAACCACCCCACGAATGGTAGAACCACCAGGTGAGGTAACTTGGTCTTTCAAAGTTGCCGGTGAAATGCCAGTATCGAGTGCTAATTTGCCACTACCTTGAACCATACTTGCAGCGACCTTAAAGGCGGTCTCACGGTCAAGGCCATTTTGAACGGCGGCGTCAGCTAAGGCGTCCATGAAGACGTCGACAAAAGCCGGGCCACATCCAGCAACCGTTCCCACGATGCCAAGGTTTTGGTTACTGGTCTTAATGAGCGTTCCTAGGTTAGTGACAACGTCTAAAGCCGACTTAACGTCTGCTTCATTAGCATTCTTAGATTTACCAACGGCGATGCAACCGGCGTTCACGGCAACCGGGATGTTAGGTACGATACAAACCACTGAGTTGTTTTGGTGCACGTCATTAATGGCTTGTTCACTAACCCCCTGGGCCGCTGAAACGATCACAGTTTGGTCTGGCAATTTGGTGTTCTTCAGCACTGCCACTGTGATTGGTGCGGGAGTTGTTACAAATAGGACGTTTAAGTCACTTGGAAAATCATCGGTGACAATTGTGAAGCCAAGGTCTTTTGAGAAGTTTTTGAGCTCGTCGGTTACGTGATGTCCCTTTACTAAAATGTCACTCGCGTTATATTTGTTGACAAGTCCTTTAATGATGGCGCTGCCCATATGGCCGGCACCTAATACTCCAATTTTCATGTGATTCACTCCTTAATTTATCATTATGATAATAATGATACATCATTGTTAATTGGTTATGTAAGCAAGAATTAACAAACCAATGATTTTACCGGGAGAAAGTTACTATTGGTAAGCGCTTACAGCTAATGATATAATGAAAGTAATAATTCACAAACCAAACATCAGAAAGGGGTTGGCAATTTGAGCTTAAAAAGTTGGTTTAGTAATTTGACGGATAAGGAGACCCCGAGCCTTTCGGATTCGAAACTAGCGGATAACGTTCAATTCATTGATAACGAAGGAAAATACCTTGAAACGGTTGTTAATAGTTTTAAAGATAACTCCGGGTTAGTTCATTATCGTGGTGATGGTTACACCGTTGAGAATTCATTTGCGTTTGCGATTGGTGACCTAGTCAATGACGATAACTTGCTTGAAAAATGCGCTTATTCGATTAAATTGTTAAAGAGAATGGACGCACCCAAAAAATCAAAGTTGGCCTCCTTAATTGCGCAGTTGATTAAGATGATTACGTATGTTTCTGATTATGTTACGGGAATGCGGCGTGATATGCGCCAGGGGACAACTGGTCATGCTGCGATCCAGATGTTCTGGCGTAGTGAGAAGGCCATTAAGGAATTTAAGGTTGAAAAAGTGTACACGGTCGCACTTGTTAATGCTGATGAACCAGTAACTAAATGAAAGTATCAAAAAACTGGACTCAAACGAGTCCAGTTTTTTGTTTGCTTAAAATTATTTATTTAATAGTTCATCGTCAACGGCTTGAGTGTAGCTCTCGAGTTTTTGATCAGCTGCCTTTGCTGTATCAGCTTTAACCCCGATGTAAAACTTGATCTTGGGTTCAGTTCCAGAAGGACGAATTGCAAGCCAAGTCCCATCATCAAGCCAATACTTTAAAACGTTCGATTGTGGTAACTCAATTTTTTGGGTTGAACCATCAGCCATCGTGGTGGTGGAAGTCTGGAAGTCTTCAAGCTTAATCACCTTGGCGCCATTGAATGTTGTCATGGGATGGTCTCTAAAGTCTTTCATGATTGCGGCCATCTTGGATTTACCCTCTAGACCATCGAATTCCTTGGAGATGGTCTTTTCTCTAAAGTAACCGTACTTCTTGTAGATATCCTGAAGACCGTCGTACAGGGTCATCCCCTTTTCCCGGTAGTAAGCAGCAACTTCAGCAAGCAGTAGGGTTGACTGAATGGCGTCCTTATCTCTTACAAACGGTTTGATAAGATAACCGTAGCTTTCTTCAAATCCAAAGAGGAAGGTGTGATCGTGATTTTGTTCAAAGTTTTTGATTTGTTCCGCAATAAACTTGAACCCGGTTAGGACGTTCTTCATCTCAATCCCGTAATTCTTGGCAATATCGGTAGCGAGTTCAGTTGAAACGATTGATTTGACCACTACTCCATCCTTTGGAAGGGTACCAGCGTCTTTTTTGGCTTGAAGAATATAATTTAAAAGAACACTGGCAATTTGGTTTCCAGTCATGAGTTTGTATTCACCGTCAGGTTGTCTAACGGCGGCTCCCAAACGGTCAGCGTCAGGGTCGGTCGCAATCAGAACGTCCGCATCTTCTTTTTTACCCAATTTGATGGCAAGATCGAAGGTTTGCGGGAATTCTGGATTAGGAAATGGTGTAGTAGGAAATTCAGGGTCGGCGATGGTTTGTTCAACAACCGCGTCGTAGTTCTTGAACCCAGCGTCTGAGAGTGCCCGTCTAGCAACAATTTTACCAGTCCCATGAAGGGGAGTGTAGACAAACTTCAGATCTTTTCCTACCTTATTAATCAGGTCATGGTTCACGTTGACCGTTTGAACGGCTTCTAGATAAGGAACGTCGACGTTTTCACCAACGATACTCATGAGCCCATCCTTTCTAAGGTCCTTTTCCTCTGAAACTGGAATTTTGAAGAGGTCGTTGACCTTGCGGATGTAAGTAGTTATTAGATCGGATTCTTTGGGTGGCATTTGACCACCATCTTCACCGTAAATCTTGTAACCATTGTATTGTTTTGGATTGTGACTAGCGGTAATCATGATTCCGGCGTAAGTGTGTAAGTGACGCACAGCAAACGAAAGTTCCGGAGTTGGGCGAATGTCATCAAAAACAAACGTCTTGATGCCGTGAGCACCAAGTACCCGAGCCGCTTCGTGAGCAAAAAGTTGCGAGTTGTATCGGGGATCAAAACTAATAACAACCCCACGCTTTTTTACCTCAGGATCAAGGGTGTCCATCAATTGGGCGAGACCCTCAGTGGCTTGTCTAACGGTATAAACGTTCATCCGGTTCGTTCCAGCACCGAGCGTTCCACGCATTCCGGCCGTTCCAAATGAAAGTGATGACCCAAAAGCGTCTTCAATTTGTTCCGAATCGTTTCTCATTTTGGCCAAATCGATTTTTAATTCTGCCGGCATATCTTCTTGAGAAACCCAGTTATCATATTCCTGTTTAGTATCTGTTGCACTCATAATTTTCCTCCTGGAAATAATTTTTCCACGTCGAATAGTTTGAATTGTAACTTCTAATATGGATTATAATTAAAGTCCGACACTCCGTCAATGTAAGCGCCTTTATATTGATGTCAAGACTGTGATATACTTACGCTAAGGTGGTGAGACAAATGAAATTTGATTATGAACCAGGCCGTTTCTATGCTAACGATGTCCATGGTGATTTAATTGCTGAAGTTACTTTTACTGAAGATAATGGAATAGTCTCCATTAACGAAACATTTGTGAACCCCAGTTATCGTGGCCAGGGTTTAGCTGGAAAGTTAATTATGGTAATGATTGATTACGCCAAAGAAAACCATGATTTAATCAAACCAGTTTGTTCCTTTGCCGTTAAATTTTTCGAAAAAAATACTCAATATGATGATTTATTAGATAAATAGGAGGTAATTAAGATGGCTGTATTAGTTGCTGGAGGAGCCGGATACATTGGCTCACACATGGTCGATCAATTAATTAATAAAGGTTACGATGTTGTAGTGGTTGATAATTTGTCAACGGGACACCGCAAGGCCGTTAATCCTAAAGCAAAGTTTTATGAGGGGGATACTCGTGATTCTGACTTTTTGGATGACGTTTTCGCTAAGGAAAATATCGATGCTGTAATCCACATGGATGCTTTCTCACTGGTTCCCGAATCAATGAAGGATCCTTTGAAGTATTTTGATAACAACGTGATTGGGATGATTAAGCTGTTGGAGTCAATGAAGAAAGCTGGGATTAAGTACTTGGTCTTTTCTTCCACCGCTGCGACCTACGGTAATCCAGAGCGAATTCCAATCTATGAAAAAGACCGAAAAGACCCCATCAACCCTTATGGTGAAAGCAAGTTAATCATGGAGCACATTATGAAGTGGGTTGATGAAGCTTACGGCATTAAGTTTGTTGCTCTTAGATACTTTAACGCTGCTGGAGCCAAGGAAGACGGCTCCATTGGGGAGGATCATCATCCAGAAACCCATTTAATTCCCATCGTCTTAAAGGTGGCTGCAGGTCAGCAGGATACCATGAAGATTTTTGGGGATGACTATGACACGCCAGACGGGACCAACGTTCGTGATTACGTGCACGTCCTTGATTTAGCGGACGCTCATATTTTAGCCATGAAGTATCTGGAAAAGGGTAATCCAAGTAACATCTTTAACCTCGGCTCATCAACTGGTTTTTCCAATAAACAGATCGTTGATGCCGCTCGAAAGGTTACTGGTAAGAAGATTCCGGTTGAAATTGACGCAAGACGTGGTGGCGATCCTGATACCTTGATTGCTAACTCTGACAAGGCGAGAGAAGTTCTTGGTTGGAAACCACAGTTTGATAACGTTGAAGAAATCATTAAAACCGCTTGGACCTGGAAGACTAAGCATCCAAATGGTTACGAAGATAAGTAAATGGGGCACAAATATTGAAGAAAAGTAAAACTTACATTGGTGTCATCCTAGCAATTGCTGGAGCCATCATGTGGGGAATTCAAGGACCTGTTTCGCAGTTCTTGTTTCAAGATAAGAATTTTTCAACGGAATGGTTAATGGGAGTTAAGATGTCGGTTGCCGGCATCTTAATTCTTTTATTTACAAAGTTTGTTCAAAGAAATAGGATTTTAAAGATTTGGCACACCGGATATAGCTGGGTCATCCTGCTCTGTTATGCGATTTTTGGTTTATCGGCCGTTCAGTACCTATACTTACTGACAACGAGAGCCAGTAATGCGGCAACTTCAACTATCATGCAGAGCCTTGGAACGGTCATCATTATGATTTTGACGGTGATTGTGTACAAAAAAGCACCAACGATTCAGCAGGGTGTCGCTGTAGTGGTAGCCCTACTTGGAACGTGGTTACTGGTAACAAAGGGAGATTTGACCCATCTCGCAATGAGTCCTAAAGCGTTTACGCTTGGCCTCTGCCTGGCCTTTGCTGGCGCGCTTCAGACCATGCTGCCGGTCAAACTCCAGGAAAAGTTCAGCACGTTTGTCATCATTGGATGGGCAATGATCGTTGGTGGAGTGATCTTCACCTGCGTTCATCCCTTTTGGGTGGATGTTCCCAAGCTTTCTCTTGGTGGCATTTTGGGAGTGGCCTTCATTGTGCTTTTTGGCACAATGTTGTCATTTCTATGCTTCACATCGAGTTTAAGGTACGTGTCCGCTACGACTGCTGGACTACTAGATACGTTTGAACCTTTGTCGGCAACGATTGGAACCGTGGTTTTCTTACATACCAGTTTCAATATCTATGAAATCATTGGTGGCATTTTGGTCTTGAGTACCGTTTTTATCCTGGCAATCAGACCCAGAAAAGCATCACTTCAGCACTGACTAATTGGTTGGTGCTTTTTTGATTGAACTGCTTTTGGCGGATTGCTTGTTTGTGATCAATTTTGTATAATTGGAAGCGTTATGAATGAATTAATGTTTTAAGTAAAATATTAAACATTGAGGAGGAGTTTGATGAATAGGTTCGTCAAGAAATACATATTTTTTGCGATATTTTGGGTTCTTGCCGTTTTAGCTGCCATTTTCTTTTTGCCTAGCATTTCACAGGTAACTGCACAACATGGACAAACTAAGATTCCAGCTAACATGCAGAGTCAGGTTGCTGAAAATATTCAAAAGCATTGGGGCCATCACATTAGCGATACCAGACAAGTTGTACTGGTATATAACAACGGCAATAAACGCATTAATGCTAGTAAACAGGCTAACATCGATCGAACCGTTTCGAAGTTAAAAAATGATGCCGATTACTATGGAATTAAGGGTGTTACCTCAGCAAACGAGAATGCCGCCGCCAAGAAACAACTGATTTCAAAGGACGGTACGACCGAATTAGTTCAACTGAATGTTTCTAAAAAGGACTCGGTTGAAACGATGAACAACAAACTCAAAAAGGGTGCGAAAACGGCGAACTTGAAGTCGTACGTGACGGGATCTGATGTCTTAGATGACGACATGCGGCAGTCAATGATCGACGGCATCAAGCAAACCGAAATCATTGCGGCAGTCTTTATTTTGATTGTGTTGATCATTGTCTTTAAATCTCCAATCGTTCCGTTGATTTCACTTTTGACCGTGGGAGTTTCTTTCATTGTCTCTTTGAGTGTCGTCATGAATTTGGCGAAGTATATGGGCTTTCCACTCTCAAACTTTACCCAGGTCTTCATGGTGGTAGTGCTGTTTGGAATCGGGACTGACTACAATATCCTGCTGTACGACCGGTTTAAGGATAATCTGGGACAAGGAATGGACAAAGTTGAGGCGACGGTCGATGCCAGAAGACGAGCCGGTAAGACCATTCTCTACAGTGGTGGTTCTGTCCTAATCGGTTTCTTTGCCCTTGGACTAGCCAAGTTCTCAATTTACCAATCTGGAGTGGCAGTTGCCATCGGAGTGGTGGTACTATTACTGGTACTTCTCTCATTAAATCCGTTCTTTATGGCGCTCCTTGGTAAGACCATGTACTGGCCAGCTAAGAATCTGTCACCAAAGAAACGGGGTAGTCGAATCTGGTACTTCTTGTCCAGTCATTCAGTTGCACATCCGGTGATGGCGATTGCCTTAGTTCTAGTTTTGACTTTGCCGTTGATTTTCTTTGCGGGAAAGAGCAGCTTGAACTACGATAATTCGGTTGAATTAAGTAATTCATTGCCTTCAAAACAAGGATTAAATACGGTATCCAAGCATTTCTCAAAGGGGACTGCTGAACCGTCAACGATTTATATTCAATCTAAACACAAGGTCAATAACGAGAAGTCAATGATGGAAATTGATCGGATTACTCGTCAATTGGAGAAAAATAAGGAAATTAAGACGGTTGCTTCGGTCACCCAGCCAAGTGGCGAACCAATTAACCAACTCTACTTAAACGATCAGCTGGGGACTTTGAACGGTAAGATGCAACAGGCTAATGCTGGTTTAACCCAACTTCAGAGTGGGGCTAACAGTGGTTCATTTAATGCCGATCAACTAAAGGCAATTGGTGCTTCGGCACAATCAATTGGAGATCATTTAAAGACCATTCAAGGCGCTAGTGGAGCAAGTACCGCTCCTGGTCAAACTTCCGGTCAGCAAGTCATCGCCCAGATGCAACAACAAGCCACCGCTATGGGGTCACCAATGAGTCCCCAGCAGTTACAAATTGTTGCTAGTGGCCTTCAAAGTGTTAGTTCCAAGGTGCAAATGCAACAGGCCGCTTCTATGTCAGGTCTTCAAAATGAATTGGCCGGGATTGCCTCAGATACTCAAAACATTGGTGCAAATGCTCAGACGATGGGGCAACAACTCCAGGGTGTTCAAGCCCAATTGTCGCAAGCAAATGATGGCCTAAGTAAGATTAATAAGGGCATGCAACAGTCAAATGAATACTTGACCGGCTTACAGAACTCAGCTGCGGCTGCGAACACGTTCTATATTCCTAATCAGGTGCTTCAAAGTGATACTTTCAAGCAAGCCTTAAACAACTACGTTTCTTCTAATGACAAGATTACAAGCATCACCTTTGTCTTAAAAGATAACCCATCAAACGCTAAGTCGATGAACTTGGTTAAGGATGTTCAAAATCAAGTTAAACAGTCACTGAAGGGAACTAGTTTAAATGATGCAACCGTTGCAATTGGGGGAGAGACAGCAACCATGTCTGACACCCATGATATTGCCTCACAAGACTTCTTCAGAACAGCTGTCATCATGTTAGTCGGAATCCTGATTGCACTGATGTTTGTAACCCGTTCAATTTTACAACCACTTTACATTGAAGGAACATTAATTTTGACGTACTTCACTTCATTGACGTTGACACGGATCTTCTCGGATATTTTCCTCGGACAGAGCATGTTGACTTGGAACACGCCGTTCTTTACCTTTATCATGTTGATTGCGTTGGGGGTTGATTACAGTATCTTCTTGATGATGAGGTACCGAGAAACCAAAGACGGAACGCCTGCGAAACGAATCGTTAATTCGGCCAACTATATTGGAGTAGTGGTATTATCTGCTGCTGTGATTTTAGGTGGTACGTTTGCCGCACTGATTCCATCAGGAATTTTGACACTGATTCAGGTTGCCATCGGGGTAATCATTGGTTTGATTATCTTAGTAATCATCTTGCCAATCCTATTACCAGCTGCCATTCGGTTAACATATCAACCAATGAGTTTTAAACGAGATAAAAACGAAGATTAGTTTTTAATTTAAAAGCGAAACCAGGTAAAACTGGTTTCGCTTTTTTATGTTAGATAAAATGACATGGACTATTGACCGCCCTGTTCTTTACGCCTAAAATTAAACTATTAAATTGATGTGTAAAAAAATAAATCGGTTTATGCCGAGTTAGGGTGAAAATATGAGTGAAGAAAAGACTAGCATTGGAAAAAGTAAAGTATTAAAAGGCATTGCTTGGGCAACCCTTGCATCCACTTTTTGGGGTATTTCTGGGGTTGTTTTGCAGTTTGTCTCACAAAATGCCGCTATTCCAGCTTCATGGTTCTTGTCCGTCAGGACTATTTTTTCCGGGATTCTACTTTTAGCAATTGGTTCGATTATGTATGGGAAAAAAATCTTCCATGTTTTTAAGGACTGGAAGTCGATTATTTGTATTGTAGCATATGGAATTATTGGCTTAGGTGCCAACCTGATGTCGTTTTACCTTAGTGTTCAGGACGGAAACGCAGCATCAGCAACCATCTTGCAGTATTTATCACCACTGTTCATTCTTTTAGGTGGATTTTTGTTCTTTCATAAACGTCCCTATAAGATTGATTTAATTGTGTTCCTGTTGGCACTTGTGGGGGTGTTTTTGGCAATTACCAAGGGTGACATTAATCAGTTAGCTATTCCGCTGCCAGCGTTACTTTGGGGAATTGTTTCAGGAATCACGGCCGCATGCTACGTTGTCATCCCTCGGCCATTAATGGAAGAAAATTCACCAATTGTCGTCCTTGGATGGGGAACCTTGATTGCCGGATTGGTCTTTAACATTCATCAACCAGTTTGGGTTGGTGTACCTCACTTAACGATGGGTGCGATCATTGGGATTGGTGCCATTGTTATCATTGGAACCGTAATCCCATTTGCATGTTTGCTTCACAGTTTACACTTTGCTTCCTCTGAAGAGGTTAGTTTAGTTGACGCCGTTCAGCCAGTAGTGACTTTCATTTTGAGTGTTATCTTCTTGCACACCAAAATTAGTTTAATGGAAATTGTCGGATCCGCCTTGGTAATTCTTGCCATCTACATCTTGCAGGATTCCAAGCGTCGCAATATTAAACAACAGAAGCTTTAGCCAAGATCATGGCAGATAAATATAAAGTAATTCGTTTTACCGGGGTTCCAGTTAAACTGGATGACTCCGGTAATTATGTAATTAAGAAGGATGAACAGGGTAATTTTAAACTTCATACTTGGCGAATCGGAAAACATACTAAGGGACATTTTCAGCGCATTGGTCAGGTTTTTTTGACGGAAAATAAATTAAGGGTTGCCATTGTGGCGGATTTTAGTGTATCTTTTAAAAAACGACATTTGTACACACCGATGGAACGTTTTTTAAATGATTACGTTGATTTGAAGTTGATTGATGAGGCAAAGTCACATTTAGATCAAGAGTAGACTGTGAGGAGAGAATATGAAAAGTAAAACGGGTAAGATGAGCAACACCGTTAAAGGAATTAGTTTAGCGGCGTTTGCTTCAACTTCATGGGGTGTTGCTGGCGTTATTACGCAGTACGTTTCACAAAACGTTGGGATTCCAGCTGCGTGGTTCTTGTCAGCACGAACTACCGGGGCTGCCATTGTATTATTACTAGTCAGTGCCATTATTTACGGAAAAGGCATTTTTAGTGTTTTCCGTTCATGGAAATCAATCATGTGGCTAGTTTTATACGGTTTGTTCGGTTTGGCTGCCAACATGGGAAGTTTCTACGTTAGTATCCAGACTGGAAACGCCGCTGCCACCACGATTTTGCAGTACCTGTCACCGTTATTCATCCTACTGGGTGGTTTTCTGTTCATGCACAAAAAGCCTATGAAGATGGACATCGTGGTCTTCATTTTGGCGCTAGCTGGAGTTTTCCTTTCAATTACTAAAGGGGACCTTTCTCAATTATCCATTCCCTTTGACTCGTTTTTCTGGGGGATTATTTCTGGAATTACTGCCGCTTTGTACGTGGTGCTTCCAAGACCACTGGCTCACGACAATTCACCAATCGTGGTTCTTGGTTGGGGAACTCTGATTGCCAGTTTAGCCTTTAACATCAATCATCCCGTTTGGACCAACGTGCCCCACTTAGGAATGGGTGGAGTCCTTGGTGTTTGTGGGATCATCCTCTTTGGAACCCTACTCACATTCTCATCACTGATCTACGCTTCCCGCTTTACTTCATCAGAAGTTATTAGTTTACTAGACGCCATTCAACCGGTTGCAACCTTTATCTTGAGTGTGATCTTTTTACACACCCACATCAGTTGGATTGAAGTTCTTGGTGCCGTTCTGGTTATTTTGGCCGTTTACATCCTGCAGTACGTCCAGCGACACAAGAATCAAGAAGAACTCTTATAACTTTCTTAAACCCTTGAGCATATTGGTTTGAACCCCTGATGTTTCAAGATATAATGATGTCATACTTAAATAAAGGGGAGAGATTGTTATGTCAGACGAAAGTAAAGAAACAAAAGCATTAGATAAGATTTCAGAAATTATGAACGAACTCCAAAAAACTTTGGACAAGGAAGGCACTGAATCACAAGAGGGCCACAAAGTTCATCGTTGGTTAGAAGAACACCGTGCCATTCATGAAATTAAACGCACCCTTCATGAAGTTGGTAAGTTCGACAAGTTCGATTCTGCTGCTTATGATAAATTTATGAAAGATTACAAAAAGGTTGTCGACGATTTGGACGACAACGATTAATAAGCTCTAAAAGGAGGCTACTTGGTAGCTTCCTTTTTTTGTGACAATTTTAATAAATAAAATCGGAGATGAGAATTTGGTAGATAAAAGTAATGGATTTAGTTTTGATGGGTTCACTTTAAATCCGGCAGTGGGAGAACTAAGCAGTAATACACAGTCGATTAAGCTAACTCCAACGGAGACTTCACTAATGGTCCTTTTCATTGAGCATAAGAATAAGTTAGTATCCAAAAAGGAATTGATGACGTTTCTGTGGGCGAACGGAAGTTTTATTGACGAGGATGCCATTGAAGATGACATTAGTTTACTTCGACGCAAGTTAGATCAAGTTGGATTAAAAGAAAAGATTAAGACGGTACCAATACGGGGTTATAAGCTGGTTGTCGATCGTTGATAATTTAATATAAAGAAATAGAAGCAGAATGACTTCCAAAAGTCATTCTGCTTCTATTTCTTTATATCGTTCTGACCATTTCTTCATTGACTTTAAAATAGGTGCTAAATCCATTCCACGTTTAGTTAAATTATATTCTACAGTGGGAGGGTTTGTATTAAAGACTTTACGCGTAACTATTTGCTTGTCTTCTAACATTTTTAATCTTGTTGATAATGTTCTGGTACTAATTCCAGGTAATGCCCGCGTGATACCACCATAATGATTATTTCCATTATAAATTTCCCAGAGAATGTATGAGGTCCATTTTCCACTAATGATGTCCACAACTGGTTGAATAGGACAGTCATCGATGATGTTATTGTTTTCCATAAGTGCCTCCAGTTTACTTTTATGCTGATACTTTAAAAAATTACCCTACTTTTATTTTTAAACTTATAAATATATTATACAAATAACACCTACAAATCAAAGGTGCAAATAAAATATTTTCATACTTTTAATAATTAATCATGGAGGTACCACTTATGCTCAGCTTAAAACATGTCAGTAAAAGTTATCAAAATGGATCTGAAACAACTCATGCTTTAGACGATGTTAGTTTTGATATCGAGTCGAATAAGGTTACGGTGATTTTGGGACCAAGTGGGTCTGGTAAAAGTACAACTTTAAATATCTTAGGTGGGATGGATAAACCAACGTCAGGTAAAGTTTTATATAATGATGATCTGATTAACACAGAGTCGGATAAGCAATTGACACTTTATCGAAGAGACGTTGTCGGATTTGTGTTTCAATTTTATAATTTAATTTCTAATCTTACGGCATTTGAAAATGTGGCAATTTCAGCACAATTAAAAAACAAGAAGTACAAGAAAGTGTCAGAAGAATATTTGAAAAAGGTTGGTCTTTTAAAACAAAGAAATAATTTTCCTGATCAGTTATCTGGAGGTGAAATGCAACGTGTTTCGATTGCGAGGGCTTTGGCTAAAGATCCTAGAGTGCTTCTTTGTGACGAACCCACTGGTGCACTTGATACTGAAACCTCAAAACGAGTTTTTAAAATTCTGAAGGGTAGTAAAAATGAAAATACGGCCGTAGTGATCGTCACCCATAATCCATTAGTTGCTCCAATTGCTGATCGAGTTATCAATATTAAAGATGGCAAAATAGATAAGATCGTTGACAATCCAACTCCGCTTGAAGTTGAGGAGGTTGATTGGGGATGAAGTTTTTATTTAAGAAATTAATCCGCACGGTTGTGAAAAATTGGACTCAATTCTTTTCCGTTTTTTTGATGGCGTTTCTAAGTGTTCTTTTTTATACCGGTTTAGAGGGTACCTGGAATGGTATGAAACAAAATATTAATCAGTATACGAGTGAAACCCATTTGGCTACATCGACATTACAATCGACAGGCTTGAGCAATAAAGAACTAAATACAATTAAGTCAATTCCAAGTGTTTCAAAGGCATCGGCTAAAACAGAAATTAGTACCACGGCACAATTAAAAGGGGATAAACGTTATTTAGAGATTGATACTCCTGGAACCCAAGAAATTTCTCGTACATTTCAAACTAATGGCAAGAAGATAAATAAAAATACTAACGGTATTTATTTGAATGAGAAGTTTGCTAAAAAGAATGGGTTAAAGAAGGGAAAACAAGTCACTGTTAGTTTCAATAACCAACCCATTAAATTAACAGTGGTCGGTATGATAAATTCTCCGAACAAGATGTATTATACCGGAACCAATGATTTCATATCTCCTCAAGAACAAAACTATGGGTATGGAATCATTAGTGAAAAGACATTCCTTAATAAATTTAAATTGCCAGCCCTTAATAATATTGTCGATATTAAAGACAGTGATAATTTTAAGACTGAAAGTAAAATTAGAGACATCATTGGTAGTAAATTTATCACTTTGCAAACTCAAAAATCCGATGTTGGCATCTCAACAGCTATTGATCGAGTAAAACAAATTCGTAATCTTTCAATTCTATTTTCAATTATCTTCATTCTATTAGCGGTCTTGGCCATGTATACCACTATTAGAAAAATAATTGATCAGCAACAAAAGGACATGGCAACTTTACAGTCATTAGGATATTCCAATGTAGTATTGTCCATGTATTACTCAATGTATGGTCTTTTTGTTGGAGGAATTGGTGCAATTGCTGGTTTGATAGTAGCTCCAGCACTTTCAACATTTGTAATGAATTCACAGAAATCTATGTTTTCGCTTCCTTCATGGCAAATTGCCTATACTACCGCACCGGTCTACGTTGCTGTGGGGGTAATAATTATATGTATTTTTTCAGCACTACTAGCGGCGCAAGTGAATCATGGATTAACTCCAGCCCAGGCATTTAGGAAGGGTAGTACTGCTAAAAATGGTAAACGAGTCTTTCTCGAAAAATTTCCTCGAATTTGGAATAAAATTCCTATTGGTAATCGTTGGTCAATTAGAGATAATCTTGGTAATAAAATTCAAATGCTGATGGGATTAATCGGCGTTATTGGTGGACTAGCTTTGGTGATGACTGGATTTGGTACGAAAAATTCAATGGATAATCAGGTTAATCAAACGTATGGACATGAGTATAACTACGCTAAAAAAATTAATTTAAACCAAAAGACTAGTGAGATAGAGATTAATCGAATTGTTAACAAAACTAACGGACAGAAGATTGAAACGTCTTACGCTAGTTTAAGTCCAAATGGGAAATTTGATCGTCCACTTACTGTCTTGGGTTCTGGATCTCAAATTAATCTTAAAACTGATGATGGACAAAGAATTAAGGATGGTGGTATATATCTAGCTGAGGGAATTGCTAAAATTGCTAACGTTAAGAAAAATGATACCGTTTTTATCAAGCCGTCATTAAGTACGAATAAATTGAAGTTGAAGGTAAAGGGCATCGTTAAATCAAATGCACCACAAGGAATGTATGTAACTAAACAGACGTGGACCGGTAATGGGTTGAAATTTCAACCAACGTCAATTTTGACAAATCATCAAGACGTTTCAAATTCAATTAAGAAGAGTCCAGATGTTAGTCAGATTGTTAGTTTGAAAGAACAAAAAAGTAATGCTAAAAGTATGGTAAATAATTTGAGTAGTATTTTCTTGATGATTCAAATTTTTGGAATCCTTTTGACCATTGTAATTCTTTATAATTTGGGATCTCTAAGCTTTACAGAAAGGTCAAGAAGTTATGCCACTCTTGAGATATTAGGATTCTCTCGTAAACAGATCCGAAATTTAACGATTATTGAGAGTTTAACAATTACGGTAGTTGGTTGGTTTTTGGGAATTCCGTTTGGATACTGGTTCCTATCCAAGTACGTAACTACTTTTAATACCAGTCAGATAATTTATTATCCGTTTATTTCTATTACTAGTATCGTTCTAGCTTCATTGATTGTTGTTCTAGCTGCTTTGTCTACAATTATAATGATTAGGAGCAGATTAAAAAAACTAGATATGATATCTTCAACTAAAGGCGTAGAATAAGACGAATTGTTAACAATTAATTCTAAATAAAAGAGATGACAATTCAGTCATCTCTTTTTGTATAAAAAAAAGAACCCATCAATAATGATGAGTTCTAAGAATCAAAAACTATTTCTTAAGTAACTTTTCAGCATCAGCTTTAACATCGTCATCGCTCATGTTTAAGTACTTTTCCATATCAGATTCAGTCTTCATGGTATCATGACTGTTATCTTCCATGTAGTGATCCCATAATGCATCACGTACTGGAGTTGAGTCGTCGCTCCAATCAAATACTTCTGACATCTTTTCGTCTAATACGCGTGGTGTTTCAAAATCATCAGCCATGTTATATATCCCCTTTTTCATTTATTCATGTCTATTCTAATTCTTTTGGGTTAAAAATGTTAGTTATTTGCACTTAATTTGGTGTTTTTACTTAATTTTTTAATGCCAGGGATGCTTATCATGGTGACAAAGCTGATTAAATACAAAACGGAAAGGAAAATCATTACTACGTACAGGTTATATTGATCCATTAGAATTCCGATAATGACCGATGACATTCCACCAACAGCTCTCCCAACTCCCACGATGATATTGTTGGCACTACTTCTCACTTCAGTGGGGTAGAGTTGACTCACAACCGCACCGTATCCGCCGTACATCCCGTTTGAGAAGAAACCAACGACCGCACCAATCACTAGTAGAGCAATCGTGGTGTGCGCTAGGGCCAATAAGTAAACCATGATTGATGAGGCAATTAGGAAGATCCCAAATGAGAGCCGTGGTCCGATGTGATCAAGAATCGTACCAAACACCATCATGCCAATACTCATCCCAATAATGGTGGAAATCATCCATAGTGAGGATCCAGCAACGTTTAAACCACTTTGCTTTTGAACGATGGTTGGAAGCCAGTTCATTAACCCGAAGTATCCAGCGATCTGAACGGTCGTCATAATCATCAAACCGACACTTTGATAGGCGGTCTTAAAGTCTGAAAACATGTATTTTTTAATGGCTTCGCCAGTTGAAATGGTCTGTTCCTGCTTTGATTCAAGAAACTCGTCTGACTCGTGTAAATGGCGTCTAACGAAGAAGATTAGGACAATCGGAATGAGCCCGAACAAGTACAACGCATGCCAGCCAAGGTGTGGAATAACAAAGGCAGCCAGGATGGCGGCAAGTAAGGCACCGACTTGCCCGCCGACAGATGCAATTGATGACATTTTTCCTAACTTATTCTTTGGAAATGCTTCAGCTAGTAAAGTAATCCCGAGTCCGTATTCACCACCAGCTCCAATCCCGGTCAACAGTCTTAGAAAGTAGATTAAGTAGATGTTGTTGGCAAACCCCATTAGAGCGGTCGCAAACGCAAAGATGAAGATGGTGTAGGTAAACGTTTTGACTCGACCAAAACGGTCACCAAGAAATCCAAAGATCACGCCACCAAGCAACATTCCCCAGTTGGTGATGGTTCCAATTAACCCGGCCGCTCCGGCTGAGATGTGTAAGGATGCGATGATCGAACTCATTGTAAAAGACAGAAAAAGCACATCCATGTTTTCAAGGCCAAAGCCAGAACTAGACGATAGTAAGACTAGTTTCTGGTTCTTGCTCATTGATGCATGGCTGTGCTCAGTATTATTACTTATTTTATCCATAATTTCCTCCAAATTAAGACTCACCGGTCTTGTTTATTTGACGCTGTTAGTGATTATTACATAGTAAAATTGTTTTGACAAGATGAACTTTTACCTTGACGGCCCCACCGATATTCCCTATATTTAGAGTAATAATTAATTAAGTTGGTTCAGAGAAACCAGGATTATGTTTATTAACTGATATAAATTTAATTTTAAAGGACCATTCTCTGACACCCGTCTGTGATTGGTCCTTTTTGCGAGGTAAGAAAATGAAGAAGACAATGATGATTGCGCTGGATTTTCCGACGCAGATGGACGTAAATACGTTTTTGGATCAATTTGCGTACCCAAGTCAGTTGACGGTCAAGATTGGCATGGAACTTTTCTATCGATACGGTCCTGAGACGGTCAAAGAAATCAAAAATAAGGGGTGTTCAATCTTTTTAGACCTGAAGTTAATGGACATTCCTAATACTGTATACGCGGGTATGTTTCAGCTTGCTCAACTTGGAGTTGACTACGTGACCGTACACATGCTTGGTGGAAGTGAAATGATGAGGGCTGCCAAAAGGGGATTGGTTGATGGCAGTAATCAATCTCATAATCAGGTTCCCGAGTTATTAGGGGTGACCGAATTAACTTCCATTTCAAAAGCCGGACTTGCTAACGAGCAAAATTGTTCTTTGAGTATGAATGAGCAGGTGGTTTCTCTAGCTAAGTTAGCTAAAAGTTCTGGTTGTGAAGGGGTCATTACCTCAGCTAAAGAACTGCCTGACTTAGTGAAGCAAGTTGGGAATGATTTTGATTACGTTGTGCCGGGAATCAGAAGTAAAGACGACGCCAGTGAAGATCAAAAACGGGTGGCAACACCAGAACAAGCAAGACGTGATGGTGCGTCTGCCATTGTGGTAGGACGTCCAATTACGCAGAATGAACATCCCTATCGGGCTTATCAAAAATACAATGATGAATGGAATTAAAAAAAGGGGGACAGATTAGTTATGAATAGTACAACTGAGATTTTAGAAGACCTGATTAACGACCAAATCGTTCAACTGAATCCAAGACGCCCCTTTACGTTTGCCAGTGGGATTAAGTCGCCAATTTACACCGATCTGCGTTTAACGATTTCGTATCCAGAACTAAGAAAAAAGATTTATCAGGCACTTAGTCAGTTAATTCAGACTAATTTTCCGAACGTCACGGTCATTGGTGGAGTAGCAACTGCTGGAATCCCTCATGCAGCTTGGGTAGCTGAAGAAATGAAGTTACCGATGATCTACGTTAGATCCAAACCAAAGGATCATGGGACTAGTAAACAGATTGAAGGAAAAGTAGGCCCAGATGATCACATTGTGCTGATTGATGATCTAATCTCAACTGGCGGAAGCGTGATTCAGGCGGCTCAGGCAGTTCAAAATGACGGCCATCAAGTTGATGGGGTAGTTTCCATCTTCTCCTATGGTTTTAGTGATGCCGACGATAATTTTAACAAGGCCGATTTAAGATTTGTTCCGCTGTTAACTTATCCTGAACTAATTAAGCAAATGCTTAACAACGGTCAAATCGAAAATGATCAGTACGAGCGACTTAATAAATGGCATCAAGACCCCTGGGCATGGAAATAAATCACTTTTTTAATTCTTCGTTTTTTAAGGATATATTACAATCTGTTATCGCTTACAATTCCCTGTTGACACGTGAAAATTTTAACTATATGATAGGAATTGTTGATAGATAGACGACTATAAATCATGGGAATAGGAGAATTAATATGGTAAAAGCAGCAGTTGTTAGAGATAATTCAGATGGATACGTTGATGTTAAAGATGTCAAACTTCGTCCAATTCACGAGGGTGAAGCTTTAGTTAAAGTTGAGTATTGTGGACTCTGTCATACTGACCTCCACGTTGCCTCAGGTGACTTCGGTGAAGTTCCTGGCCGAATCATTGGTCACGAAGGTGTTGGACGTGTAACTCAAGTTGCTGACGATGTTACCGACTTAAAAGTTGGCGACCGAGTTTCCATTGCTTGGTTCTACTCAGCTGATGGCACTTGTGAATACTGTGTTACTGGTAATGAGACCTTATGTCGTAACGTTAAAAACTCTGGTTTCACCGTTAACGGTGCCATGGCGGAAGAATGTATTGTTGATGCTAAGTACGCCGTTAAGGTTCCCGAAGGTTTGGACCCCGTTGAAGCAACTTCATTAACTTGTGCCGGTGTTACCACTTACAAGGCTTTAAAGATTGGTGACACGAGACCCGGTAAGTGGGTTGAAATCGTTGGTGCCGGTGGATTAGGTAACCTGGGTGTTCAACTTGCCAAAAACGTCTTTGGTGCTCCAGTTGTAGTTGTGGATGGAGATCCTAAGAAGTTAGAAGCTGCTAAAGAAAATGGTGCCGATGTTTTGATTAACAGACATGACGGTAACGTTGCACAACAAGTTCAAGATAAAGTTGGTGGGGTTTACGATTCAATCGTTACTGCCGTTAACAAGGATGCTTTCACTCAATCAGTTAACGCTTTACGTCCTGACGGAACCTTAGTTGCGGTTGCTCTACCAAAGGGTGATATGGCACTTAACATCGACAAGACCGTTCTTGATGGTATTAAAGTTGCTGGTTCACTAGTTGGAACTAGACAAGATCTTAGAGAAACCTTCCAGTTCGGTGCTGAAGGTAAGGTTAAACCAATCGTTAGAACTGACAAGTTAGAAAATATCAACAACGTAATTGATGACATGAAGGCTGGTAAGATTGTTGGCCGTGTTGTTTTCGATTTCACTGGTGATGACAAATAAATTAAAATTATCAACTAACTTAAGAAGTAGAATTCATAGAATTCTGCTTCTTTTTTTAATAATTAGTCCTGGGTCCGTTATAATAGAAGAATAAAACTATTTTCAAATTCATAACGAACGAGGAATCATAATGACGGAACCAAAGTATAAAATTGCAATCCCAAATCAGGTCGTTGAACGTCTCCATATTAAGCCGGGAGCCAAATTGAACTTGACACTGCGAAGACAGGGCATGACGGTAGAGAAAGTTAATGATGGCACGCCGAATTCGTGGAACGTTTCGATCTGGTGGTCGCTGATTCCGGCGGTGATGACCGCGTTAATCGCACTGATCTTTTTTAAGTATCGGCACTTTCAGATCGTCCCCATCAGTGGTAAATATTCGATTGCCAGTGGCACCATTGTATTGGGACTGTTTTTTGGTGCTTTACTGTTTACGATTTTTCTCATTAAAAGTCGCAAGAATCCACAAAATACCATTTATCGCAATATTTACTGGCGAAACTTTCCAACGATTGTTCTATCCTTTACTGCCAGTTTATTGGTTGGGCTGCTTGGGGTATTTTGGATTCTGGGAATTGCTTTTAAAGGCGCCACTTTCGATGTGTATACGGCGACCATCATCATTGCCATTTTAGAGGGAATCGTGAACTACGTCATGATTAGTGTGGCAGTGGCTCTAACGCCGACTTTATTAGTCGATCTTTTGAACCTAATCATTGTTTCTGGTGTTCTGATCTCCATGTCGTCAAACAGTCATCGCTACTGGTGGCGCCATAATCTGAGCTTTTTGGGGACGAGTCGAGCAACCGACAGTTGGCAGTTTAACTTGACCATTATCTTTTCCGCTTTATTGATGTGGGCCGTGATTGATTTCTTGTTTGTTTCGTTAAAATCAGTTCAAAGACCAACCATTCAAACTTGGATTTTACGAACCCTTTTGACGTTAATGGCGTTTAACGTGGCCGCTATCGGGATTATTCCCAATGACATTCAGATTCCGTGGATGCATTTTTGGCACACTCAGTTTGGCTGGTCGTTAGTTTGGATTATTATTATTCTGATTGCTGGAATTCGTTGGCTTTGGCCTGGAATTTCTAAAAACTTCCTGAAAACGTCGTATTTGATTGGACTACTACTAGTGCTGGCCAGTATCCTCTTTCAAGTTGTGCACTACTTCTCACTAACAGCCTTTGAGATTACTTCGTTCACGTTGGCCTTTTCTTGGATTATGATGTTATTTCAGTACATCTTAGACGTCGTGAACAAGGGAACGCTTGATTTTACCGTGACGCTCGCTAAAAATAACAAACAAAATTCATGAAATAAATAACGTGATATCCTACAATTAGTTCATGGAGGTGTTAAGTATGAGTAGAGATTTAGAATCAAAAGTACGTTTAAATAATGGCGTTGAAATGCCCCAATTAGGAATGGGTGTTTGGAAGAGTGATAATAAAACCGCCGCTCAATCCGTTGAATGGGCACTAAATGATGGTTATCGAGCAATCGATACCGCTAAACAATATGGAAATGAAGCCGGTGTTGGTGAAGGTCTGAAAAAAGGTCTGGCTGACAACGGATTAAAACGTGAAGATGTTTTTCTAACGACTAAAGTATTTAATGGTGATCAAGGATACGATTCAACTCTTGAAGCTTTTGAAGGCCAATTAAAGCGTCTTCAAACTTCATACGTTGATTTGTTACTAATTCACTGGCCAGTTAATGGCAAGTACAAGGAAACTTGGCGCGCTCTTGAAAAGATTTACCATGAGGGTAAAGCACGTGCCATTGGAGTTTCAAACTTCAATATTCGTCGTCTAAGAGATTTGATGAAGCATGCTTCCGTAAAGCCAGCTGTCAACCAAATGGAATTTCATCCCTTAGAACAAGAAGCTGACATTAAAGAATACTGTGACTTAAATGACATTAAACTTGAAGCATGGTCACCACTTGGTGGTGGAGCCGCTTTAAACAATCCACTTGTTAAGAAGGTTGCTGAAAAGTACGGTAAATCAACCGCACAAATCATCATTCGTTGGGACATGCAACGTGGCATTATCTCAATTCCAAAGTCAGCTCATGAAAAATACATTAAAGCCAATGCTGACATCTTTGACTTTGAACTTGACGACGATGACATTCGCCTAATTAATAGCCTTAACGTTGACAAGCGTTCAATTTGGTACGGTGACTTCCGTTGGAATGGGAATCCTGATGCTCCAGTTGACACTGTTGACCAATGGGATGACTAATTTAGTCAAAAGAGAAGCGTGTGCTTCTTTTTTTTATTGGTTGTGATTGTGACTGATAGCGTTTTTATTAAGATTTCGTTATAATGAAATTGTAAATAAATTAACAAAGGGAGAATTATTATGATTATTAAAGCAATTAAAAGTGCCCTTAACGTAACCAAAAAGCATTTTTGGATTTTGTTAGCAATGGTTGTTCCTGCGATCTTAATATCCGCTGTTCTGGGTGGATTAGTTAGCAGCCTGCAAAATTCTGAGGCTTTGAGTTTAAGTTATAGTTTGGGTGCCAGTTTTAGTATCTGGTTAATCTCGATCATCGTTGGAATTATTGGGATTGTATTATTTGAGTCAGCAGCGATGGGATACCTGACTGGTGACGAGACCAATACGTTTAAATTTGAAGATGCCTTTGTGGCATTTAAACAAGGAAACACTTGGTTAGTGGCAGCATTGTATGCCGCTTTTATGGATTTGATTAGTTTCATTTTTGGTGCATTATTTGTTGCCTCCGCTGGCGTTATTAGTGCTTCATTTGTTCCTCGAGTCTTTGGTTTTAACACCACCACCGCTCAAGTGGTCGCTTTGATCATTGTTGGAATTGTGATTCTAGCATTAGTTGGAATTGCTTGGATCTTCGTTGCTACTGGGTTAGCGTTCATTTACTTAACCTACTTTGATGCCCAACGAGCTGGTAAAAAAGTTCATCTAATGGATGGCTTTTCAGCTTCATGGAAACTCATGACTGGCAATCGTTGGGGTCTGATTGGTTTGAAGGTTTTAAACCTAATCATTGCCATCGTAACCTACGCGGTGATTGTGCTAGTAGGTGCACTACTATGGTGGATCTTTGCCTCAATGTTGACATGGACCGTCTTTGCAATTGTGCTTGAAGTCATTTTGACGGTGCTCGCCATCGCAATTTCAATCTTTTACATGGTATGGTTCTCAATGGCTAACATTAAATTCTACGAAGAAATTAAATAGTTAATCATTAGTTACAAAAAGAGAAGCAAGTTGCTTCTCTTTTTTTACGTTGTCAAAAAGAACTCGGCGTGTAATAATTCTAGTAACGAAAAATGGAGGAATACATATGATTGCAAATGCAATGACAAAGTCGTGGGGAATCGTTAAGAAGAACTGGTGGATGATGTTTTTAATGGGCATCCCAGCTGGGGTCGTGGGAGCTTTTTCGGATCCAATGATGTTGTTCAAGCTTCAAGGCATGCAAAGAGCCCTTTTCTCAATCTTTGAATTAATCGTTGGTCTGGTGGGAATCTTATTTGCTGCCTCTCTGGCCATGGGATACGCCAAGAGTATTCAAAATGATAGTTTTAAGTTTAAGAATGCTTTTGTGGCTTTTAATCGTAAGTACAATTGGCCTGTCATCATTCTGGTAGGACTATTAATGACACTTGCAGAGGCCTTTGCAACCCTCCTATTGATTGTTCCCGGCGTCATCTTGTCGGTTGGATGGGGTCTTTGGATGTATTCGTATCAAGATGAAATTGAGACCGGAAAAGAAGTTGGGATTACTCAAGCATTTACCGATGCTTGGCAAACAACGAAGGGTTACAAGTGGAACTTTTTTTATCTGCAGCTGTTATTTTTCTGTATGTATTTCGTATTAACCATTTTGATGACAGCCGTTACAACCGTTGTGAAGGGTAATTCTATTTTAGCCGCGGTGGTTTCTGTGATTGTATATGTTCCAATGATTTTCATTAGTTTCTGGAATTCAGCGGCTCAAATCATTTTCTACCGTGAAATTAAAAATAAATAAGTGTCAAAAAAGCGTTCATCATTTGATGAACGCTTTTAATTTTTCTATCTTTATTTAAACAGGGTGTTAATTTGATCATACTCGGCGTGGCTAAGGTCAATATCTAACGCTTTAGCATTGCTTTTGACTTGCTCTGGCTTTTTGGCACCCGGAATAACAACCGTGATATCAGGATTCTTGATGTACCAAGCAATGACGATTTGAGCAACGGTAGCGTCATGCTTGTCGGCAATTGGCTTTAGTTGGTCAACTTTTTCAACAATCTTTTTGAACTCTTTGCCTTTAAAGTCGGGATTGTCATGTCTGATATCATCCTCTGGGAACTTAGTCTCTTTGCTGTACTTGCCGGTCAAGAGTCCAGATGCAAGTGGGAAGAATGGAACAAATGAAATATCGTGTTCCTTTAGATATGGGAATCTTTCCCTTTCGGCTGAGCGATCAATCAAGTTGTATTCTTCTTCATCAATGTCAACCAGCCCGTCAAGGTTGGCCTGCTTTAATTGTTTCATTGACATGTTTGAAACTCCGATGGCACGAATCTTACCGGCTTTTTTCATTTCGTTTAAAGCAGCCACTGATTCGTTTAATGGGGTGTGATCATCTGGAAAATGGATGTAGAAGATATCAACGTAGTCGGTTTGAAGTCGTTTCAAACTATCTTCGACGCATTGTTTTAAGTATTCCGGAGAGTCATCAATAACAACGCTTCCATCGCTTTGAACCTTTTGACAACCCTTAGTAGCGATCTGAATCTTAGAACGATCGTATCCCTTGATGGCTTCACCGATTAGTTTTTCTGATTCGCCCATGCCATACGCAAAGGCAGTA
Source organism: Fructilactobacillus sp. X2R6C1 (assembly GCF_059901295.1). NCBI lineage: Bacteria > Bacillati > Bacillota > Bacilli > Lactobacillales > Lactobacillaceae > Fructilactobacillus > Fructilactobacillus sp. X2R6C1. Next base: position 185,419 of record NZ_JBWXUZ010000001.1, read on the forward strand.
TCTAGCAGGGTAATGCCAGAGTCTAAAGCTGTTTTAACGATTTCGATTCCGGTTTGGTCACTTAAGTTTGGAAATAAGTTGTGACCACCAACGGCATTAGTGCCTAAGCCTAGTGGGACTGTTGTTACATCTGATTTGCCAATTTCTACTGTTTTCATGTTAAATCCCTCCGTTACTGATTGAGTTCTGCTTTAATCTCAGGTTGGGCAAGCAAATAGTGATAGATAATGATCGCTTGATTATGCTTGGTATCTTTTGCTCCATACAACAAAATTACGTTACCCGATTTTAAATGGGTGGAAATTAATGATATAAATCCGGGCATTTGTGGATTATTTTTTAGTTCATCCAAATACTTTTGTTTGAATTCCTCAAACTTGGCGGGGTCGTGTCCGAACCATTTTCTTAGTTCGGTACTTGGAGCGATTGATTTGAACCAAATATCTAGATCGGCGTTAACCTTCGAGATTCCACGAGGCCAGAGACGATCAACTAGGATTCGGTATCCATCCTTATCGACGGGCTTGGTATAGATTCGTTCAAGCTTCAATTCCATTTTTCTTACCTACCTTCATTGATTATTTGATCTCTTATACTATAAGCAAGTATACGATACCTTGGTGCCCAAACGTTAGAATTTAGTCTTCAATGTGGTAAAATCAAGTGTAAAAAAATTAAGGAGGGACAGTATCATGGTTAGAAAAAATCGGATTTCGGATGGTATTTCCAAATTGCACGGTTCGGCCAATGAATTCTTGAAAAAATTTCAAACTGAAATCGATGAAAAACGACATCCTAATAAACAGAGAGTGATTGATGGGACAGATATTGAGCTGGCGCCACGGCAAAAGATTGAACGTCATCGTTATCCAGATTTGGTGGACTATGGCACCTATTATTCCGCAATCATGGATAATGGGCATACTGTTCTGGTCAACCCAGATTACCTTGAGTACAGCGTTGAGGTTATGCCCGGTTCCTATGATCAAGAGCATCATTTCATAAATGACACTAATCACTGGCGGATGTATTATGTTGATGGTGTTGGAATCGATCGTTACTCGGCTCCCATCCCAGAATCCTATGATTATCTACAGGATATGGATAATGATGAGGCCGATAAATTCCCAGGAATTCCCGGAGATCGATACGGAAATCGATGGGCGATTGGGTATAATTCAAAGGATAAAATCCTGTTAGTAAGTAGCGAGGCACTCAGTTTGAATAAACGTTAAGATGTTACCAAACGTCACATTTGTAACGTAAAACTAAATTTTGTGAGATGAAAATATGGAACAGTTAAGCATTGATAAAATAATGGAAATTCTTCCAAACCGTAACCCAACTTTATTTGTGGACCGAGTGGATCAGCTAACTCCGGGCGAGTCAATTGATGCCGTAAAGAACGTCACCGCTAATGAAAATTATTTTCAGGGTCATTTTCCCGGATTTCCACTAATGCCAGGAGTTTTAATTGTTGAGACCTTATCGCAGGTGGCGTCAATCCTCATTTTGAAATCGCTTGATGTTGATCCTAAAAGTAAGGTTACTAAACTTAACAAAACTAAAAATGTGAAGTTTAGACACATGGTTCGACCCGGCGACACTTTGAAAGTTCACGTTGATTTAAAAGAAGTTAACGATGGAACCTACACGATGGTGGCTGATAGTGAAGTTAATGGCGATAAAGCTTGTTCGGCCACGCTTGAATTCTCGTTAGCTGACCGGGTCGATTAAGTAGGTGATAAGTAGTGAGTGCTTTTAAAATTATTTCAAGCGCCAAAAGTGTTCCTGAAGAGGTCGTCACTAATGACGACCTGGCTAAGATTATGGACACCTCTGATGAATGGATCAAGAGACGAACGGGCATTTCAAGTCGGCACATTGCGGTTAATGAATCTACAACGTCAATGAGTGTGGAAGTGGCTAAAAAGCTTTTGAAAAGTTCTGGGACTGATCCTAAAGACTTGGATTATGTAATTGTGGCCACCATGTCATCTGATTATCAGACTCCATCGACGGCTGCTAGCGTTCAGGGTGCGATTAACGCTACCAATGCGGTGGCGTTTGATATTGATGCCGCATGTACGGGTTTTGCGTTTGGAACGTCAATTCTTAATTCGTTGTTAGCAAAAAAGAACGGTAGTTGTGGGATTTTGATTGGTGCGGAAGTATTAAGTAAGTTTTTGGACTGGTCAGATCGATCAACTGCCGTGCTTTTTGGTGATGGAGCCGCTGGAATCTTGGTTAAAAATGATCCTAGTTCTGATTCGAAGATCTTAGGAGAGTCCCTTCAAACTTATGGTGATTTGGGGTCAGCTTTAACAGCTGGACACTTTCCCTGCGTTACACCATTTGGGAAAAGTACCAATCAGGAAAATCGGTTCTTTAAGATGGATGGTCATAAAGTGTTTAACTTTGCGTTAAAGAGGGTTCCCAGTTCAATTAAAATAGCACTAACAGATGCTCATTTAGCTTTAGATGATATTGATGTTTTTGTCATGCATCAAGCTAATGCCAGAATTATTACTAGCGTTGTTAGAAGGCTTGATTTGCCGAAAAGTCGGTTCCCAATTGATATTGATGAATATGGGAATACAGCGGCAGCTAGTGAACCACTGCTATTGGCAGATTTGCTTACAAGCGGTAAAATTCAAAGAGGAAACAAAGTTGCCCTTGTCGGTTTTGGTGGCGGATTAACTACTGGAACTGTTATAATTAATTATTGAGGACAAACAAATTTTATTAAATGGAGTGATTATTTATGGCTGAAAAAGCAGATAAGAATCAGATTTTTGACAAGATTAAGGCGGTTGTTACCGACCAAACCGATATCAACCCCGATGACATTAAAATGGACGCCAACTTCAAAGATAACTTGGATTTAGATTCATTAGATATCTTTGAAATTGTGGATGCCCTAGAAGATGCCTATGACATCGAAATTGATAGTGATGAGGGCATGGAGACGGTTTCTGACCTAGTTGATTATGTTGCAAAGCAAATTGACGAAAAGAACGATAAATAATAAAGTGTTTTTTATTTTAGGAGTGTTTTAAATTTTGAAAATCGGTTATTTATTCAGTGGCCAGGGACAACAGTTTGCTAACATGGGATCTGACTTGTATCAAAATAACGATACCTATAAAAACGTGGTCGATACCGCGTCGCATACTTTAAATCTTGATCTATCCGATCCGAAGGTTTTTGACGATCCTGAAAATACTCAGATTGCCATTTTGACTTTGAGTTATGGGATTTACCAGATTTTAGCTGGCAAGCTTCCTAAAGCGCAGGCAATGATGGGTCTTAGTTTAGGCGAGTATAGTGCTTTAGTATCTGCTAAAGCACTATCTTTTCAATCAGGATTAAAATTAGTGCGTGACCGAAGCTACTACATGGATGAAGCCGGAAAGCAAAATCCCGGTTCAATGGCTGCTGTGTTAAAGGTTGAGCCCCAAGTGGTGGTTGACGTAACTAACGAAGTTGATGGAGCATACCCAGCTAATTTCAATACCAGCGAACAAACTGTGATTGGTGGGACTGAGTCTGGGGTCAAAACAGCTAGTGCAGAACTTAAGAACCGGGGAGCAAAGCGAGTCGTTCCCTTAAAAGTTGCCGTTTCTTCACATACTCCGCTGATGCAACTAGCTAGTGATTTGCTTTCAAAACGAATGGAGAATGTTGCCTTTAAAACCCCGGAGGTTCCAGTTATTAGTAATACTGACGTTGACCTGTTTAACAAGGATAACCTCTCCGATACGTTAACCCGTCAGTTGGTCAATCCAACCCACTTTAAAGCGGATCTAGAATTCATGGTCAAAAACTATGGAGTGGATACGCTGATTGAGATCGGGCCGGGGAACACACTGACTAAATTTGCAAAAAAGACACTTAAAGATGTCGATGCTTATAGCGTTGACAGTTTGAAAAAATTGAATGATTTACAAGCAAAACTTGGTTTGGAGAACTAATTCATGACAACGAAAAATGACAAAAGCACGGTTTTAATTACTGGTGCTACTAAGGGAATTGGTCTGGCAACCGCTAAACGATTAGCAAAAGATCCACATAATTTTGTGATTGTGAATTCTCATCAAGAATTAAGTGATGACGAAGTAAAAGATTTAAAGTCACAGTTTGACACTGAGATTGAGATCTTGATTGGCGACGTTTCAAAAGAAGAAGACGCTGAGTCAATGGTGAACCAGATCTTAGATGAACATGATCATCTCGATGTATTGGTTAATAATGCTGGGATTACCAGGGACAAACTCTTAACGCGGATGAGCGAAGAGGATTTTAAAGCTGTGTTAGACACCAACCTCGTTGGAACGTTTAATATGACTAAGTATGCCTTAAAGACCATGCAAAAGAAACGAGCTGGTGTTATCATCAACACTTCCAGTATTTCGGGACTTCACGGAAATATGGGACAGGCTAATTATTCGGCAAGCAAATCAGGGATTGTTGGTTTAACAAAGACGACGGCACAAGAGGGATCACTTAGAGGGGTTCGTTGTAACGCCGTTGCTCCTGGCATGATCAAGACCGACATGACGGCCAAATTGAGTGACAAAATTATTTCGAGGTGGGAAGATACCATTCCCCTTCATCGTTTTGGAAGTGCTGAAGAAGTAGCCGAAACAATCGAGTTTTTGATTAATAATCAATACATTACCGGACAGGTAATCACTGTTGATGGCGGACTCACAATGTAGTTCCGTTTATTTAAGGGAGGATTCAATTGGGTAATAGAGTTGTTGTTACGGGCATGGGTGCAGTAACCCCGATCGGGAACGATGCTGAGACTTTTATTGATAATTTGTTGGCTTCAAAGGTTGGAATCGAAAAAATCACTAGTTTTGACACCTCTGAGATTAAAGCTCACGTGGCAGCCGGCGTAAAGGACTTTGATCCAAGCAAACGCTTAGCTAAACGAGACTATCATCGAGTAGATCCATTTGCGCAATATGCACTTTACAGTGCCGTAGAGGCAATGGACCAAGCTGGGTTGAAACGAGGAGAATATGATGGAAAGGATCTTGGCGTCATCTACGGATCTGGGATTGGTGGTATTAGTACCATCGAGACGCAGGTTCTAAAAATGTACAAAAAGGGTCCCAGACGTCTTTCTCCGTTATTTATCCCAGAAACCATTATTAATATGGCTGCTGGCAATATTTCGATTTACTTTGGCGCTAAAAACACCAGTAAAGCCGTGGTTACAGCTTGTGCAACTGGAACCAACGCGATTGGCGATGCTTATGAATACCTTAAAGCTGGTAAGGCTAAAATGATGATCGCTGGTGGATCAGAGGCAGCAATTACTCCGGTTGGGATTTCAGCCTTTGCGGCCCTAACAGCTCTTTCTTCAAGTGAAGATCCAGCTCACGCTTCCATGCCATTTGATAAAGATCGGGACGGTTTCGTAATGGGCGCTGGTGCTGGAACCTTAGTGCTTGAAGATTACGATCACGCCAAAGCGCGTGATGCACATATTTTGGGTGAAATCGTTGGCTACGGCCAAACGAGTGACGCTTACAACCTTACTGCTCCGGATCCAGATGGGGAAGGGGCCATTGGGGCCATGCAACAAGCATTGGATGAAGCTCACATCAAGACTTCCGATCTTGATTACATTAATGCCCATGGCACAGCAACTCAATCTAATGATGTTTCTGAGTCAAAGGCCATTAGCAAGTTGTTTAAAGATAATGACCACGTCTTGGTTAGTTCAACCAAGGGGATGACTGGTCATGCCCTTGGAGCTGCCGGGGCCATTGAGGCCGTGGCAATTCTTGGAGCCATGAAGCACAGTCAAATGCCAGTGAATGTTGGTGTCAGTACCCAGGATCCAGAAAGTCATATCAGGCTAGTGGATAAAGAGAATGCTAAAAGACCGGTCAGTACCGCCATTAGTAATTCATTTGGATTTGGTGGTCATAACGCGGTCATTGCGATAAAGAAGTGGAATCAATAATGAATGAAAAAGACATTGAAAAATTAATAACTAAATTTGATAAGTCCAACTTACAAGAATTAAAAATTGACGAAAACGGTCAACAACTTTATTTCTCCAAGATTGACAGTCATTCTAAACTAGTCACCCGTGTTGAAAAAACGGCGGATGATAAATCGGATGAAAATCAGGAAAAGCTTCAGTTGAATGCACCTACTAGTGGTAATTATCAACTAAAGGCACCGATGGTGGGAATATTGTATTTTGCTCCTAGTCCTGAAAAGCCCGACTTCAAAAAAGATGGTGATCGCGTTCAAAAGGGTGAAACGGTTTGTATCATTGAGGCCATGAAGATGGTCAATGAAGTCAAAAGTCCGGTGAGCGGCACCGTCGTGAAACGTCTGGTTGAGAATGGTTCGATGGTTGAGTATAACGAACCAGTTTATGAGATTAAGGAGGATTAGTTATGGCATTGAATGTTAATGATTATATCCCTCAACGTCCCCCAATTCAGATGATCGATAAGATTGACACCATTACCCCGGGAGAGGGAGCCGAGGCCACTAAGATGTTGGCAGGAAACGAATGGTACTTTGCAAATCAAGGTAATCATCCGACACTGCCACGTCCGTTGGTGCTTGAGTCAATGGCTCAGACTGGAGTGGTTGCTCTCTTATCAATGCCAGAATACAAGGGTAAAAACGCCTTTTTTGGTGGAATCAAACAAGCTGAGTTTAAAGATGATTTTCGACCGGGCGATGTTTTACATTTAAAGGTTGATTTATTAAAGGTTAAACATAATATTGGAATTGGAAAAGGTGTTGTCACTAGGGACGGACAAGAAATCGCTAATGCAACGTTGATGTTTGCGGTTGAATCATAGTGAGTGAAAGGTGATTTAATGTTTAAAAAGGTACTGGTGGCTAATCGGGGCGAGATTGCAGTCCAGATTATCCGTGCGCTTCATGATATGAATATTAAGGCAGTGGCAGTGTATTCAACTGCTGACGCTGATAGTTTATTCGTAAAATTGGCCGATGAGTCAGTCTGTATCGGTGGACCATTTCCAGACGAGTCATATCTCAATATGGCAGCAATTGTTGATGCAGCGGTACTTACTGGTTGCGATGCTTTGCACCCGGGATATGGCTTTTTGTCTGAAAACGCTGATTTTGCGGAACTTTGCAATCAGTGTGGCATTAAGTTTATCGGTCCAAGTGCTAAGGTCATAAATTTGATGGGAAATAAAGGCAATGCTAAGGAAGCCATGAAAAAAAGTGGTGTCCCAACGATTCCTGGCAGTGATGGTTTTATTGACTCCGTGGAACAAGCCAAAGAAGTCGCTCATCAAATTGGTTATCCAGTAATGCTGAAGGCTGCTGCCGGTGGTGGTGGTAAGGGCATCCGAAAAGTTGCTGATGACGATGAACTGGCTAAGGCTTTTCAGGATACGAAACGGGAGGCTAAACTTTCCTTTGGCGATGATCGATTGTACATGGAAAAAGATCTAAACGATGCCAAGCACATTGAGATGCAAGTCATTGCCGATGAGCATGGTAACGTTGTTTATTTTCCCGAACGTGATTGTTCACTTCAACGTAATCACCAGAAGATCATTGAAGAAAGTCCATGTGCCGAAATTAGTCCGGCAAAGCGCAAAGAACTTGGTCAGATCGTCGTTAACGCCACCAAAGGAATCCAGTATACAAATACAGGTACATATGAGTTCTTAATGGATCGGGATCACAACTTCTACTTTATGGAAATGAACACCAGATTGCAGGTCGAGTACACCATTACCGAAGAAGTTGCCGATGTGGAAATCATTAAAGCCCAAATCTTAGTTGCAGAAGGTGAAAAATTACCCTTCACGCAGGCTGATTGTGGCGTAAAAGGCTACGCTTTGGAGTGTCGAATTGATGCAGAAGATCCCAGCAATAATTTTGCCCCATCGCCGGGTAAGATTACGAGTTTGCACCAGACTTATGGTACAAAGGGAGTTCGAGTGGACTCTGGCATTGGACAAAACGACGTCATTTCGCCGTACTACGATTCAATGATTGCCAAAATCATTGTTCACTTGCCCACTAAGAAACAGGCTGTCCATAAGATGCGTCGGGTTCTTAATGAGTTTCACATTGAAGGGGTCAAAACCAACCGAGATTTCTTGATTGCTTTACTAAATGACAAGCATTTCTTGGCTGGGGATTTTAACAATAATTACATTGAAAGTACGTTCTTAAAAGAATGGATGAAGAAACATGGCAAAAAGTGATTTTGAGAATTTGAATTCTGATGAGCTGACCAAAAGAATGGATCAGATTCCTGATGATATTTGGGTGAAATGTCCTTATTGTGGGACTACTTTTTACAAAAAGAAACTTGGTAAGTACAAAGAATGCCCAAATTGTGGCTATGCTTTTCGGATTGGAGCCAAAGAATGCATCCAAATGATGTGCGACGACTTTGCACCCATTAATACTGATTTAAAGGCTTCCAAAAAATTTAAAGACGATAATTATGTGGCAAAACTAAAGAAGGCCAGAGAAGTTACTGGGATAAACGAAAGTGTTCTATCGGGAATCGGAACGATCAACGGTGTCAAAGTTGCGGTTGCCGCAATGGACTGGCGTTTTATTATGGCCAGTCTAGGAACGGCTACTGGCGAGATCTTGGCTCGTTTATTTGAAACGGCTACTAAGAAGGATCTGCCAGTGATTGTCTTTACTGCTTCTGGTGGTGCGCGAATGCAGGAGGGAATTCATTCCTTGATGCAGATGGCCAAGGTCTCTGAGGCAGTAGCTGAGCATAGTAAGGCTGGGTTGCTTTACATCAGTGTGCTGGGCGATCCTACCACTGGTGGTGTGACCGCCAGCTTTGCCATGCAGGGTGATATTTTGTTGTCAGAACCCCATGCTTTGATTGGTTTTGCTGGTCGTCGGGTGATTGAAAAAACGATCCAACAGCGTCCGCCAAAAGATTTTCAGCGGGCTGAAACGTTGCTTAAAAATGGCTTCTTGGACGATGTCATTAAACGTTCTGAATTGAAAGAAACGTTAGGGAAGTTACTAAAATGGCATCAGGTAGGTGATCTTAATGGCTAAAAAAACGGCATGGGATAAGGTGCTGGCCGCTAGAGCTGCCAAAAAAATTGGGGTTGATGATTTAATCAATGGCATTACCGATGATTTTATGGAACTTCATGGTGACCGGGCTTATGGTGATGATCCGGCTGTTTATGGTGGGATTGGCACCATGGACAACATTGCCACTACGTTTGTGGGGATTAGAAAAGGGTCGGACTTAAACTCCAACATTGAGCGGCACTTTGGTTCCGCAGAACCAGATGGATATCGGAAGGCTTTGCGTCTGATGAAACAGGCCGAAAAGTTCAACCGGCCGATTGTCACCTTAATTAATACACCAGGCGCCTATCCTGGCGTTGATGCCGAGTATCATGGAATTGGTTATACGATTGCTCAATTAATCTTACAAGGAATGCAACTAACCGTTCCTTATATTAGTGTGATCGTTGGCGAAGGTGGCAGTGGTGGTGCTTTAGCACTGGCTGTCGGTGATTGTGTCTGGGCCTTTGAGGATAGTATTTATTCGGTGCTCTCACCCGAAGGTTACGCCACGATTTTGTGGAAGGACCCCAGTCGGATGAAAGAAGCTGCTTCAGTGATGAAATTAACGCCGGATGATTTGTTGTCTGAAGGAATCATCGATCAGATTATTCCCGAAGCTGATACGGTTGATGGTTTCGAACGTTTCAGAGGCGATCTGGTTAAAAAAATTAGGGAATTAAATGCATTATCTAAGGATGATTTGGTTGCTAAGCGACTTTCCCGTTACCGAAATTTTTAATGAATGAATTAATTTTTTGATATAATGATGTAAATTAGATATTTGGTTCTAGGAGGATTTTGAAGATGGCTGATTTATTAAAAGGAAAAAAAGTTGTTGTGATGGGTGTGGCGAATAGGAAAAGTATTGCTTGGGGATGTGCACAAGCAATTAAGTCACTTGGAGCTCAAGTTATTTTGACATACCAAAATGATCGTTTAAAGAAGAGTATTGAGAAGACCATTGGTGATGAAGAGTTCCCACTGGTTGAATGTGACGTGGCCGAAGATGCTAACGTCCAAAAGGCTTTTTCCGAAATTCATGACCGTTTTGGAAACATCGATGGGGTTATTCATGCCATTGCTTTTGCTGACAAAGAAACCCTTCAAAATGGTGTGATTAACACCAAAAAAGATGGTTACAACTTAGCCGAAGACATTAGTGCGTACTCATTTATCTCAGTTACTCGTTATGCCAGCAAGATTATGAACAAACCTGGTAGCATTTTAACGTTAACTTATATGGGTTCAACTCGTGCCATTCCTGATTACAACATGATGGGAATTGCTAAGGCATCCCTTGAATCAGCTATGCGTTACCTTGCTTCTGAACTTGGTAAAGACCAAATTCGAGTAAACGCAATTTCCGCTGGAGCCGTTAAAACTTTGGCTGTTACCGGAATTAAGGGTCATCGTGACCTTCTTAAAATGTCACAATCATTCACCGTTGATGGTGAGAATGTAACAACTGATCAGATTGGTAACGTTGCTGCTTTCTTAGTTAGTGATTTATCAACCGGTGTTACTGGTGACATTATCTACGTTGACAAGGGTGTTCATTTACTTGCCTAAATTAAAATTAATTTAAATATCCCATAGTCGTTGATCGGCTATGGGATTTTTTTGACTCAAAGGTGGGAGTTTGGTCATGATTACACATTAAAACAAGTGTAACCAGATACATACTTGCTTTAAAATGCTGATATGACAGGCTTTTATGTCAGAATCATTCTAACTAGAATTGTTTTTGATTGCTAAATAACGAAAACTTGTTGAATATGAACACATGGTAATTACTCGAAATACCATGCTTGAATCAAATTAGATTAATAGAGGTGAATAATTTGAGTTTAATGAACGCAAAAGAAATTATGGATCTAATTCCTAATCGTTACCCGATTTTATTTATTGACCGGGTCGATGCGATGGATCCAGGCAAGTCCATTACGGCTACCAAGAATGTTACAATTAACGAAAATTATTTCCAAGGACATTTTCCTGGTAATCCAGTCATGCCCGGTGTTTTAATTATTGAATCGATGGCCCAGGTTGCTTCAATTCTGATTTTGAAGTCGCCCCAGTTTAAGAACAAAACGGTTTATATGGGTAGCATTCGCAACGCGAAGTTCAGAAAGATGGTGGAGCCCGGTGATGTTCTACGCTTTGAGGTTAAGATTGATAAGGTTAGAGGAAGTGCTGGCTCAGTTTCGTGTGTGGCATACGTTGGCGATAAAAAGGCTTGTGACGCTCAGTTGACCTTTATCGTAAGTAACAAGGAAAGAGAACAATAAAATAGGTAATAGGAGTCGCAAATGGGTAGTTTTTCAATCTTAGAAACGGCAAGGTCAACGCCCAATAATGTTGTTACTAATCATGATTTAACTAAAATCATGGATACCTCTGATGAGTGGATCAAACGACGGACCGGTATTCACGCCCGTCACATTTCTAAGTCAGAGACTAATACTTCCATGTGTACTGATGTTGCAACTAAGCTCATTAATAAGGCCAATATTTCTGCAAGTGACGTTGATTTCATCATCGTAGCCACCATGTCATCAGACTTTCAAACTCCCTCAACTGCAGCAGCGGTTCAAGGAAATCTTCATGCCGACAATGCAATTGCCTTTGATCTAAACGCCGCTTGTTCCGGATTTGCTTACGGAATTTACGTCTTGAATGCGTTGCTTGCAAATAAGCCGCATGCAAAGGGCATTTTAATTGGCGGTGAGAAGCTAAGCAAATACATTGATTGGTCGGACCGTTCAACGGCGGTCCTGTTTGGGGATGGTGCTGCGGGAATTCTAGCTACCAATGATGGAAGTGAGTCAGAGGTACTTGCTAGTGACTTAGAAACAGTTGGAGAACTTGGTAATTCGCTAACGGCTGGGCACTTCGCTGATGATACACACCAGCCGTATTTCAAGATGGATGGTCATGAAGTATATCGTTTTGCTACTCAAAGGGTTCCAGAATCCATCAAACTGGCGCTTTCAAAGGCAAACATTGGCTTAAGTGATGTGAAGTACTTTATCGTTCATCAAGCAAATGAACGAATTATTAAAAGTATTGCTAACAAATTAGATTTATCGATGGAAAAGTTTCCCGTTAATATCAATAAGTATGGCAATACCGCTGCGGCGAGCGAACCATTGCTACTTAGTGAAATGGTAGAGGAGCATCAGATTAACCGTGGTGACAACCTTGTTTTAACCGGTTTTGGTGGTGGATTAACCATTGGAACCGTAGTAATTAGATACTAAATACAAAAAATATTATGGAGTGATAAATTATGGCAGATCAAAACGAAATTTTTAACAAAATCAAGGACTTAATCGCAAAACAAACTGATGTACCAGCATCAGACATCAAGATGGACACTAATCTTAAGGAAGACGTTGATATTGATAGTCTTGACTTTTTTGAAGTGGTTGACGGACTTGAAAATGAATATGACATCGAAATTGAAAGTGATGAAGACATCAACACCGTCCAACAATTAGTTGACTACATTCAAAAGAAGATTGCGGAGAACGATAAATAATCAGTAAAATTATTTATTTGAACAGGAGGAAATCATTTGAGTAATCGAGTAGTTGTAACAGGGATGGGAGCTGTCACCCCCATCGGAAATGATGCCGAAACCTTTTCCAACAATTTGTTTAACTCTAAAGTGGGCATTGCACCAATTACCAAATTTGATGCTAGTAACACGGGTGTAACGGTAGCTGCTGAAGTTAAAGACTTTGATCCAAGCAAGCGTTTAGATAAACGTGCCTACAAACGAATTGATCTTTTTTCACAGTACGCTTTGTACAGTGCTAAAGAGGCCATGGATCAAGCTGGCCTGAAACAGGGTGATTACGAACCTGAGGACCTTGGTGTCATGTACGGAAATGGAATTGGTGGTCTTACTACCATTGAGAGTGACATCATCAAGATGCACGAAAAGGGACCAAAGCGAGTTTCACCACTTTTTGTTCCTAAAGCCATTGCTAACATGGCAGCTGGAAATGTTTCCATGTACTTTGATGCGGAAAACACGTCTCAGACCATTGTGACGGCTTGTGCTTCAGCTAATAATGCCATTGGAAACGCCTTTGAACTAATTAAACAAGGGAAAGCCAAGATGATGATTGCTGGTGGAACTGAAGCTGCCATCACCGAGATTGGAATTGCTGGATTTGCTAAATTGACAGCTCTTTCAACCGCTGAAAAAGTAGAAGATGCCTCAATGCCATTTGATAAAGACCGCAATGGCTTTGTCATGGGAGAAGGGGCTGGTACTCTTGTACTTGAGGATTATGACCATGCTAAAGCACGTGGTGCTAATATTTTGGCCGAAGTGGTTGGATACGGTGCTACCAGCGATGCTTATCATATGACTGCTCCGAACCCCTCTGGAAAAGGTGCCATTAGAGCCATGAAGGAAGCCATTGATGAAGGTCACATTAAAACTAGTGAACTTGATTACGTTAATGCGCACGGTACCAGCACTCACGCTAATGATGTTGCTGAAGCTGGTGCGATTGAAAAGTTGTTTAAGGATAACGATCACGTCAAGGTTAGTTCCATTAAAGGAATGGTGGGACACTCCCTAGGTGCCGCCGGTGGACTTGAAGCGGTTGCTTTAGTTGCTGCCCTTCAAAATGATCAGATGCCGGTTAACGTGGGGATGAAGCATAAGGATCCTGAGATTCACGTTGATTTGGTCAATGAAGATAACAAAAAGGCGCCCGTTAATACTGCAATTAGTAATGCCTTTGGCTTTGGTGGTCACAATGCGGTAATTGCAATGAAGAAGTGGAATGAAGATTAGTGAATGAACAAGATATTGAAAAATTAATTGATAAATTTGAGCAATCGAGTTTACAAGAAATTAAGATTAATCAGAATGAAGGGGCCGTTTACTTATCCAAAATTCCTGATCACGACAGCTTGCATGCAAGTGAGTCAGTTAATGAATCCAGAAAGCCGGCTCAACTTGAATCTGCGTCAATTGATGCAACTGACGACTCCGATAATTATCAATTGAAAGCTCCAATGGTTGGAATTCTTTATTACGCTCCAAGCCCAGAAAAGGCCGACTTTAAGCAAGATGGTGATCATGTTAAAAAGGGTGAGACCGTTTGTGTAATTGAAGCCATGAAGTTGGTTAATGAGGTTAAAAGTCCAGTGAGTGGGACCATCGTTAAACGAATGCCTGAAAGTGGTTCGATGGTGGAATACAATGAACCGATTTTTGAAATTAAGGAAGACTAGAAAGCTCAATTCATATTAGTTTAAAAAGGTGATTTAATGTTTAAAAAAGTGCTGGTTGCAAACCGCGGTGAGATCGCAGTTCAGATCATCCGTGCACTTCACGAAATGAATATCAAGGCGGTGGCGGTTTATTCAACCGCTGATGCTGATAGTTTATTCGTAAAATTAGCTGACGAATCCGTATGTATTGGTGGACCGTTTCCAGATGAGTCATACCTAAACATGGCAGCAATTATTGATTCCGCGGTTCTTTGCGGATGTGATGCGCTCCATCCCGGGTATGGCTTTTTGTCTGAAAATGCTGATTTTGCTGAATTATGTGAACAGTGCGGAATTAAATTTATTGGTCCCACCGCTTCAGTAATTAATCTGATGGGGAATAAGGGTAATGCCAAAGAAGCCATGAAAAAGAATGGCGTTCCGATAATTCCTGGTAGCGATGGGTTTGTTGATACTTACGACCAGGCTAAAGAAGTGGCCCAAAAAACTGGTTATCCCGTGATGTTAAAGGCTGCTGCCGGTGGTGGCGGTAAGGGAATTCGAAAAGTTACTAGTGAATCTGAATTAAAAAAAGCCTTTAGTGATACGAAGCGTGAAGCCAAACTTTCATTTGGGGATGACCGGCTTTACATGGAAAAAGATTTAAATGATGCCAAACACATTGAAATGCAAGTCATCGCCGATGAACACGGGCACGTGGTCTACTTTCCGGAACGAGACTGCTCAATGCAGCGTAATCATCAAAAAATAATCGAAGAAAGTCCATGTTTAAAAATTACGCCTGAAAAACGCCAAGAACTTGGACAGACCGTGGCTAAAGCCGCTAGGGGAATTGGCTACACTAATACCGGAACCTTCGAATTTTTGATGGATAAAGAAGAACATTTTTATTTTATGGAAATGAATACGAGGCTTCAAGTTGAATATACCGTTACCGAAGAGGTTACTGGAGTAGAGATTATTAAGGCTCAGATTTTAGTGGCGGAGGGTCAAAATCTGCCATTTAATCAGCAAGACTGTGCGGTCAAGGGTTACTCACTTGAATGTCGGATCGATGCCGAGGATCCTAGCAATAATTTTGCTCCGGCACCAGGTCAATTGCGTCAGATGAAATTTCCAACTGAATCAGATTCCATCCGGGTTGATTCCGGAGTGGAAGCTGGTGACATGATTTCACCATATTATGATTCGATGATTGCCAAAATCATTGTGCACCAACCAACTAAACGCAAAGCCGTTTTAGAGATGAAACAGATTTTGAAAGAATTGGTTGTTAGTGGTGTTACTACAAATCGTGATTTCTTGATGGGTCTGATCTCTGATCAGCATTTTTTGACCGGTGATTTTAACAATAATTACATTGAGAGTACGTTCTTAAAAGAATGGATGAAGCAGTATGACGAGCAAACGGTTTGAAAGTATTAGTCAAAAAGAGTTAAGTCAGCGAATGGATCAAATCCCCGATCACATCTGGGTCAAATGTCCAATCTGTCAGAAAAGTTTCTACAAGAAAGACTTGGGAAGATATAAAGAGTGTCCCAATTGTCACTACGCCTTCCGAATTGGAGCTAAAGAACGCATTGAGTTAATGTGTGATGATTTTGAACCCATTAATACCGATTTGAAGGCTTCCAAAAAATTTAACGACGAAAAGTACGTAGCTAAATTGAAGAAGGCACGCGCGGTGACTGGTCTAAATGAGAGTGTTTTGTCTGGGATTGGTACCATTGATGGAAATCAGGTAGCGATGGCTGCGATGGACTGGCGCTTTGTAATGGCAAGCCTTGGGACGGCAACGGGTGAGATTCTGGCACGACTGTTTGAAACGGCAACGAAAAAGAAGCTTCCCGTGATTGTGTTTACTGCTTCTGGAGGAGCCCGGATGCAAGAGGGGATTCATTCCCTGATGCAGATGGCCAAAGTGTCTGAAGCGGTTGCGCAACACAGTAAAGCGGGCTTACTGTACGTCAGTGTTCCCTGTGATCCCACTACTGGTGGGGTGACTGCCAGTTTTGCAATGCAGGGAGACATTATTTTGTCAGAGCCCCACGCTTTGATTGGTTTTGCGGGACGTCGGGTGATTGAAAAGACGATTCAACAGCGCCCACCAAAAGACTTTCAACGATCAGAGACATTACTTAAAAATGGGTTTTTGGATGGGGTCGTGAGACGACGCGATCTAAAAGAGACACTTAATAAAATTCTAAAGTGGCATCGGGTAGGTGATAATGATGAGTAAACCAACCGCATGGGATAGAGTTATAAATGCTAGAGCTGCGGGTAAGATTGGGGTTGATGACCTCATTAACGGAATTACCGAAGATTTTATGGAACTGCATGGTGATCGGGCTTACGGTGATGACCCCGCCGTATACGCTGGGATTGGAACCCTTGATGAAATTCCGACGACGTTGATTGGGATTAGAAAGGGCTCGGATCTAAATTCCAACATCGAAAGGCACTTTGGTTCGGCTGAGCCTGACGGATACCGCAAAGCGCTGCGATTGATGAAGCAGGCCGAAAAATTCAATCGTCCAATTGTTACCTTGATTAATACTCCTGGAGCTTATCCTGGTGTAGAAGCCGAGTACCACGGGATTGGCTATACGATTGCGCAATTAATCTTACAGGGAATGCAACTGAAAGTTCCTTACGTAAGTGTGATTGTTGGTGAAGGTGGCAGTGGTGGTGCCCTGGCATTAGCTGTTGGTGACTGCGTCTGGGCTTTTGAGGATAGTATCTATTCGGTTCTTTCTCCAGAAGGATATGCCACCATTTTGTGGAAAGATGCTAGTCGGATGAAAGAAGCTGCTTCAGTCATGAAGTTGACTCCAGATGACCTACTAAAAGAAGGAATCATTGATCGAATTATTCCTGAAGTAAATACCGCCGATGGTTTTGAACGGTTTCGTGGTGATTTGGTGAAAAAAATTAAAGAACTAAATGCGATGCCAAAGGATGAGATGCTTAAGAAGCGGTTTGCTAGGTACCGTAATTTTTAGTCAATGACCAAGATGTATGAGAGTGTTACTATTGTATCTGTTGAAAATAGTGAGACTCTTATTTTTTATCTCTCGGACCCAATCAGGTCTAATAAAATGAAAATGAGGAATTAGCATGATTAAATTTTTAAGTGATTCGATCACCACAAAAGCATTTCAACCATACTACCAAGACTTAGAAATCACCGATAAGCCCAAAAAGCAACAGACGCTTGTTGGAAGGGTTTTGTTAGCTAAACTGGTGGGGATGCCAGTACAAGACGCCATTAAAAACGTTGACATTGATTTTGGACATTACGGGAAACCCTATTTTGTGCCAAATGGCTATCATTTTAACATTGCTCACTCTCATGACGCGGTTTTGGTGGTAATTTCTGATCAACCAATTGGAGTTGACTTAGAACAGATTCGTCCTTATGACTACACCAGGATTACCAAGGCTTTCACCCCAGCAGAACTTGATTACTTAAAGAATTTAAAGGGCGAACGGCAAGGTGAACAAGCCTTAAGATTATGGACCATCAAGGAAGCGGTCTTAAAACTTCAGGGAGTCGGATTGATCGGAAAACCCAAGTCCGTTGAGGTTTCATTACCTCACATGGAAAGTGCTAGAAGAAACGATGATTTGTACCAGATTAACTTTTTGGACGTGGGATGGAAGTACATTGGGACTCTTGCTACCCAGGTGAGTGAATAAATCATGAACGATATTTTAAATGCACGCGTAATTCATAGCTTAATTAGTAATCCCATTGATCAAATCGAGGTTTATGACCAGTTACCGTCGACTAACGAAGAGGCTCAAGTTGAAGTCTGGCATCGTCCTGGCATGATCATTGCTAACGAACAGACGAAGGGGAAGGGCCAAAATGGTCATCATTTTTATTCTCCTGCAAACAACGGGGTTTATTTTACGGTGGTGTTTCAGGCCCAACCAAGGTATCTTGATAATCCAGGCGTTTTAACACTTGGGATTGGGGTTGCCGTTACGGACGCCATTAAACGGGTCTACAACATCGATACTCAATTGAAATGGGTCAATGACGTGTATCACGATGACAGTAAGGTCTGTGGGATTTTAACTGAAATTCAGAGTAACGAAGATAACGAGCCCGAGAACTTTATCATGGGCATCGGCCTCGATATTGGGATCATGCCGTTTTCACGTAATGGTGACCAAATGGTGGGGAGTTTAAACGTGGTACCACCACTTAAAAGGAACCAGTTAATTGCTTCGGTTTATGACCATTTGTACGAGGTCTATCGCGAGTGGGACGATGATCGGATTATTAATCAATATACTAAGCGGCTGCTGTGGCTTAACAAACAAGTTTCCCTTATCAATCATGATAATGAAATCACTGGAAAATTGGCGGGAATCGACGAACGTGGGCACCTTTTGTTAAAGACACGAGACCAGCAAACGTTAAACCTGGATCCGAATGTGACCAGACATATTAGGAAGATGAAATCTGACGATTAATGTTAGGTTTTTCTTTTTGTGTTGATTAAATTTAATTGTATGCTAAAATTAGCAACAAATTCAGGAGGTCTTATTATGGTTAAATTAAATGAAATGAGAGACTACGTTAACCAAAAGAAGCTTGATGTTGCTTACATCAGTAATTTTGAGGATATTAAGTACTTTACTGGTTTTGGTAGTGATCCCGTTGAACGGGTGTTGGCACTTTTTATTTTTCCTGATGCGGAACCATTTCTGTTTGCACCAGAACTCGAAGTGGAAGCCATAAAGGAGTCAGGATGGAAGTATCCCGTTTATGGTTACTTAGACCATGAAGATCCCTTTAAACTGATCGCCAAGCACATTCGTGATGTAACTCCTGATCCCAAGCGATTTGGGATTGAAGACGACAACTTGGTCATTAGTCGTTATCAACAGCTTCAAGCTGAATTTCCGAAGGCTGACTTTAGCACTAACGTGGCTCCAGAAGTTAGTGAACTGCGGGTAATTAAGACGCCATATGAGATTGAACAGTTAGACGCTGCTGGAAAAGAAGCCGACTTTGCTTTTCAAGTTGGTTTTGAGACCACTAAAGCCGGTAAAACGGAGGCAGAAGTGGCTGCTGAGATTGAGTACCAGGAAAAAATCAGAGGGGTTATGAACATGAGTTTTGATACTCTGGTTCAGACTGGACCTCACGCGGCGGAACCACATGGTGCTACTGACATGAACAAGATTAAGAACGATAACCTGTTATTATTTGATTTAGGAACGGTTCATAATGGCTACATCTCTGATGCTTCCCGGACGGTCGCTGTTGGTGATAAAATTCCGGCCAAACAAAAAGAGATTTATGACGTTTGTTTGGAAGCTCAGTTAGCTGCCCAATCTGCTGCTAAACCAGGTATTCGGGCCGAAGACCTGGATGCGGTTGCAAGAGATATCATTGACAAGGCTGGTTATGGTAAATACTTCATCCACCGTTTAGGCCACGGCATGGGGATGGGTGAGCATGAATTCCCTTCAATCATGGAGGGCAATAAGATGATTTTAAGGGAAGGCATGTGCTTTTCAATTGAACCGGGTATCTACATTCCTGGCGTAGCTGGGGTTCGAATTGAAGATTGCATCCACTTAACCAAGGATGGAAATGAACCATTTACTCACACGTCCAAAGAATTACGTTATGTATAAGAGTTGACATAAAAAGACCCTGGATTTTATCCAGGGTCTTATTTTTTACATTTGATGGGTCTGTTCTCGCTTGGGACCAGTTGAGAAAGTGACTAACGGGATACCTACAAGTTCTGAAACCCGGTCAAGAAACTTTTGGGCGTTTTTAGGAAGCTTGTCGTAAGTATCACAATTAGTGATATCCTCGTTCCATCCCTGGAGCGTTTCGTAGACCGGTTTGCACTTGTCCAAGATATCCAAGTTAGCGGGGTAATAAGTGATTTTCTTACCGTCTAGTTCATATGCGGTACAAATCTTAATTTCTTTTAATCCGTCAAAAACATCCAGACAGTTTAAGGCTAGGTGGGTTAGACCAGAAACACGACGAGCGTGTCTTAAGGCAACGCTGTCAAACCAACCGATTCGTCTGGGACGCTTGGTCACAACCCCGTACTCATGGGCGGTTTCTCTGATGTAGTTACCGGTCTCGTCTAGTAGTTCCGTTGGAAATGGTCCCTCACCGACACGTGAAGTATAGGCTTTACAAGTTCCAATGACCCGATCAATCTTGCTGGGTCCAATCCCAGCACCAACGGCAGCGCCTCCGGCAACGGGGTTCGAAGAAGTGACGTAGGGATATGTCCCATGGTCAACGTCTAACATAATTCCTTGAGCACCTTCAAACAGGACGTTTTGGTTATGATCGATTTCATCGTTTAAAAGAACGGAGGTTTCGGTTACGTATGGTTTTAATCGTTTCCCTAACTGGACGTATTCATTATAGATTTCTTCAAAATTAAGGGGCTCATGGTTGTATAGTTTAACCAAAATTTCGTTCTTTTCAGCCAAGACGTCTTTCAAACGCTTCTTGAAAGTTACTGGATCAATTAAATCGGCCACCCGAATTCCAACCCTAGCAACCTTGTCCATGTAAGCAGGGCCAATTCCCTTCTGAGTCGTCCCGATCTTATGATGTTTGTGTTCCTCTTGAAGCTTATCAAAAAGAGGATGGTATGGCATGATGACTTGAGCACGAGATGATACACGGAGGTTGTCGGTAGAAACACCATGTTTGTTTAGATAGTCGACTTCTTTAAATAGTGACTTGGGGTTCAAAACAACGCCGTTTCCAATTACTGCCAACTTGTCAGAATAGAAAATTCCGGACGGAACGAGTTGAACGTGAAAATTTTGATTGTTATACACAATGGTGTGACCCGCATTGTCACCGCCCTGATATCTAGCAATGATATCCGCGTCAGCACTTAGGGTATCGACAATCTTTCCTTTGCCCTCATCGCCCCATTGACTACCAACAACAACTGTTACAGACATAAATAGCACCTCGTAAATGAATTTTTTTACCAAGAACAGTTTACCAATCACATATGGAAAAATCAAGAACGTTCAAAATATTGTTAAAAATAATGTTCGTGTTTTATTGAATATTAGAATTATAATAAAGTAGTAGCGGCGTTGATTTGACTGAAAAGAAAACATTATGTAAGATTATCCTGTAATTATAATGAGGTGAATGAAATGATTGATCGTTATACAAGAGCACCAATGAAGCGAATTTGGAGTAAGCAGAATCAGTATCAGACATGGCTTGAAGTTGAGATTGCGATTGATGAAGCATGGAATAAGTTAGGTAAGATTCCAGATGCTGACATTATTGCCATTAAAAGAAACGCGACCTTTGACGTGGACCGCATTGCACAGATTGAATCGGAAACTCACCATGATGTGGTGGCTTTTACCCGCGATGTTTCGGAGTCGCTTGGCCCCGAAAAAAAGTGGATCCATTACGGCGTTACTAGTACTGATGTTGTCGATACCGCTCAGGGACTTAGACTAAAGCAGGCTGACGAGATTCTTCGTCAGGATATTTTAACTTTAATGGATACCATTAAGCAGAAAGCCTTAAAATATAAGGATACGGTTGAAATCGGAAGAACCCATGGGGTTCAGGCGGAACCAATGACTTTTGGCTTAAAGATGGCACGTTGGTATTCAGAAATGAAACGAAACCTAAAACGATTTAACGAAGCAGCTGCCGGAGTGGAAGCCGGGAAAATTTCTGGAGCCGTTGGGACGTTTGCTAACATCGATCCTCAGGTAGAGGCTTACGTATGTAATAAATTAGGACTACGAGCCCAAGAAATCACTAGTCAAGTCTTACCTCGTGATTTGCATGCCGAATATATCGCCACTTTGGCGTTGATTGCCACTAGTCTTGAAAATTTTGCAACGGAGATCCGTGGTTTGCAACGTTCTGAGATTCATGAAGTAGAAGAGCATTTTAATCCTGGTCAAAAGGGTTCTTCAGCAATGCCACATAAACGGAACCCAATTGGATCAGAAAACATTTGTGGGTTGGCCAGAACGATGCGTGGACTAATCACCACTGCCTACGAGAACGTTTCTTTGTGGCATGAGCGTGATATTTCCCATTCTTCGGCTGAGCGAATTATTCTACCAGAGAGTACCACGCTCTTAGATTACATGCTCCATCGTTTCAACAACATTCTTTCAAATCTAGACGTGTTCCCAAAGCGGATGAAGGAAAATATGAATCTAACTTATGGCCTAATTTACAGTCAACGAGTAATGCTAAAACTAATTGATAAAGGCATGAGTCGGGAAGAAGCGTACGACTTAGTTCAACCACTGACGGCTCAGTCATGGGAAAACCGCGAGTCATTTGAAAAGTTAGTTAAAGCTAACGATCAGATTAATGAACGGTTGTCTGACCAAGAGATTAACGATGCGTTTGATTATCATTACCACCTTAGACACGTTGATGATATTTTCAAACGGGTCGGATTAGAATAGGTTAAATGGAGATGCATTAATGCATCTCCATTTTGATTTTGATTGCTTTTACCATTCAATCAGTATATTATTAAAGTGAATTATATAATTCTGGGGTGCCGAAAGGCTGAGATAATACCCATTGAACCTGATCAGGTTAAGACCTGCGAAGGGATCCGACTACACTACAAGTGTCATTTTTAATCATGTGTTGAAGTTCCCGGGGTAGATCCAGGAACTTTTTTTATTGGAGGAGATCACATGAAAATTTTGAGAGAATGGCATTTAAAGGACATTATTTTAGTTACATTGATTGGTGCTTTTTGTGGAGTGATTTTTTGGGGAACTTCATTTCTCTATAATATCTTAGCTGCGGCACTGACACCATTTGGATTGCAGCCGTTTGCAAACGAAGCCACCTTTGGATTATGGACGCTTGCTGGACCGTTAGCAGCGTTTATCATTCGCATCCCATTTTCCGCTACCCTTGGTGAGTTACTGGGAGCCTTCGTCGAGATGATCCTTGGCAGTCAGTGGGGAATTGCTGATTTGTTATCCGGCTTAATTCAAGGACTATCGTCTGAGTTAGGATTTGCCGTATTGGGATATAAACATTATGATTGGTTAGGAATCATAAGTACGACGATTACCACCACGGTAATTACGTTTGCTTGGGATATGATCAAAAGTGGATACGCAAATTATCATTTTGGATTTTTACTCCTACTGTTTCTAACCCGGCTTGTATCGGTCTTCTTATTCAGTGGAGTGCTGACTTATTTCATCAGTCGTTTACTAGAAAAAAGTCAGGTCTTAAGCAGATAAGTCGTACCCAATATTTAATTAGGAGATGACAAAATGTCTGATTATCGAATTGAAAGTGACACGCTTGGAGACGTCAAGGTGCCAAAGGATGCTTTGTGGGGTGCTCAAACCGAGCGGAGCCGGCATAATTTTCCTGTCGGTCCCAAGTTACCAGTATTGGTAATTCGCGCTCTCATAAACATTAAAGCAAGTGCTGCCGAGGTGAGCATCAAACAAGACACCATCGATCGAAAAAAGGGTGAGTTGATTGAGCAGGGTGCCCAAAAACTATTGAGTCTTTCCGATAATCAATTAATGCAAAACTTCCCGTTACACATTTACCAAACTGGATCGGGAACTCAGACTAACATGAACGTGAACGAGGTGATTGCCCACGTTGCTAATCAGATTAATCCAAAGATTAATGTTTTACCAAATGATGATGTTAATCATTCCCAGAGTTCAAATGATACGTTTCCAACGGCAATGAACATTGCAAGTCTGGTTGCCATCAATCAGCTGTTACCTGAGTTGGAGCATTTGATTAATGTTATGCATCACTTACAGAAAAAGTATTGGGATGTGGTTAAGATTGGGCGCACTCATTTACAGGACGCCACTCCGATGACGTTTGGACAGGAAGTGTCGGGATGGGCTAGCACCATTCAACACGACCTTGATTTTGTGAGGGACAATTCGAAGTCACTACTGGGGCTACCAATTGGTGGAACAGCAGTCGGGACCGGCCTTAATACGACGGAAGACTTTGATAAGGAAATGGTTCAAACCCTGGGTAATAAGTATCATGAGCCGTTTGAAGTTGAAAATAAATTTTATGGATTAGCTTCCCATTCGGCCATTACCATGACGCATGGGGCTGTGCGGACGCTTGCAACTGATCTGATGAAAATTGCCAATGACATTAAATTTCTAGCGAGTGGTCCTAGAGCTGGTTACGGTGAGATTAAAATTCCCGCTAATGAACCTGGGTCATCGATTATGCCTGGCAAGGTGAACCCGACTCAGGGTGAAGCCATGGATATGGTAGTAGCGCGCATCATGGGAAATGATACGACCATCGAAGTTGCTAACACCCAGGGAAACTTTGAAATGAATGTCTATAAGCCAATTATCATATCCTGTTTTCTTGATTCCGTTCAGTCACTGACAGGCATCTTAAGCCACTTTACGGACTTGATGGTCAAAGGGATTGAAGTCAACCAAGATCGCATGGAGGAGTTGGTCCATAATTCTTTGATGACGGTAACGGCATTGTCACCACACATTGGCTATCATCGAGCAGCTGAAATTGCCAATGCTGCTTTAAAGGGAAAGACGAATCTTAGACAGGCGGCCATTGATTCAGGATACGTCACTGGTGATAACTTTGATAAATGGGTTGAGCCATTAAAAATGACTAATTATAAGCGCGAACAATGATCAAGATTATAAATAAAAAAAGGTCCAGCAACTAACGTCTCCGTTATTGCTGGACCTTTTGGGTATTTAATTACTTTTTGGAATCATTGAGATTATTATTATTGGCATCAGAATCTTTTGAATTTTGCGGAGCACCATCAGTAGTACTACCAGTTGATTGTGGATTAACGTTACCGTTTTTGCTTCGTTTCATCATTTCTGCCATCAACATTCTGTACTGGGTCCGGTAAGCATTGTAAGCCTTCTGTGAGTCTTCCATGTTCGTTTGGGCGTCGTGAAGACGAGTCCCTAACTGTTGATTAGTGTACCCTGATAAGTTCATCTGAACGTTTAAAGTGGCGTTATAAGCATGGGTTAGATAATGGTACCCAGATAACGTCGCCTTAGAAATCGTACTAGCGGCGTGTTTAACCGTTGGCTGTTCACTGAAGTCGTCAATTCCGTTAACAATGGGGTCACTAATGTGTTTGTTCCAGTAGGAAATTAGTGGACCGGCAAAGAAGGCGACGATGATTGATGCAAATCCAACGGGGCCACCAGCAAGGACAGCGGCAATCAAGAAGAGGATATCTTGGATCACACGAGCCGTCTTGTACTTGATGTGTAGTCGTGATGATACAATTGGAGCAATGGCATCATAGGGGGCAACACCAAGATTAGGAGCCATGTAGATTGAACTACCAGCCGTAAATAGGATTAGTCCCAAGAAGGCATTAGCAACGATTACGAAGAAGTTAATCCCCGACGGGAAGATTTGTTGGTAAAATTGAGTGAAAATTTGAATCTCAAATCCAACTAGCACCATGTTCATGATGGTTCCAATTCCGATCATGTGACGGTCAAGGAACAAGACAAACACGAAGATTACCAGGTTAGCCAGTAACTGGTACAAACCAAGTGACATGTGCAGATGGTTTGACATACCAATATTAACGGCAGTAAAAGGATCAAGACCTAAAATCTTGCTTGATCGAAGTAACGTGGCACCAAGTGATAACATGGTGATACCAACAAACGACATTAAAACTTTAAGTAATATATTAAATGTTTTACCGTACCAAGTCATTTGTGGTGCGGCAGTATTGCCTGATTGGGTAGAATTACTCATTGAATAGACTTCCTTCTTAATTTGATATTTGTATTATAACTTATTGCATACAGGATTGTAAGGGCTGGGCGGCACAAACGTATTGATACGGGCAATAAATTACAAGAGATGACTAATTTTGAAATATGTATTATAATTCTTGTTAACTTGAACTAATCATTTAAGTTGATTTTGTATTTGGAGGGATTGCTTATGAATATTAAAGTATTAAACAAGCAAGGCGCTCTACCAGTCAAAGACTGGCAACAGCGTGAAAATAACCTTTTTCGAGTTCATCAGCTAATGCACAATAAGAAACTTCAATTGAGTAAATCAGCCAGAGCAATGATTGCACCCATCTTGAAACCGTTAACTTAGTAAATTTTAGTAATTTAATTGCAAGGTGCTGCGGTTTCAACTAAAATGCAATTGTCTAGGAAGTGAGTATAATGGTTGATTCAGATTTGAAACAACAGGTCAAAGATTTATTGGCTCGTAATAAAGAGCTTAAAAGTAAAATTCAAGCTTTGACAAGTGGTACTGACATTTCAGATAAGAGCACTAGTGATTTGAAGTCACAGGTGGTCCAGTTTCAAGACGAATTAAAAAATGCTCTCGATCGAGCTACTCAGTATGAAAATAAATATAATAAAATGAGTACTGAATACATGGAATTATCAAATCAGTATCATGAATTGCAAACGCAACTTGACTCGTTAAAAAATAAATAAGTGTGAGGAGAACATTCTTCACGCTTATTTATTTGCCAAGTTAATCTCTCATGTTTATGGTCGAATGGTGAAAATATGGCAAAAAAAGAAACAGCCAAAAAGAGAATAATTGAAGGAACGTTTGAGATGCTCCAAACTAAGTCTTATCAAGAAATTACGGTGAAAGACATTTCCAAACACGTTGGGGTTTCCCGGATGACGTTTTATCGTAACTTCCATACCAAGGAAGACGTCATCGTTGGTCAATTTCAGGAGACCTTTTCAACCTTTATTAATCGTTTATTAGCGCAAAAGGTCTCTAATTTTAACGGCCTAGCAACGACTTTCTTTACGATTATTAAAGAGAATAAGCGGATGATGGATGTAATCGTTGATAATGATCTGTCTTATTTGTTACTTAAAATCTTAAAAAAATACATTACGAATCTGGTTGACGACGATATATTAGAGTTGCGCGCCAATTCATCGAAAATGCTAATTTCGTTGATTTCAGGTGGTTTAACTGAAGTTTTACTAACGTGGACAGAAGACGGGATGGAAGAGCCCGTTGAAGAATTGGTCATCTTTGCATCGAAGTACATGAACTTTAAGGTTAACTAGTTTTTTAATTTAAAAATATGTATAAAAAAAGAGCTCTGCGATTGCAGAACTCTTTTTGTTTGGCTAAAATTAGTCCATTGGAGTAACGTTAGCAGCTTGGGGACCACGGTCTCCTTCTTCAACGTCCAAAGTAACCTTTTCGCCTTCGTCAAGGGTCTTGAAGCCATCCTTGTTGATAGCTGAGTAATGTACGAATACATCACCATCATCAGTAGTAATAAAACCATAACCCTTGTCAGCGTTAAACCATTTAACAGTACCTTGTTTCATAATATGAAACCTCCTAGCGCATAGCGCAATAAATTTTTCAGTGTTGCTTAGTTTGAATCTTAAAAGGAAGTCATTTCATAATAATACAAAACAAGAAACCTTAGAAACTCGAAACCATTCACACATCTATTTAAATATAACATAAATTCTACTGATGTCAATATGATAGACTTATATTAATCAATTAAAAGAAGATGAAGGCATGAAAACATTAATAATCGTTTCACACCCCAAGTTTCAGGACTCAATTACCCAGGAATTTCTAAGAACCAGTCAAGCTGATTTAGCCGATGTTACATGGCACTGTTTAGATGAAATATATGGAAGTGATCCAATTGACGTGCAAGCTGAGCGTGACCTCTTAAATAAGGCTGATCGGATCATTTTTCAGTTTCCACTTTATTGGTATAGTGCCCCCTCATCGCTTAAAGTTTGGGAGGATGAGGTCTTAAGTCGGGCCTACACGTACGCTAATGAAGATGGCCGTTTAAAGGGCAAGAAACTCGGAATCGTGACGAGTGTGGGCTACCCTAAATCATCGTTTGCGGTGGGTGCTAGTCAATCCTTTAGTATTTCTCAAATTATGACACCATACGAAGCCCTTGCTAGACAAGCAGGTATGAAGTTTATGACACCACTTGTGATTTCGCAATTTGGGTACATGTCGGATGATGAGAAAAAAAAGTTGCTTGTTGACTACCAGATGTATTTGACAGCTAAGTATCCCTTTAACTTTAACGAACGTGAGACGTGGATGGCTTTTCAACTAAAGAAATTGGCAACTGGAAGTATGAAATCACATAAGCAGGATCTGGATTTAATTATTAAAGAAGTGGAAACCAGTCAAGATAATTTAAATGACTTAAAGGAACAAATTAACCTAATTCGGAATCAGGAGGAAGACTAATTATGGATGATAACGAAGAATGGACGACTAATAAGATTAATGAATTAATTAAGACCCAGACGTCATTTATTAATCGTGCACTGTTATATGGATGTAAACAGTTAGTTAAAGAACAGGCCAAAAGAAATGAGCAGGCTGAAAATGAAATTGATGGGAGAAGTTGGAGTCCCGAAAAATGGTAAGGACTCTTTACGTTGATGGTATTGACAACAAAAGGGACCCGTCGTTAAAGACGAGCCCCTGTGGGTACGGTTTGATTTAAAAGCTCCGGTTTGGGAGCTTTTTTATTTATAATACTAAATTCGTTCGCTTCGGTCTGAAATAATGTATTGGTTTATTAAGGCTGCCAGAATCGAACCGACAAGTGGTGCTGTTAGATAAAGCCATAGTGATTTTAATGCTAATCCGCCAGCAAAAATAGCGGGGAACAATGATCGGACGGGATTCATTGAAGCGCCGGTTAACTTACCACCAACAATTACCAAAACAAAGATGGTAAAGCCGACGGCAATTGGTGACTGAATGGCATACATATTTGTTTTAGAATGGTTTAAGACTAGGATCACAATTAACAAAGTGGTGGTCAGTAGAACTTCGGTGAAGAAAGCAATTGGAGCGGAGATGTGGGGGAAGACCGTTCCACCTAAATAATTAGTGCTAACTTCCTTGTTCCAACTTTCACCAGTCTTGTTAAGCAGTGAGACGTAGGTTAAAACGACACAAATTTCACCTAAGAGACCGCCGACTAGTTGACTAATTACATAAATAATCGCCTCTTTTCCGGGCATTCTTTTAGTTAAATACATGGTAAGGGTTACGGCTGGATTTAGATGAGCTCCTGAAAGTGGTCCAGTGGCATAAACCAGAATGGATAAGGTGAGACCCCATCCAACCGACGGACCTAACTGGTCAGCGTACGGTCCGCTGAAAATGATGAGGCCTGTTCCTAAATAGATTAATAAGGCAGTCCCAACCAGTTCACCAAAGATTTTTAATTTCATTATTAGGTTCCTCTTTGAACTTCGGCCACGTCATTGATGATTTTAAGAAAGGTATCTGAAGATAATGAGGCTCTTCCAATCAACAGTCCGTCGATATTTGGTGATGAAAAAATGGCTTTGGCATTTTCTGGGGTGACTGCTCCACCGTATTGAATCCTAATCTTTTCGGCAGTGTCATTTCCAAAAATAATCTTAAGGGAGGTGCGAATCACCCGTGCTGCATGTTCAATCTCCGCTAATGAGGCTGTTTTAGCGGCACCGATGGACCACGATGGTTCGTATGCGATGACTAAATGTTCAGCATCCTTTCTGTTGATGCCAGCAAATGAAACGGCAATTTCGGTTAAGGGTGACATCTCCAGATCATCAGGATTATAGGTTGAGGTATCTTCTGAGATTGCCACTACCGGAGTGAGGTGATTGCGAAAACTACCCATGATTTTTAATCCAATTGTACCGTTCGTTTCTTTAAACATCTTGCGGCGTTCATAGTGACCAATAATAGAACCATTGATTCCAAGGTCTGATAATGCAACCGGGGACGTTTCTCCGGTGTACGGACCTTCGTCGGCCCAGTGCAAATTTTCGGCAAAAACTTCGATGGGCTCTTTTTGGGATTGAATGAACTGAACCATTTTATAAAGGTAGACGTTTTGAGCCGCAATGCCAACTTGAACGAGGTTTTTATCAGGCAACTTACCTTCTAATGATTTTAAGAAGTCCTCAATATCTTTGCTGGTTTTGTTCATTTTCCAATTTGCTAAAATAAGTGGAATTCGATTACTCATTGAGACTAGCCTCCTTTAGTTTCTTTAATT
Organism: Fructilactobacillus sp. X2R6C1; assembly: GCF_059901295.1. NCBI lineage: Bacteria > Bacillati > Bacillota > Bacilli > Lactobacillales > Lactobacillaceae > Fructilactobacillus > Fructilactobacillus sp. X2R6C1. The sequence continues at coordinate 215,877 of NZ_JBWXUZ010000001.1, forward strand.
GAGACTGATGGCGGATCTTAAAGTATTCCCTGGTCATGTTTTCTTTAGTTGCTCGATCCCAGCCTAATTGGCGACTCATCTCATCGATGACCGGCCTCTCGATTTGATTGGTTTTTTCGGAATCAAATAGGAGGTAGTTCGTTCTTCTAAGTAAGAAGTCGATCGGACGACTGATCATTTCGTGATCGATTGAGTAGTGAAGAACACTTGTTTCTGCCAAAGTTAGACCTGGCGCAGTGACGCCACTGGCAACGTAGTTAGCGATTAAGGGAGTGTTTGATCCAAACAGGTTGGCAATCGCCATGGCTTCCTTGGTGCTTAAGCCGCGGTTGACTAAGGTGGCAGCATAACTTTTAATGTTGCCGTTAACGTCGTTTGAATCGAAGTGGCCACCAGAGATTTGGTAATTTTTAGAGTCAATTAATGAAACAGGTTGATCAAATTTTTGTTCCAGTTCTTTTTTGACAAGTTTCATCGTGTCTTCGCCCATTAGCCGGTAATCGGTTAATTTACCGCCAGAGACATTGATGACACCGTCGACCAGTTTGATTTCAAATCCACGTGAAACACTTGAAGCACTTTGGTCGTTTGAAACTACCGAATGAACGTAATTGTTAACGTCGTTGTGGTCAATCTGCCGGTTAAAGTATTGATTGATTTTAGTGTCCAAGTGGTGCAGATCGTCGTCGTTTAAGTTTTTGTGCGTGGTATTCCCGTTATAATCACCGGATTCAATCAAAGGACGAATGCCAGCCCAGCTTGCTTCTATATCGTTAGTCGTTAAGTTAGCGTTTGGGAAGTGTTGGTTAACGGTCTTTAAGAGATAGTTAACATCTTTTTGATTAACGGTTGGGTTACTGTAATCACCATCGTAATCCGTGTCCGTCGTTCCAAAGTAAGTTTTTCCAAATCTTGGGATGATAAAAATCATCCGACCGTCGTCTAACCCAGAGTCTAAGTAAACGGGGAGGGGCACCTTAAGTTTGCTTTGATCAACTACTAAGTGAACTCCCTTGGTAGGTCTGATTTTTTGCTTATGATCGTAATCAAACATTTTAACAATGCCATCGTACCAAGGGCCTGCCGCATTGATGACGATTTTGGATTTAATTGGAAATTCGGTGTTATCTTCTCTATCAATCACGTTTACAATCTTTTGATTGTGATCGTTTTCGATGTTGACTGCTTTAACGTGACTAACGGCAACGGCACCATCACTGACTGCTTGTTTAATGTTTTCGATTGTGAGGCGCGCATCGTTATTTTTGTAATCAAGATAGACTCCCATCCCAACTAAATGATTGTGGTTTAGGTTGGGTAATTTTTTCTCTGCATCCGCTTTTGACAGTGTTTGGTGTGCAAAGGGACTGTCTTTTGGAACGTTGGCTAAATGATCGTAAATGGCCATGGCGACTTCTGCGCTTAACGGGGTGAAGGTGTCATCCTTATTATCGTAAAGTGGCAGTAGCATTTTAGAAGGACGAGGGATGTGTGGAGCGATATGTTGCACAATGGCTCGTTCCTTGACGGTGTCGTTTACGACGTCAATATCAAAAGTCTTGAGGTAGCGGATTCCCCCATGAACGAGTTTGGTCGAACGACTACTGGTTCCTTCAGCAAAATCCTGCATATCAATTAAAGCGGTTTTGAGACCCGAAGCAGCGGCCTGAACGGCAATGCCTGCTCCAGTGATGCCACCGCCAATGATTGTGACGTCAAAATCATCATTTTTAAGTTGATCAATATCTTGGTTTCGGTTTTTATACGAAAAGTTATTCATTTTCATTCTCCTGAGGCTTAAATGATTCAGTTGCCTTAACTGCTTGTTTCCAGCCCGAATATAAGCTTTCTGCTTCATCTTTTTCCATGTTGGGATTGAAAATGGTTGGCTCAGGCTGAAGTTTTTTAAGTTCGTCAATACTCTTCCAGAATCCAATGGCTAGTCCCGCTAAATAGGCGGCACCACGTCCTGTCATTTCAATGTCTTTTGATCGCACGACTGAGGTCTCTAAAAGATCGGATTGAAATTGCATTAAATAGTTATTTAACGAGGCTCCCCCATCAACATGGAGGTTGGTGACTGGCATATTAGTATCATTTACCATGGCACCCACAACGTCCCGACTTTGATAGGCAATGGACTGTAACGTTGCCTTAACAAAGTCATTTTTGGTGGTTCCACGTGATAAACCGAAGACCGCACCACGCGCGTCTGGATTCCAGTATGGAGCACCTAATCCAGTGAATGCTGGGACGACATAAACCTCATTGTGATTATTAGACTTGTTGGCTAGATTTTCGGTATCGGGAGCCGTTTTAACTAACTGCATGCGATCCCTTAGCCACTGGATGGCGGAACCAGCAATAAACACGGATCCCTCCAAAGCGTAGGTAATTTGACCACCAATTCCATAACCAATCGTGGTTAATAAGCCGTTGTGTGAGTATTTGGGCTTTTTTCCCGTATTCATCACAATAAAGGAACCGGTACCATAAGTGTTTTTAACGTCACCGGAATTAACCGCTAAATGACCGAATAGAGCGGCTTGTTGATCACCAGCGATTCCAGAGATGGGAACCGAAGCACCAAAAAAGTTTTCCGGCAGACTCTTACCAAAGACTCCCGATGAGTCCTTGACTTCTGGAAGCATGACTTTAGGAATATTGAGAATGTTCAGTAATTCAGGATCCCAGTCGAGATTTTCGATGTTATATAGCATGGTTCGAGAAACGTTCGAATAATCGGTCGCATGAACTTCACCGCCCGTTAGTTTCCAAAGTAACCAACTGTCGATCGTACCAAACAGAAGTTCACCATTTTCGGCTCGTTCCTGGGCACCAGAGACTTGATCCAAGATGTATCTGATTTTAGTGGCAGAAAAATACGCATCGATAATTAAGCCGGTTTTCTTTTGCACCATGCTTTTATACCCGGCATCAATCATTGTTTTGGCTATTGGGGCAGTTTGACGTGATTGCCACACAATGGCCTTAGAAATGGGCAATCCACTTTCTTTGTCCCAAATTACGGTGGTTTCTCGTTGATTAGTAATTCCGATACTAGCGATCTCATTCGGATTAATCCGGCCCTTGATAATGGCGGTTGCCATCACGGCTTGGGCGGTTAACCAAATTTCGTTAGCATCCTGTTCCACCCAACCGGGTTCCGGGAAATACATGGTTAATTCTTTTTGATCGCTAGATACCACGTTTGCGTTTTTATCGTAAATGATAGCGCGAACACTGGTGGTTCCTTCGTCAATTACTAAAATATATTTTTTCATTTTGTCTATCACTTCTTACTTTCACAAATAAACCATATTTCACATAATTATTAAATGTGCCATTTTCCTAGGATTCGCTTGATGGCAGCATTCATAAACTAAAGAAAACGTTTTCTTTAACGGTTAGTATACTACCAATATCAAATTTCACAATAAAAGCATCCTGGATAATATCCGGCTTTGAGTAAGAAAATGAGTAATCACGTGGGTTAACGTTCGTCAAACTTTATTCATTTTATTATATGTAGTTGATGAATGAACTGATGGAATAAAAAAAGGATTCACATTTTTAGATAAATGTGAATCCAGATGGATTAATTATTTTGATAACGGGTATGAATTAGGCTTTGTTTTCTGATCCAAAGACTCTAATCCGGTCTAGGCACATGTTTTTAAGCGCGTTGGTTCCAGCCTTTAAGAAGATTCGGGGGTCATAATTTTTTCCTTCGAGGTCTTTATCAGAGTGGACGTAGTCACGCATTGCTTGGTGGAAAGCTAATTGTCCCTCAGTATTGACGTTGATCTTAGAGATTCCTAATTGAATAGCCTTTTTGATTTGGTCATCAGGAATTCCAGAGCCGCCATGGAGAACCAATGGGATTTGCTTTCCCGTATTATCATAAAGGGCTTGGTCGATCTTTTTTAGATGAGCAAAGTTGAGACCCTTCCAGTCCTTTGGATACTTACCGTGGATATTACCGATGCCAACTGCCAGCATGTCTACGCCAGTCTCGGCCATTTTGACGGCTGAATCAACTGGTGCAATTTCACCATCAGCAATTACTCCGTCCTCTTCACCACCAATGGTTCCGACTTCAGCTTCGACACTAACGTCTTCTGCGTGTGCTAACTTAATTAGGGTCTTGGTTTTTTCAAGGTTTTCGTTTAATGGTAAGGCAGACCCGTCAAACATGATTGAAGTGAACTTGATTCCAAGGGTTTTAATGGAGTCGTAGTAGTTTCCGTGATCGAGATGGATTGAGACCGGTACGGTGATGTTTAATGCATTGTGCATATCCACGATCAAATCATAGGCTAATCTAAAACTGCCCATGTAGTTGGCCGCACCAGAAGTAACCTGCATAATGACCGGTGACTTGGCTTCTTCACATGCTTCTAAGATGGCTTTCGCCCATTCGAGGTTGTTGACGTTGAATGCCGGAACGGCATAGTGTTCTTTTCGAGCTTTATCTAACATTTTAGTACTGTTTGTAATCATTTTATTTTCTCCCTTATTCCCAATTTTCTTTTTGAAACGTACTTACATTTCCGTGGACGACGTATTTTGGATTTTGATCATTAGCTTGATTGACGGCATCAATCAACTGGTTAGTTTGATTGTCATATTGGGCAATTTTAATCAAGAATGGAACTAGATCATCTTTCCAAGTCAATCGTTTATCAAATCCGTATTGGATCCACACACTGTTGGTTTTGGTGTCGTTCCAAGCACTGGCACCATGATACGGACGATCATCGATCAGAATTCCACCAACGTAGTGAACGAGACTCTTATCGTGAGTCATTGTGATTTTTTTGTAAAAGGGGCTTCCTTTTTCCTGACCAAAGTAGCGTTGAATCCACGCTACCTTATCCTGCCAAGCACTTGGATTGCTCCACGGAGCAGTAGTGAGGATGTACAAATCATAATATTTTTTTAATTGATTAACACTTTCAATCGCATTTTCGGTCGGATCAAGATCCTTAAAGATGCCGGGGATCCGATCAGGACGAGCTCCGGTTGGTAATGATTTCGCCCGTTGGTTTAGAACAGGGATGGTATTAACTAACACGTTATCCATGTCTAAAAATAATTTTATTGGTTTGTTTGCTTTCATGAAACATAAGATTCCTTTCCTTTTTGATCAATAAATTAATAATCAAAATTATTTAAGCTTGGATAATTAGAACATACCACATTATGATTAATTTGCCTCAAATGAAAATTGAGCTCAATCCAAAAAAAGACCCAAACTCATCCCTTAATTAATGAATTTGCGTCTTACAAATATTAATTCCTAAATTATCTTGCCCAATGATTGATTGGACCATATTTATGACCAACTTGGATCTCGTCTTCGATTGCGCCATCAACGTATTGTTTGGCAATCTTAATGGAATCGGCAACAGTGTGTCCTTTTGCCAGTTCAGCGGTAATGCCAGCTGAAAGAGTATCACCAGTTCCGTTTTTACGGTCGGTGGTAAAATAAGGGCCGTCGGTATTAAAATGTTTGCCGTCTTCAAGTAAAACGTAGTCAGAAACCTTGGTCTGACTAGGGTCATCATGGCGTCCTTTGACAATTACGTTACTAGCCCCCATGTCCTGCATGGCTTGAGCTGACTTTGCCATAAAGTTGGGATCGTCAACGTCTAAACCAGTCAACTTTTGCGCTTCAAAAAAGTTCGGCGTGAGGACGGTTGCCATGGGAACCAGTTGGTTTTTCATGGCGTCAAAAGCATCCGTTTCTAAAAGCATGGTACCAAATTTGGTGGTGATTACTGGATCAACCACGAGGGGACCAAAGTCATAGAGCTGATAATCTTTTACGACCGTATTAATGATGTTAGCGTCTGATAACATGCCAGTTTTAGCAGCCAAGATGTGAAAGTCATCACCGAGGTCTTTAAATTCCTGGTCAATAAAACTAGTCGGCATGTTAACACTATCGTGAATCCCATATGAATTACCCGATACACATGCTGTGATAATCGATGCCCCGTAGACCCGACGGGCAAAGAAAGTGTTTAAATCAGCTTGGACGCCAGCACTACCGTCGCTATCGCTTCCAGCAATCGTTACTGCTTGTGGATAATCTTTAGCCATTTTTTGCGTCTCCATTCTAGTTTGATTTGATTTTTACCTGTTCCATGTATTATAATACTAAGAGCTGATGTATTTAAGGAATTAGACTTAATTGGAAGGAGTTTTTCATCATGAGAATTTGTCATCCAAATGGTGTCCAAGGTCGTCGTCCGATCGACACTAAAAAACGTAAAGCAAAACAAAAAGAAGTAGCAGACTTACAAAAGTTTTTGAAGCAAAAACCTGCTAAATAATTGAACTAATTAACTTTTACTAGACGTCTGATTATTGATTTATTTTGATAATTAGTGGTCTATTTTTTTGTGCTTTTTTATTGATAACCACTGAGCAAGGTGTGATAATGATGGTGAAAATTATGGGAATGGGATGATAAAAATGGGAGTTGTAGGTTTCTAACCTAAAATGATTTTTGTAAATGAGTTCTTAATAAAGGAGACTGAAAATCATGACTGATGTAAAAATTCCCGACTATGACAAAAATAATATGCCTAAGACCACTAAAAGTGCGGTCTTAGAAAAAATGTTTGATATTGATATGAAGGACACTAAGTTAAAGAAAATGGGTCCAACTGATGTTTTGATTAAAGTTGTGGCAGTTGGAATCTGTGGTTCAGATGTTCACTACTATGACCAAGGACACATTGGTGATTTTGTGGTTAAAAAACCCTTAATCTTAGGACATGAAAGTTCTGGTGTGATTGTAGCAGTGGGTGATCAAGTAACCGACTTTAAACGTGGTGATCGAGTCGCAATGGAACCGGGTGTTCCCTGTGGTCATTGTGAGGCTTGTCGAACCGGTCATTATAACCTCTGTCCTAACATGCAATTCATGGCGACCCCGCCAGTTGATGGTGATTTAACTCAATTCATCGTTTATCCACAAGACTTTGTTTATCACATTCCTGAAAACGTTTCTTATGAAGAGGCGACTCTAAATGAGCCACTATCAGTTGGCGTTCATGCTACACAGAAATTGGGAGTTGACGTGGGATCTACTATTTTGATTTCAGGGATGGGACCAGTTGGATTGCTTGCGATCTTAGCTGCAAAGGCCCATGGTGCTGACACCATCATTGTTAGTGATACCGAGCAACTCCGACTTGATACCGCCAAGAAGCTGGGAGCTACTCATGCAATTAACATTAAAAATGCGGATGTTTTAGACGAAGTTAAGACCATCACAAATGGAACGGGCGTTGATTACGCCATTGACGCTTCAGGATCAGTTCCAGGTGAACAAACTTCACTTCACGCACTGAAGCGGGGTGGCAAAGTCGCCTACATTGGTGTCCCAACAACCGACCAAACGCCACTGGATGTTCCGTTCATGACTGACCATGAAACCACCATTATGGGGATCTTTAGATACTGTAACAACTACAAGACTGGATTAAAGATTTTAGCTAAAAACACTGATAAGGTTGATAATCTATTAACTAACTTTTATCCACTAGATGAAACGAAAGCGGCTCTTGAAAAATCAAGAACGGATAAATCGAACTCTTTAAAGGTTATCATTTACCCAAACGAGCAGCTGCGAAAATAGATTAAACTTGAGTTCTGCGTTTCTTTAGCGCAGAACTTTTTTTATTTAAAATAATTTGATAAAACAGTAGACAGTTAATTAATAACTGTGTATACTTGTGAACAACAAATTAAGTAATTCATTATTGCTGTGTAGTTCAGTTGGTAGAAACGCTTCACTGTTAATGAAGATGTCGCTGGTTCGAGCCCAGCCACAGCAGCTACAAAAAAGCACCCCTCATTTGATTGAGCGGTGCTTTTTTGTGAAATTAGTTAATCAAAAACCCAAATTCAACTCGGGACTTTTGATATTAATGCTTTTTACCCTTTTTAGCTTTTTTTGGTTTACTTTTTTTAGGTTTTGGCATTTGTCTAAGCTGGTCTTTCATGCCTTCAATTTCTTTTGCATGCTCTTGTTTCCATTCTTTGAATGAAGATCCTGAATCAGAATCGGCTGGTTTAAGGCCGGTATCTAACCAGAATAATGCTTCTGATAGACTAGGGAAATTGTGCAACCAAAGCGTCTGACCATTCTCTGAATCGAAAGCAACGTATGAGCGGGAGCGCCGCTTTAAGAAAGTATGCTTTCTAATCTTAAACGCTTCCCTTTTTCTAGTTAAGAAGTAATCTGGTAAAATGTACTTACCGGGAGTCATTAACTTGGGAAAACGTTCATTTTTTTGAGCATGACGGTCCTTGAGCATTGCTAACGCTTGATCAACTGTAATTAATTTTGCAGCTATGTCAGCCATTGTATGAATCCCCTCCTGTATGTTATTTTCGCATAAATATTACAAAATGCAAAACGATATGATTAAATGTAATAATTAATTAAGATTTTAATTCAAATGGAGCTAAAATGGCAAAGAATAAGAAGTATTACGCGGTAAAGCAGGGGAGACACCCTGGAATTTATCCGACGTGGGAACTCACTAAAAAGCAAGTTGATGGATTTTCGGGAGCTGAGTATAAAAGTTTTACAACTAAAAGAGAAGCTGGCGCGTACTTATATGGGGTTCAATTTGAAAACCATCCGGTGGAAAGTAAAGTAGGTAAACGCCCAACCATCATTGTATTTACCGATGGTGGTTCCAGAAATCACGGTAATGTTGCTGGTGGTCACGTCAAATCAAACGATAAGGCGGCGTGGGCATACCTAATTGATGCTCCGACCGGTCAGCACGTTGATTCAGGCGGTGAGTATGGGGTGACTAATAATAGAATGGAGATTATGGCACTCGTGAAAGCTTTGAAATGGTTGTTTGATCATCAGCTTAACGACCAGAGTGTTGGGGTTGTCAGCGATTCAAAATACGTTTTAAACGCCATTACTAAACACTGGATTGACGGGTGGAAAAAGCGCGGATGGAAACGTAGTGGCGGAGAACTTAAAAATAAGGAACTCTGGCAACAATTGGATGATTTATTGAAACAGTTTCCTAACATCCAATTTGGTTGGACGAAGGGTCATGCCACAAATAAAGGGAACGTCTTCGTGGACGAGAAATTGAATCAGACTATGGACAAAATGTAAATTTTCCTAATAATAAGGTTAAGACCTAAAAGGAGTGATTCAATGACGAGTGAAAGAGAAAAAATGACTAAGGGAGAATCTTATAATCAATTTGATAAAGAACTGATTAGTCGAAGGATCCTTTGTCGAAAGCAGTTGCAGGAGGCTAATAATACCCCTAATAATGAGAGGCGGAACCAACTGATTCAATCCTTGTTAAAAAAGAGCGGACCAAGATTCTTTGTTGAGACTGGGATGGAGTTTGATTATGGCTTTAATATTTACATCGGAGACAACTTTTACGCTAACTACGGATTAACGCTGCTTGATACGGCTCCAATCACATTTGGTAAAAATTGTTACATAGGTCCTAATTGTGGACTTTATACAAACGTCCACCCGTTAAACGCTAAAAAGCGAATCGCGGACGTCGAGATGGCCGCTCCCATTACCATCGGTGATAATGCCTGGTTTGGTGGTCATGTCACCATTGTTCCCGGCGTAACCCTCGGAAACAATGTGGTGGTTGGTGCTGGAGCTGTTGTTACCAAATCATTTGGAGACGATGTGGTTTTAGTCGGCAATCCAGCCAAAGTATTAAAAAAGATTGATAATAATTAGTGAATTTTACTTATTATCTTAGTTGTGTATAATGATAGTGAAAGATAAGTAATTATCATTTGTGTGACCTTTACAACGCTATGCAAGTGGCTCTATGAGCACCATACATAGCGTTTTTTGTTGTGAAAAAAGCGTTTGGAGGGATTTCTTTATTTTTAAAAAATTTAATATTGATAAATTCGTCTTTATTCCAACCTTATTAATTTTTGGAATTGGTTCAATCATTCTGATTATTGGTGGTTCCAAGTTGCAAGGAGTACTAGCGGTAGCCTTAAATTGGATCACTAATCAAATGGGATGGGCCTATATGGTGGTTTACATAATTAACTTCTTATTTTTTATGTGGTTAATCTTTTCAAAGTATGGTGCTATCCGCTTGGGTGAGCCCCACTCCAAACCAGAGTATAGTGATTTGCAGTGGGGCAGCATGGTCTTTGCGACCGCAATTGATGCCAGCATTTTAATGTTGAGTATGGTGGATCCGCTTCGATACTTGCAGCATCCTCCCTTTGGGGCTAAACCATTTTCACAGAGTGCTTATAATTATGCGCACATGTTTGGTCAGTTTAACTGGGGACCAATGGCATGGATGATGTTTGCTCCGGCCACGATTGCCATTGCTTATATTCTATTTGTTAAACACGGCAAGGTACAACGCCTTAGCTCTGCCATTGATTTTATTCAAGGTGAGGCTAGGTGGAAGTATTACACCAGACAGCTAGTTGATTTTCTGGTTGTCTTTGGAATTATGGGTGGTGTTGGATCATCGGTTGGAATGGAAATTCCCATTATTTCTAATGTTTTAAGTCGTTTATTAGGGATTCCAGATAATTTGGAACTTAAAACTGCGCTCTTTGCGGTGCTATTTGTGATCTTTGCCTGGACCGTTTATAAGGGATTAAATGGTGGAATTGATCGTTTGAGTGATGCCCATATTTGGACAGCCATTATTTTCTTAGCCTTTGTCCTGTTAGTTGGTCCAACTATTTATATCTTAAGTTCAGAGACCAACAGTTTGGGACTCTTGGCTGATAAGTTTGTTTCCATGTCGACTAATACCATTCCCAATGGAACTGCGGACGTTGCCAAACTGGAAACGATTTTCTACTGGGGCTGGTGGCTGTCATACATGCCGGTCATGGGACTCTTTATTGCTCGTATTTCTAAAGGACGAACCATTCGTTCCACTTTGATTGGAATGCTTGGTTACGGTTCAGTAGGATGTTTAAGTTTTTATGCAATTCTTGGTGGCTATTCGTTATGGTTACAAAGGACCGGACAGATTAACTTGGTTCATATTTTGAATACTCAGGGGCAGGCTGCTGTCATTACTGCTGTATTATCCAGTTTGCCCTTTAAGGTAATTGTTTTTGTCGTTTACTGTATTTCGTGTTTTATCTTTCTGGCGACGACCATCTCGTCCTCAGCTTTCATTGTTTCCTCATTTACAAGTTTAGGGTTAAAGGAGGGACAGGAACCAACCCAGTTTAACCGAATGACATGGGTTGTTGTCTTTGTCTTATTCTCGTTTGGACTAGTAGTTGTCGGAGGATTTAGCACCATCCAGACATTCTGTGCGATTGCTGGATTTCCATTAATGTTTGTATGTATCATGATATTGATATCGATTTACCACATGGTTAAAAATGATGAAGGAATCGTGCTTAAAAATAAAGCAATGGACAATCTAAGAATTAAACAAAAAAAGGAAAAGATGCGTCGTATTCATGCTAAAAAAATGGTAAAAAGTATTGAAGACGCTCAAAATGGTGCTGGTGAAGCGTCGCTACCTGATCCTAATAAAGAATAATGAGTTAATAATAATCAGTGGGTTGCTACTGATTATTTTTTTATTAAAAATCATAAAATTAATGATATGATGTTATTGAAAGGGGATGGAGACAATGGAAAAATTTAAACCATTGACATTTGAAAGAATTTTATTGACAGTTGATCCCGACGATAGTAAGTCAACGCAACGGGCTTTTCGTTACGCAGTTACTATTGCCATTAAGTTTCATGCGGCACTTGGAATTTGCTCGGTGTTAGAAAATAATGATATTAATATTTATGATTCTTTAACACCAAGTAAAATCGAAGCAAAACGGGATCATTTACGAGAAGTGGTTGGTAATTACACCGATCGAGCAAGTGACGCTGGCGTGGAGGACGTAACCCCCATTATTTCGGTTGGTGGGAACATTGACGATGAAATTTTGGATGCCATTGCTCCCAAGTTTAAGGCAGATCTCTTAATTTGTGGAGCTGATGCGACCGGTGAACACGGTAATCGTAGTATTAGTGTTAAACTGGTTAAGCAGTCTAAAATTTCAACGATTATCATTCGTTAGTCTAAAGTTTTTAATAAGAAGTAGGGTAGGTAAGGGTTTTGTCAGATAAGTTAAGAGATTTTTTTAATGAAGGTACCACCGATGAGATTACTAAAAAGATGCTTGGAACGTTACTGGTTTATCATTCTCCAAAGGGGTTGATGAGCGGATACGTTACCGAAGCGGAAGCCTACCTGGGACAAAGAGATTCAGCAGCGCATGCCTATCAGGGGAAAAGGACCCCATCGAACGAAGCCTTGTATGGTGTTCCTGGCACGATTTATATCTACTCCATTCATGGTCGACTTTGTTTGGACGTTGCTGCTCAGGCTAAGGACGTACCAGAGGGAATTTTGATTCGTGGAATCGAACCTTATCAAGGGATTGACTTGATGAAACAAAATCGTAAGAAAAATGGTTTTGAATTGACTAATGGCCCGGGAAAATTAATAGATGCCTTGGGGATTTATGACAAGGATATGAACTTGATTGAGCTTGGTAACACCGCCCTTGACTTAGACATTGATCATGTGAAAGTCCCAAAAGAAGTGGTCGAATCGGGACGAATTGGGGTTAGTGACCGAGGAACTTGGACGGACAAGCCGTATCGTTTCTACGTTAAAGGGAACCCTTATGTGTCTAAGATACCTAAGCGTGATATGGATTTAAAAACATACGGATGGAAATAAGGAAGGGATGCTACTTTCATAAAGTAGCATCCCTTTAAAATTGTTTTATTTTTCATTGTACAGGTTTTTTAAACCATGAATGTCACTAAGACCAATCTGATTAGGATCAAGTGAATTATAGTAGGTGTCATTTGGGAACATGATACTTTCTTGAGCGTGATTGTGCTTAAGCCCCATTGCATGACCAAATTCGTGTTCGGTTGTTAGTAGTTGCTGCTTGTAAGTGTATTCCATGTTGCTCATTACCCGCGGATTGAGCGTGATTTTGGCACCTGACTGATAAGTGTGATTTTTAACGTTGACGGTTTTAGTGAGATTTAAAGTAACTCCAGCGTACCGATTGCCCTTCCAGAAGCCAGTATTACTATTGGTAGTACCAATGGTTGTCGGAACTTTGGTTTTGGAACGAATCCAGGTAAAAGCGTGCGTTTTATTCCAGTTTCTGGCAGCTTGTTCAATGATAGTTTGGTACGATTGGGGAGTTCCTCTCCGAATATAGTATTTGGCGGTGGGGTGTTCATAACGAAAACCAATGTTAGGGTCAACTTTCTGATCAGCTTCAGTGGTCGAGCTCGTGAGAGAACTAAAGGCAATCATTGAAATTAATAATACCATTAGGGTTCCCACAATTTTGATTGATTTTTTCATTTTTGGTCCACCTTTCATTCCTGATTTAGTCTGAAACAAATCCATCTTAGCATAGCGAAACAGGATGGAGAATAAAAAAAGAAATGGGTCCGAAATTCTTAATGATTTCGGATCCATTTTAATTACTTTTATTTTTTGAACATGTATTTAGCGTCAGCAACGTGATCCTGAGAAGTGAGAATTTTAGGACCATCTTCGGTGATTGCTAAGGTGTGTTCGTATTGAGCTGAGTATGAACCATCTTGGCTAACGTAATAGGTCCAATCGTCTTTTTTATCATAGTCATCTTTGATTTTCCAAGTACCGAGGTTAACCATTGGTTCAATGGTAATGGTCATGCCCGGTCTGAGACGCATTCCATGACCGGCAACCCCATAAGCTGGAACAGCTGGATCTTCATGAATGGAAGGCTGGATGCCATGTCCAATTAATTCTCGGACATCACCCATATGGTTTTCGTCTTCAACGTAGTGTTGAATGGCAGCACCAATGTCTCCAATTCGATTACCAACTTGAGCTTGGTCAATGCCAAGGTAAAGTCCCCTTTTAGTAACTTCCATGAGTTTCTTGATCTTAGGTGAGACTTCACCAACCGCGTATGACCAGCAGGAGTCACTTTCAAAACCGTCCTTATTGACACACATGTCAACTTTGACAATGTCGCCTTCCTTTAATTTTAAGCCCCGACGCGGGATTCCATGGGCAACTTCATTGTTGATTGAGATGCAAGTCCCGTAGTTATAGCCGTCAAAGCCCTTTTCTGATGGAGTAGCCCCGTGGTCAGTAATGTACTTGTCAGCGAATTCTTCAATTTCCCAAGTATCAACGCCCGGCTTAATGATTTTTTTCAAACCATTGTGGACACCAGCTAGAACTGCACCAGACTCGGCCATTTTTTTAATTTCACGATCTGATTTTAAAGTAATCAAGTGAATATCTCCTTTTATTAGTTGGATAAATTATTTTTTCTTCAATAATTAAAATTAAATAAAGCGTAAAAATAATTTTTAATTACCAAATTTAGTTAAAATCTCACACCTCTAATATATCACTACTGGGCCTATTATTTCTAATCATAAATTAACCGACGTCTTTGTGAAAGAACATCACATTTATTTTTATAAAATTTAAAGATTGATGGGGATCGTGTTACAATATCAATTAATTAAGTGATAAATTAATAATTATTCTAAAATATGAAGCAAGATATCTGGTTTAGTTAACAAGTTGTTGTTAAAGAAGATTACTTTTTATTCTTTGAGATAAAAGAGGCGACGAGTTTGGTAGCAAAAGTTAAATATGTAGGGCTTTTTCTATGCAGCATGGTTTTGTTAGTGTGCCTATTTTCCAGAGTTGTAAGAGCCGATGGGTTAGTTGATTACTCCCAAAATAATGATACCAACGTGGGCCTAAACGTGCAGGGAAGATTTAATGTTCCAATCATCAATCCCTTTACCCCAAGTGAAAATTCCAACATTGGTGCTAATGGAGCGGCTGGTGAGAATAATGATCAAGATGCCGTCGATTATGTCCCCAAAGATTTAACCTTTCAGGCTCTCAGTGACCCACATTTTGCGGATAGTCCGTTAACTTCAAGTGGCTCTAGCACGTCTAAAGATGGAAGTCAGAATAACTTTGTGTTTGTCCAAGTTCATGACTTTGGTGATACCGGACCAATGGAGTTAAAGGCCACGCTTGAAGCCGATGGGAATGGAAACGGGTTTGTTAACGGTGATGGAGATGCCCTTCCCGGAGCGTACATTGAATTAAAGAATACCCAACTGTTTCAATATGACATTGGGGATGCTGTGTACAATAATCTCTCACAACCAGCGTCACCAGACAACATTGGAACGACCACCATTACGACTGATGCAGATGCTCCGGTAATGTTGTCGAATACTAATAATGGCCCCGCTGATCAGTCAATGACTCCGGTTGGTTCGTTTGGCGTGTATGAATTAGCGTGGACGTTAGGAGATTTCCGTCTGGAAGTTCCGTTTAATAGTAATAGTTTTACTGGCTATGATAAAGTCCCTAGTCAAGATAATGAATACAACGGCACAATTGATTGGAATTATGCTCCTCAGGTTCACTAAAAAGTTAGGACCCTAATTATGAAAAAGTTCGTTAAATCACTATTAATCACGCTGATTGCTTTATTTATGGTGGTAGTCTTGGCCACTTTGACGACTTCGGCTGCTAGTATGAGCAGTACGGCCCCAATCCAGGTCAAGATTGATGACAATTATCATGTGTCACATGATAATTCATACTACCAGATTATAACTAACCAAGCACGTGATTATCCAATTGCTGTCTCGTTAACTAACTTAAGTAAAACCAACGCTTGTCAGATTAGCACTCGAGTTGATTCTGCGTCCACATCATCTAAGTTGGCGTTATTTTTTAATAATAATCAAAGTCAGTTTCGTGGATTACCCGTTAACATGCGCCAAGTGGTCTCATTTAATGAGTTAAGTGATCGTGATTTTCAGTTAGCTCCCAGGCAAACTCGGATCGTGAAAATGTCCCTCAACCTAAATAATGATAATTTTCGCGACTTTAATGGCGAAATCCTTGGTGCAGTAACTTTTACACAAGATGCGCCGGCAGTTAAAGGTGAGATTAATAATCAATTTTCTTACACCATCCCGATTGAAGTTAGAAAAGGGAAACCGCAAGGTAGTGAGATTAAGGCAACCAAAAACGATCTCAAGAAGGATGCTGTCAAACATGCAATGTTTACTTTTGGACTAGTAAATAAAAAACCGGCCATGTTGGATGACGTGAAAGCTAATGCAACGTTGAAGAACGTGACGTTCAATCAACTTATGACGAGTACCGACGAGATTAGAAGGGGTCAGATAGCCCCCAACAGTGAATTTGCGATCAAACAACCACTAAATAAACAATTATTGCCCGGTAGGTACGTTGCCACCGTTAATCTCAGTGGTAAGAATTCAGTTAATGAATCACCTAGTCACGTTAAATTACAAAGGGAATTTATCGTTAGTCCGGTTGACTACATCAGGACATTTTCAGATCGAACACTCTTGATTATGATCGGAATTATAGTTGCGTTAGGCCTGATTGTCACAATTTTGGCATCTCTAGTAATGTTTAATCATCGAAAACACAAGGTGTAAGTCTTAAATCAGGGAGGAATGAACGGTGAAAAAGGATAAATGGATCCAACGAGTAATTCTCGGTGGAGTGACCATATTATTTATAGTGGCTTGTACGATCCTATTCTTATATACAACGAGTTCAAATCGTTCTGCTTCAGTAAAGGCCGAAAGTAATCCTCAAACAGCTAGTCATGCTCATTCTGCTAGTCAAAGTAGTTCGTTTAAAAAGACAAGTTCAAATAGTGATAATCCGGATCAGGCGTCATCTGGAAACGACCAGAAGACAAAAACCTTAAGTAACCATGATATGGACCAAAAGAATGGTAAGTACACACAATTAATGCAAGAAAGTCAGAATGACGAAAGTGATTTTAAGGCGGGTAAGTACGTGCCAGCCACCAAGTTGTCGGCTGCGCAAATTAAAACGGCTGATTTATCGACTGTCTCGGTGGGCGACTGGAGTAGTTTTGTTGCGGCCATCCAGAATTCAAACGTCGATCATATTTTAATTGCAAATGATTTTGCCGCTCCTGATACCGGAATGCGACAGGTCCAGGCTGCTTCTCGTCTAAGTGGCAATCTGGTGGTCGACGGACAAGTTACCGCTTCTAATAGTAATCCGGACGATCAACACGTTAATGGTCCAACGGTTGATTTAGGCGGTAATAGTTTTGATTGGCATGGAAATAATAGAAGCAATTCGAATGGGACATCCCAGTTTCCAGACGTTCAGGTTAACAACTTGAACGTGTATGGTGGTAATTATTATGGGATGTTTTGTGATAGCAACGGTGGAATTCATGGTGATGTACAAACTTACACCAATTATTCGTATACTGGTTCCCAACCGTTTGTTAACTATGGTGGATTAGACGTTTTAAAGGGCCAAATCCGGTTGAACCAGGTTAATCGGTATTCAGCGATGGGGCGAACTAATACTAATATTTCCTTTGGTGGTCAACAACTGATGGAAGCATGTGCATTGTGGATTGCCGACAGTAATGACAGTTCCAATCCAACTAACGTTAAAACCACCAGTAATAACAATTCTTCTCTTCCTAATTTTGAAATTGGTGACTGGGGAGACGAACGATGGGATCAGCGGATTCAAAATGTTCCCACTAATCCTAATACTGGTCAACCCTTTAATCTGGGTCAGATTGCGATTGGTAACAATGTCAATGTCGATATGGATGCGACCGCTAAAAACTCAGTTGGTGGTGGTAATAGCAACAGTTCAGGTCAAACTTCTGGATTTGATCTGGGGCGTGGAAATAACCAAAATGACTTTAGTATTGGTAATTACTCCAAGGTTAATATTGATATGACGCCTGGTCATACGGCCATCACTTCTTATAATCGAGCAAATAGTAGTGCTCAATCTGGAATTAATATTGGGAGTTCAACCCTAACGGTCAATAGTAATCATGGTTACGGAAGCCCAGCAACTAATCGTCCAGGCATATTTGCTAACGGGGACATTACCTTTGCTCCTAATCAGGTTGCTGGACTTGACCCAGGTTCTGATCAACAGCCAACCTTAAACATTGATAAAAATGTTCAAAATAATGACTCAAGAATGGCAATTCAGTCGCTAACTGGGAACGTTGATTTACGTAAACTAGGGTATGGCGATCTGCGGATGAGTAATTATAGTCATCCGGTTAACGAACCAATTATTTCGGTTAATCGCGGTCGTACAACCGGGAGCAGACAAATTGAGTTTGGTGCTAATCAACCATTCTCAGCTTGGAACTTAACTAATTCTGATAATGACGGTTCGCCTCAGTGGAGTTGGGAACAATCACCGGCTAGTGGCTGGTCATATCCAAATGATACCTTTCAACCCACTTCGTTTGATCCATATCAATACTCTCGTTTAAAGGTGGGGACTTCCCAGTCTGAAGGTAACCTGCAGTTTGACCATTCATTAAATGATGCAAGGGATTCGAAGTACTCGTACCAGATTGACGGAACCGTCACGGATGACAACGGTGCTCCCTATGCAAATGCATATGTTAGTTTAACTGGTGATCCGAATATCCAACCCAATGTTGGTAACAACGATAGTATCCCAAATGATGGTTACGCCTTTGGATATCCAATGTTTCAACCCAAAGCTCCTGATAATATTTCCAAAAGGGAGTACGTCGCTAAGACTGATTCTAACGGGCACTTCAATTATACGTTGCCTAAAAGGAACGGACAGCAAACCTACCTGACTGCGAACGAAACCATTACGGCTTTTGCCGCTGGATATAATGATTCCAGCTGGTTTTACACGAAGGAGACCCCAGAACCAGTTGACGGTGTTAATAGCCCAGGGGTGATTAATCCATATCAACCGCAAACACAGGATGACAATGGCTTTCCACAAAATGTCGATCCGGGTGACCAAGTTGCGGGAGCTAACAACCCTGCTGACAATAATGATCCGGCAATGTTAAGACTCGACGCAGTTCCTCAAAGCATGCAATTTAACATGAACGGTGGGAATGCGTCACCGATTAATGGTCATTTGGCGGTTCCAATTTCTGAGCAGGGAACTTCGTTAGCTTACAATCCAAATAGTTCGAAGCCAGGGATCTTTACCCAGTTTACTAATTCTGTTGGTAGCGAAATAAATGATGACGGTTGGAACTTATCGGTTACGGCTACAGCAAATGATAATCAAGGAAACCTGTTAAATGATGCATCGTTACTTTTGGGTGGGTCCCCACTTGGTGATGGTTTTCTCCAAGAGTTAAGTACCCCAAGTGGCATGGGACTTGCGCAGTGGAATAAAACGGGAAACAATCTTTCCGACCTCATTAACTTTAATGGACAGGAAACCCCGATTGTCTCAAGTAATGATGTGAGTTTAGATAATTCAACCTATCAGACATTTTGGAATTTGGATAACATTAAATTGAACCTAGATGAAGAAGTTTTAAGGGATAATAAAGCGGGCCTTGGTGGCAATTCACAGAACTCTAGTGGAACGCTGACTTGGAACCTGTCGCACGGGCCTTCTGAGGGCGACTAATGATTAAGACGATGATAATTTAAGAATTGTTGTCGTCTTTTGTGCGTAATGAATGATTAAACTTGGAAATTGGAGTAGCGTTATAATGAAAATAGTTCAAAGATTAATGGTGATGATAGTTGCACTCGGTGCTTTTGTTCTTTTCTTCTTACTTGGAAGTATTTTTACCCAGGCCGATACACAAAATCAGGTCCCACTGGAAGTTCTTCCTCAGATAAAAGATGTGAAAGGCCAACAAAAAAGGGCTGATTATTTCGATATTAAGGCAACTCCTGGGATGAAACAACAGCTAAAAATCCAGTTGATTAACCGAAGCACTAACATGCCATTAAAGGTTAAATTGGGAGTTAATCCCGCTACTACTTCTGGAGCTCCTACGATTAGTTACGCTAATAAAGAGAAAACTAATAACCGTCAATTTCCGATTGAGAAGTTGGTAACTTTTGCTAAAACTTCCGATCAGTCGGTTTCACTTCAACCGCAACAAAAGCAAACCGTTGTTTTAAATCTAAATGTTCCGAATGACAGGCGATTTCAAGACTTCAAGGGAACCATTCTTGGTGGCCTTTACGTTGTCGAAGATAATGGCAACCAGTCGTCATCACCAGTCAATTCACTGTATTCATATTCGGTTGGAATTCAGTTAAAACACGGAAAACAACCTGCTAACATCAAAATGAATGGGATTAAGATGCTGAATGCTAGTAATCCTAATTTGATGGAAGTCAAGTTATCAAATGACAGAGCAGCGGTGCTTGGAAAAACCAAGATTAAGACTGACGTTACACCGATTAACAGTATGAATGCTTTAGACTCACATACAACTTTTGATGCCGTAATCGCGCCTAATAGTTCGTTTAATTACCTGGTTCCTAAGTCCGCTAACCAATTACCGAACGGACGCTATTTGCTTCACTTAAAAATTATTTCTAATGATCCTCAATTTAAGGGAACTAAGGTCTGGAACTTTACGCGTGGGTTTACTGTCAATAACCCAATTTCAGCGACTCATTCAATAAATAAAGCGGTTTCAAAGAGCATCTTCTGGTTGGTTATGTTAATATTGTTGTTGGGTATCATTGGTATCTGTCTTTATTTCTTTTTTGCCGGAAGAAAACAAGATGAGCTATAAATCTAATAAGACTATGTTTCATACACAATTGTGTATTATTATTTGGAAACCGGTGCTTGCGTGTTCCGGATTTTTTGTGCGGGATTTTTGTGTCACTGGGATTCCTAATTTATGAACAAAGGAAGAGTGATTTTTTGGAAAAAGCAGCAAAGAAAAACATTTTTTTATTTGCGATTGGAATTGCCATTGTTGTGGCTGGTTTTCTTTTTATTGAATTTGGGATCAACGTTGATGGTGTAAAGCGTGGCGAACACACCCCCATTTTATTTGTATCAGACCTAAATAAAACTTCCAAGGCTGCTAACCACCTGACGGTTACTTCTAGTCGTGAGGGCGGCGAGTATGCCATGAAGATTAATGTTTATCCGGACGGTAAGATTTATTACCATCCTAACGGAAATGTACACGCTAAGTATCCGATTATCAAGGTCAACTTTACCGACAATACTGCTTCCACGGTAATTCAGGCGAAGTGGCTGAATGAGATTCTCGTTCATTTAAATCATAAGTACCATTATCAACAATATAATGCTTTAGGATTTGGTTCTGGGAGTCTAACGATTTATCAGAACGCCGTGGCATATGGTCAAGAATCGAATCATATGCGACTGACTAAGTTCATATCAATTGGTGGACCATACAAGGGCATCATGCCGGTAACTGATGTTATGAACCATCGCTACCCGAAAGTTAGTGAATTAAAGGATGCCTCTAAGAGTTTTCCGAAAGGTGTGAGTGTCCTCAACGTTTACGGACAATTGAGCAAGACAAATAAATCTGACGGACGAGTTACTACTTCGTCTGCTCGTGAATTAAGAAAGCTTGTCCCGGGCTCTGACTATCAGGAAATTAAAGTAAGCGGAAGATCAGGTCAACACAGTAAGTTATTAAACAATCAGATGGCTTCAAGAATTATTGAAAGATTCCTGTTCGCTGAATAATCAAACAAAAAGCGAGATCACAAATTAATGTGATCTCGCTTTTGTTTTAATTAGAGTTGGTTAACGACACCTTTTTCAACGGCACGGCTTAATGCTTGAAGTTCGTTAATCTTTGATTCAATGAGGTATTGACCCTTAACTTCACTCTTGTCTTTAGCATCTTGTAATTGTTGGTCTAAGAATTGAATTTGTTTATCGATATAATCAGTAAGTTTCATATTATGCACTCCCATCTGTTCTATTTTTCACTTACATCCTACCAGATTTGAACTCGTTTATCAGGTTTTAAGTACATCTGATCTTTGGCGGTTACGTCAAAAGTTGTGTAAAAGTCATCAAGATTCTTAACTTGAACAGATGCCCGAAGTGGGGCAGGTGCATGCACGTCAATTGATAGTAATAGATTCTGGTATTCTGGGGTGGCTTTCATCCGCCAAATCCGACCCCAGTTGGTAAAGAACTGGTATAAGTCAGTATTATCACCATTTTTAGCGGCTTCTTCAGCACAGCTAAGACCACCCGCATCAGCGATATTCTCTGAAACGGTCAATTTACCGTTAACTTTACCACCCGCAAATGGAATGCCGTTGAATTCGTCAATCATTTTCTGGGCTAACTTGGAGAAGTGTTCGTGATCGGACTTGGTCCACCAATTATTCAGGTTACCATACTGGTCGAATAAAGAACCATTATTGTCAAAGGCGTGTGAAATTTCATGAGCCATAACCGCTCCGATTCCGCCATAATTAGCGCTTTCGGGTTGATCTAAACTGTAAAATGGTGCTTGTAGGATGGCAGCCGGGAAGACAATGATGTTTTTAAAGGGGTGATAGTAAGCATTCACGGTGTTGGCACTCATTTCCCAACGTTCTCGTTCCACTGGTTTGTTCCACTTTGAGAATTCGTCTTGGTTGGCAATTTTTTCAAAGTTAAGTAGGTTACTTAAAACCGTGCCACCATCTTTTTCCTCGGTAACGTGAAATTTCTTGTAAAGCGGATCTAATTCATCAGGATATCCGACTTGAACTCCAAGGGTAGAAAGCTTTTTAGTTGCCATCTTCTTAGTGTCGTCGCTTAACCATTGGTTGTTTGAAAGTCGGTTTTTATATACGTCGATCATACTATCAACCATTTGATGAACGTCAGCTTTGGCTTTTTCACCAAAGTATTTTTTACCGTAGTAGTCACCAACCACTTGATCAAAAGTTCCTGATGCAAGGTAGTAGGCGGCCTTCTTTTTATTAGTGGCTTCCTTCTTGCCTGAGAGCGATCTACTATAGGTCCCACCAACTACCCGGAATTCGTCTGAGAGAGCGCCACTGTACCCATTAAGTGTCTTCACAAGCATCCAGTCCTTCATAAGCTGGAAGTGAGATGAAGTTAAAAGTTCGGAAAGATTACTAAAGAATTGGGGTTCGGTGACGATGATCTTTTCAGGAAGGGTACCCACTAATTGGTTAATGGTTTCCTTTAGGTTCAAGGCATTGGTTGACCGAGCTAATTCGTCGGTACTTTCTGGGTTGTACATTTTACTGTAGTCAGCAGCTTCTTCAGCTGACTTGACGTTTGGGGCGATTAAGCGATCAAATTCAACCGCATTTTCAACGATCTTTTGACTGTCGTTCTCACTATATCCAGCCATTTCAAATAACTTGGTGGTCATTTTAATGAAGATTGGCATTAAGGTTTTGGCCGCTTCATTATCTTTTTCGTAGTAAGTTTTATCTGGCATAAAAAGGGAAGGTCCACTCGCAAAGAGGGCGTTCACTTTCGCATTCTTCATGTCAGGATCAAGTCCCAATGAAAATGGGGTTGGGAGTCCAGAAAGGATCCAATCGGGGAGCTGATCGTTTAAATCATTGTAATTTTCCAGATTACTGATTCGGTCAAGGACTGGCTTTAAAGGCTTAACACCATCTTCATCACGCTTTTTGAAGTTATTAGTCATGTTATAGAACTTTTTGTATTCCTCGAGTTCAGGGGTTTTAGCAGGTAACTTTCCACTTGATAGGTCGGCTGAATCCTTCATTAAGGTCTTGTCGATATCATCAACTAGATCCATGAAACCACCGGTTGACGAGTGATCAGACGGGATGGTTGCTTGTTTAATCCATGCTCCATTAATGGCGTCATAGAAGTCGGTTTTTAGTTCCGACTTATCAATTGGAAATTCTTTGTTAGTCATAGTCATTGTCCTTTCGAATTTTTTCTCATAATTAAATGGTATCAAAAAAGTCTCATGAATGTTGTTCATGAGACTCATTTTTTTCGATTATTTATTTTTTTAGGTCTTCAATTGAGTTAACGTTCTTCATGTACTTCGGAACAGCTAAGCCAACTTTAGCCTTGTCAATACTGGTACCAACGATTTCAACGTTGTTTTTGTACTTCTTGTACATCGGTGCCATCGTTGTTGGCAACCAACCAGCAGTTGAAGCATCGGCCGATCCAGTTGAAAGGGCCGTCCACATTGGTTGAGCTTCCATTGCTGAAAGGGTTGGTTTATAACCCTTCATCCGTAGCAGTTGAGCAACCACGTTGGATGATGACAATTCAGAGTCCCAGGAAACGAGGACCAGTTTAACGGGTTGACCGTGTCCCTCAGGAACACCGTTAAGCCACTGTTTAACTAGTTCGGGGTGTTTATTGATGAATTCTTTTGATGCTTTTTCAGCATTTTCACCCTTATCAATCTTAAACATGACTTCACTCATTAATTCGTCGTTCCAGTGGAATTGTCTGAGAAGTTTTGTTGCCCCAGGATTTTTCTTTTCAAATCCCTTGTGGATGATAGTTTGAATGTGTTCACCCTTACCATAGGCGTTCTTTGGATCTTTTAAGAACTTGATAGGATACTTTTGAAACATCCAGTGCGGGGTCCAACCAGTAATTACGATTGGTTGTTTGTACTTGAGCGCTTTATCAAGAGATGAAAGCATGGCAGCAGTAGAACTAGCCTGAAGTTGCCATTTTTCTTTCTTAAGTCCATAGGTGTTTAACGCCTTGGTGGTTGATGACATGATTCCGGCTCCGGAATCAATTCCGGTTATTGTGTAGTTAACTTGTGGTCCAACTTTAGCGTTGGGATTGTACTTTGGTGGATTTACACTACATGCGGTTAGAGTTACCGCTAAAAGTAACGCGGAAGTGATTCCTAGAATCCATTTTGTAAATTTTTTATTCATTATTTATTTGCTCTTGCATCAGCTTTATTGGCACCACCAAGGCCTTTACTGATTTTATCAAGAACAATGGCAAGAATAACGATTGCGATACCCGCTGCAAAACCAGTACCAACATCATTTCTACCAACGGCAAAGTAAACGGCTTCTCCAAGCCCCATTGTACCGATCATTGAAGCAATAACTACCATTGAGAGGGCAAGCATGATTCCCTGGTTAATCCCTGACATAACGGTTGGTTTTGCTAGTGGGAACTGAACTTTGAAGAGTTTTTGCCATGCGGTACAACCAAATGATTCCGATACTTCAAGGTATTCACTTGGGACTTGTCTAATTCCAAGGTTGGTCATGTTGACGATTGGTGGAATTGAGAAGATTACGGAAGCAAATACACCAGGAACTTGACCGATTCCGAATAAAGCAACGGCAGGGATCAAGTAAACGAAAGCTGGCATGGTTTGAAGAAATGACATGATTGGACTCACAATGGTTTCCACAATTTTACTTTTAGCCATCCACGTTCCAAGTGGAACTCCAATGATGACGATTAAAAGGCAGGTTGTCAGAACCAAGTCCAAAGTTTGAGTCATGTCCCGCCAGTATCCTTGGTTCCAGATTAAAAGGAAGCCAAGAAGTTCAAAGAGCATGAAGCCCCAGTGCTTTGTTTTGCGAAATAAGAACCATGTTCCAAGTAGGATAATGACAATAAACAACCAAATTGGGATAATGTCAAAAACCCATTGGATTCCGTTCATAACGGTATTTAAGAAAAGCGTAATTGCATTAAAGAAACCAGCAAATCCAGTTAACCAAGCAAAAAAGTCATTGACCCACTTGGCAATGGGAATTGCACCAATGCTAGCGATAGATAACAAACTATTCATTAGTTATCTCCTCCTTTCTTCGTAGCCATGGCATCAAGAACGGCACTTCTTAAAATAATACCCTTCAGATGTTTTTCGTCATCAACCACCGCGTATGGGATTGGTGATTTAGAGATGGCATTGAACAAGTCACCGATTGGTGTACTTGGAGCAGTAGTTGGAACATTTGTTTTTAATGCGATGTGAAGATCTTTTTCGTGTTTATCAATCATTTCGTTGACGTCATCAGCGTCGACAATTCCAACGAAGTGGTCTTGTGAATCAACAACAAAGATACTTGAGATTTGGTCTTCCTTCATCCGACGAAGGGCTAACTTAGGACCGTCTTTTTCGATATTAACGGTATTTGGCTTAACCATGACGTTGTATGCGGTAAGAATCTTAGAACGATCAACGTTTTCGATGAATTTCTTAACGTAATCATTTTTAGGATGATCAAGTAAGTCTTCTGGTGTATCAACTTGAATGACGTCGCCATCGTGCATCATCATGATCCGATCACCAACTCTTAGTGCTTCATTTAGGTCATGGCTGATAAAGATAATGGTTTTATGCAACTTCCGTTGTAGTTCCAATAATTCATTCTGCATTTCCCGCCGATTCAATGGGTCAAGAGCTGAGAAAGCTTCGTCCATCAAAAGAATATCAGGATCATTAGTGATGGCACGTGCTAAACCAACTCGTTGTTGCATTCCACCAGATAGTTCAGTTGGATAACTATCGTCGTATCCGTGAAGACCCACCATCTCTAGTGATTCGTGGGCCTTTTTTTCACGTTCTTCTTTGTCAACGTCTTGAACTTCAAGTCCAAAAGCAGCATTTTCAAGGATGGTACGGTTAGGAAGTAAGCCAAAACCTTGAAATACCATACTCATTTTTTTACGACGAAGGTTAAGTAATTGTTTCTTATCAAACTTCATGATGTCTTCTCCATCTAAGTAGATGGATCCAGAAGTAGGGTCAATCAAGCGATTAAACATTCTTAACATGGTTGACTTACCCGAACCAGATAGTCCCATGATAACGAAAATTTCGTTGTTTTTAATTGAGAAGTTAGCATTATCAACTCCAACTGTACTACCAGTTTCTTCAAGAATTTGAGCCTTATCTTCTCCCTTAGATAAAAGTTCTTGTGCTTTTTTAATATGAGGACCAAAGATTTTAGTGATGTGATCAACTTTGATTTTTTCATTATTATTTTGAGCCACAGAACTCCTCCTTTCGATTAACACTGACAATTAAAGTAAAAATATCTACATTAACCAACTTAACAAGTACAACCGTATATGTCAACTTTTCTACCATTTATAAAGCGCGGCACACCGGTTTTTACGGGTTCTATGTCCTTACTCTGATGTAGGTTCTCGTAATGTAATTTTATTTTAAAATTAATGTTAAAAGATGAGAAATGTGTTAGAAGAATTGTCCGATCCCATAGTGAATGATCATGGTAATGATTCCCACGATGACGTTTCTAATTACCGCAATCTTCACCAGACCATTCCCAAGTTCGGCACTTAAGAATCCGGTGATAGCTACAGCAATGATGACAGCGATGATAGTTCCAGGCCACTGAAGTCCGACGGGAAGCAGCGTCATGGCAAGTAGTGGGAGAATTCCACCAAGTGCAGCAGAACACAGCGACGAGAAAGCGGCACTCCACGGACTTAGATATTTCCCTAACTGAAGGTCATATTTGACGCTCACTACCGTTTCAAGCGGTTTTTTTGATAATAAATCCTTTGCAATTTTAGTTGCCGTTTCTTTACTAACCCCACGGCTCATGTAAAATTGAACGACACTTGCCATTTCATCATCGAAATTGGTTTTTAAAAGCTTGCTTTCGGTTTTAACGGCCGCTTCCTCAGTGTCACGTTGGGAACTTACTGAAGCATATTCTCCTCCTGCCATTGAAAAGGCACAGGCAAGCAGATCCGATAGTCCGGCAATGAAAATGGTGAGGGGATTCGTAGTAGCTACGGCAACTGAAAAAAGGACTCCAACGACGGTGAGAATTCCGTCATTTGATCCGAGAACGCCGGCACGGAGATTGTTCAATTTCTCATCCATGGTATTGTCGTTATTATCTTTTAGTTGTTTCTTTAAATGAAGACGCATCTGCTTACCTCCTAAAATGCTAATCCGACTAAACGACCAACAAGATAGGCAACGGTCATGGTTACTAACCCCGAAATGACGTTTCGTATTAGTGATTTAGTCCGGTTAGCGTTTCCAAGAATGGCAGCAACGTATCCGGTGATTGAAAGTGCCAAGACGATGGCAATGTAGGTCCCAAGCACGCGATATTGCGCTGGTGCAACGAAAATGGTTACCAGGGGAAGAATTGATCCAGTTGGAAACGAGATCATTGATGCGATGGCAGCGGCATAAGGATTAGTGAAATCATTTCGATCAAATGAATATTTTTCACGAACCACGGTAGTGAGGGGGTCCTTTTGCATCATTTCGGAAGTGGCTCTTTCGGCCAGGGCGTTTGCCATTCCGGTTTTAAGGTACTTATTTTTAACGAAGTTAAACTCGTCATCATAATGATTTTTAAGGCCTTGTTTAACAAGATCAATTGCCTGACGTTGTGAATCCTTCTGGGTGTTAACCGAGACGTATTCTCCCATCGTCATGGATACCGTTCCAGCAAGCATTCCCGCTAAACCTGAGATTAGAATTGCCCAATTACTAGTTGATGCACCAGCGACCCCTAGGACAATTCCAGCAACCGATAGGATCCCATCATTGGCACCCATAACACTAGCCCGCAAAACGTTGATTTTCTGGGCAAGCGATGTTTTCATTTTTGACATAACTGACTCCTCCAGTTTATAATGATTATAATCTAGCTCAACTACTATTTTACCGCAATAACTTGACATAGTAAACACGAAAGAGAAATTAGGCATAAAAAAAGCACCATGAACAAATGTCATGGTGATCGATTTTTGAAATAAAATTAGTTTTTTAATTAGTCTTTTGATGAAGTTTTGGACATTTCAACAACTTTTTGGTTGTTGCTCTTGTTTTGACTCTGTTGGTCCTTTTCCTTTGCTTGACATTCTTTACAAATTCCATGAACTTCAACGTTTGAAACTGATGGATCAAATCCAACCTGCTTGGTTGCGTCCTGTAAGTCTTTATCAATTTGCTTGAACTTTGGATCATCAATATCAATAATTTTTCCACAGGTATCACAAATGGCGTGAAAATGGGGATGACTGTAAAAGTCATAGCGATATCCACCATCTGGATTTGGCAATTCAATCACGATTCTAAGCTTTTTAAATAAACGTAAGTTATTGTAAACAGTTGCCATACTTAGGTTGGGAAAGGTTTCTTCCAAAAAATGGAAGATGGTCTCAACCGAAGGATGGTTATTGTGATCGATAAGGTACTTTAAAATAATTTGTCGTTGCGGGGTAATTCGGACATTGTTACTTTTAAGAATGTCCATGGCTTTCCCATACGCTTCTTTCTTCTCTTTTTCATTCATAAATATGCACTCCCATACATTATAATGTTACTCTTTTATTTCAATAATCATTCTAGTAGCTTATGGAACACAATTCAACTGAAATCACTGAAATAATTGAAATCTAGCGGATTTCGGGGATCGGCCTACTTGAGAGAAACCTAATCTTTTTATTATACCTATAAGATTATGCTGATTATTATTTAATAGAATAGAGATGTTTGGCTGTTTTAATTCTTGAAAAGTAAACTTGATCATGTGATTTAGTAATTCGGAAATTAGATCCGGAGCAATTCCGACCTCAAAGATAAAGTAAAACTGGGGTTGGTTATTGTCTAAATTACTGATGGCAAAGATTCCGAGTAGAGTATGAGTGTTTTTGTCCAACACTCCCCAAATCAGAGCCTGAGATTTCATGATTTTACGCATGTCAAGATTAACTAGATCGGCTGTTCTAGTGGGGTTATACTCACCATCCAGGCGAACATTGGCAATTGTGCGACCATTTAAGAGTGAGGTTATTTCGCCAAGATTCATGGTAGTCAGCCAATCCATTTCAAGGTGAGCGGTAAAAATTGGGTGGTAACTTTCAAGTTTCGTCATGGTTTTTCTCCTTTATATTATTCCAAAATTGTTTGATGTCATGCTCGAGTTCATGAGGGTTGTGAGCAATCTGATAATTTTTCCATTGTTGAGGATAAAGGTTTGTGTACCTTTTCTGGGTAAATCTTTGATCCATTAATACAACGATTCCCTGATCATGCTTACCACGGATGAGACGTCCGGCAGCCTGAAAAACGTTGTTTAAGCCCGGTAGCTGATAAGCATATTCAAATCCGTGACCATTTTCTGCATCAAAGTAGTCCCGAATCAGGTTGGTTTCTGGGTTAAGTCCTGGAAGTCCAACCCCAACAATCCCAACCCCAATTAATTTATCACCAACTAGGTCAATTCCCTCCGAAAAGATGCCACCAAGAAGGGCAAATCCGACAACAGGATGGTCGTTTGGTTGATTGAATTGATTGATAAAGTTGGAACGCGCTGCTTCGTTCATGCCGGCTTCTTGCTTGATTGTTTTAACCGTGGGGTGTTGTCTGTTAAATTCATCGTAGATTTTTTCTAGGTACACCCCCGATGGAACAAAGATCAGGTAGTTGCCGGCTTTTCCGCTGATCATTTTGTTGACGGTATCAACAATCTTAGGGATGCTTTGGTCACGTTTTTGAAACGTAGTATTGATGTAAGAAGTGATGATGATATTCTGATTTGCTTTTGGAAACGGGGAGGGCAGTTGATACTTCAAACTATTGTCTTCGTCACCGAGAACCTTGGCATAGTAGTTCATCGGTGAGAGGGTGGCCGAAAACAACACTGCTCCGCCACCAAGGTTAAGGGTCTCGGCTAGATTGTGACTTGGATCCATACAGAAGAGACGAACAGTCGTATTCTTACCATTGATGAGGATTCTCGTTTTGTAATTTGGACCATAGTACTCGTTGATTTTGAGGTATCCCGTACACTGAAAGAAAAAATCAAGCACCAAGTCCAGGTCATCACCATCGTCTTGTTTTGCGATCCATTTCCGGAGGACCTTAACTAGGTTAGTGACCGCTTTTGTAAATTTATCCAGTGGATCATCGAGTGCGACCTCGAATTTATGGTCTTTTTTTAATGGTTTGGCAATCATATTAAATTGACGTTTGAGTGATCGTAACTTGGTTAAGACCTTTGCGTTTTGTTCCTTGTTCTTTGATAGAAGCTTGATAACTTTTTCTAATGGTTCAGATGCTAGTTCGGTTGAGTACATGTCACGGGAACGATCGACTAGGTTATGGGCCTCATCAATCAGGTAAAAATTCTGATAGTCTTGCACCTCAAAGAAGCGTTGAAGGTGGACCTGTGGATCAAATAAATAGTTGTAGTCGCCGATGATAACATCACAAAAAAGGCTGATATCAAGCGAGAATTCAAAGGGATCAAGTGTGTATTTTTTTGCGTACTTTTCTACCACGTCACGCGTGATCTGGTGATTATTTTTTAAAATATCCTTTAGGGCTGGTTTTAAGCGATCATAGTAGCCAAGCATATAGGGATTATCCTCTGGTGATTTGTCACGTTCATCATCAAACGTAATCTTGTCCTTAGCGGTAAGGGTAATGCTTCGAAGTCGTAATCCGTGATTACTCATGAGATTAATGGCGTCTTCAGCAACTCGTCGAGTACTTTGTTTAGCCGTTAAGTAGAACACCTTTGAAATGAGATCATTTCCCATAGCTTTGATGGTAGGAAAGAGGGTTGAGATGGTTTTACCGGTTCCAGTGGGAGCTTCTGCAAACAAGTGGCGGTTAGAAGCGACGGTCTTATACACCGCAGCTGCCAGTTCATGTTGACCCCTTCGATACGTTGGGAAGGGAAATTGAACTTTTTTGGCAGTGATTCTTTTTTCTTCATTTAACTGGTCTTTAAGTTCAAGCCATTCCCCAAATTCGTGAATTAAGTTGTCAAAGAAACGTTTGGAATCTTCGTATGTAATGGAACGTTCCTTTTGCGTAATTTCTTCCTCGGGGGTTTGGACGTACGTCAGTCGCATAGTGACCGACGTAATGGAGGGATTTTTTGTCATCAGCAAATAGGCATATGCCTTTACTTGTCCCCAGTAAAGAATCATTTTGTTTTCTGGAATATCGTTAAACTCAATGTCAGAGGTTTTGATTTCTTCGATTGTGGCTGATTTATCACTCATGATGACACCATCGGCACGACCGTGAACCAAAAAATCAGTCTGATTAACCTGGACTTTCTTTTCTAGATAGTATTCCCTTTCATAGTTGTTAGGACGTTTCTTTTGAATTTTCCGGTGGATTTTAGTGCCAGCTTGAGCCGTGTTCAGACTACTAAGACTACTATTTAGATCTCCGCTTCGAAGTAAAAATTCAACGAGATCTCTGACTCCAACTTTGTTCACTATTTCCACCTCCTTTTTTCAATAAAAAAACAACTTCAAACGAAGTTGTTTTATTCTTCACGCCAACGATTGAACTCGTTTGCATGAGATCCTAAGTAATTCATTGCCTCTTTGGTTAACCGATCAACCTCAGTTTTTGTTTGATCAGGCATTACGTGATAGAAGTTACAAACATATCCTTCAGCAATGTCTTCGTATTGTTCTCTTCGTCCGTAGCCAGCATCGTTAAATAATTTATCTAATCCTTTGACGTCGTTTTTACCGGCTTCATAGACTTGCTGAGCTAGATTAGTTTTGTTTTCACCTAACATTGTAGCGGCATATTTTATGATAAAATCATTCATATCAATGATGATGTTTTGGCGTTGTTTACGTTCTATTTTCTTCTTCGACATATTTTCACCTCACTATTAGTTTAAAGCATTCGCCCAATAAATGAAAATAGAAAGTGAAAGCTTAAAAAGAACGCAAAATTTATGTTATGATAAGCGCACTAAACTTGGTCGAATCCATACATGTGATAAGATTAAACTGATGTTATTAGAGAAGCGGGTGATTGTTTGGATAATTCAGTTAATCAAGTTGTTAAGGACTTGAAGTATTCGATGAATAACAATTTATTGGTAAATTTGACCCAGCAAAATACAACGGTCTTCTATACTGGTGTGGTCGTTGCCCTTGATGCTGCTGGTGCGATTTTGATCACATACGATGATTACGGGCTTGCTAACGGACTGGTCTACGTTGTTTACGGAGATATCGATGATATTGACTTTCAAAGTGAGGACCTCACCAAGATGGAGGGACGTATCCGAATGTCTCGTCAATTAAAACTGAACGGAACTAAGCAGGAAGTAATGAAACTTAATTCTAAAAATGATCTATTGACCCAGATTTTGGGCAATTCATTTGTCGACCAACAAGCGGTGATGGTGGTAACTCAAGACGGCAATTCCGTTGAAGGGTTCATTAATTCACTGTCGGACTTTGAATTTTCACTTTCCGTTGTTGATAAATTTGACAACGAAAATGTGACCCATAAGACCATCATTAAACCGTTGGTTCGTTCGGTTGAGTTTCTTGGAACCGAGTTAAAGTTATTAACGGATTCTAAATCAGTTTTATTTGCCAAACACATTGCCCCGAAAGTCATCGACGGACAGTTAGCCATTGAAGCCAACTTGTACTCGGCCATGGAAACAGGGAGAAGAATTGTGATGATACCAAAGATTCATTCTGATTTGTTTTTCATTGGTCAGGTGAAAGCGGTTAATTCTGATTCCGTTATGTTTTCGTTGGTTGATATGATGGGACGGTTTGGTGGATATGAACTCATCAAGATTGATGAGATTGATAAATTAGTGATTAAAAGTGATTATTTGCGGCTAATCAATCACTTCGTGTCCATCAACTCGGCTAACGGGGTCTTCGTTCAACCCGTGTTAAATAATGATCGAAGTTTTGATTCGACGATCAATCTATTTGAAGCCACGATTCAAATGGCCATCAAATTTCAACGGGTGGTTAGAATAAAAATGAGTGACGGCCAATCTTACCTCGGATTTCCCGTGAAGTACGAGCGGGGTCAGATAACAGTTCAAATCGTTGACAAAGCAAAATTATTCGTCGTGAATAATCAACTCATTAATCTCGGAGATATTGACGAAATTGCTTTTGGTTACCTTGACTCATATCTAATTGAGCAACAAATCGGATAAAAAAAACGATGGCTCTTATAAAAGTCATCGTTTTTATTTGTTATGAACAATAAACTGCTTAATTATTTTTACTTCATCCTGAGTAGGCTGAATTTGCATACTCTTGATGGCATGAAATCTCTCCACCGTCATGTGTAGGTCAACGGCCATTTGGTTGTCAGGGATGTCATGTTTTTCTTGGAATTTAATTAGATCGGTTGCTACCTGACTAAATTCTTCTCCAATTTTCATTTTGCTTCCTCCTCTACTTCGCTTACTTGACTCTATTATACATTAATTTATTTATTTGAGACAAAGAATACTAGAGCAGAAGCAGAACTACTTGAAGTAAGATGACGTTAAAAACAAAGACGAGCCAGTCCACCTTTGTGATTTTAATGGTCTGATAAAAAGTTCGGGGCTGACCTTCGACAAAACCATGTGATTCCATTCCTTGAGCTAAGTTTTCTGACCAGCGAATTGCTGATAAAATGGCTTTAAAGTATAGGGTCGGTGACCACCAGTGTAATTTAACTCCCCGCATCAAACTAGCAGTTTTAATCTTGTTAACTTCGGCTTGAATTTCTGGTAGAAGGTTGAAAGCCACCATTGCCCCATAAACAAATTTACTTGGGAGCCGGAGATTTTGCTCTAACGAATTAACCAGTTCGTATAATTTAGTGGTTAACGTGAAGGCCGCTCCATAGATGATGTAAACGTAGATCCGAGTAAATAATAGGATTCCCGCGTGCGTGCTTTTAGCGTATAAAATCTGGGAGATCAGTAATCCGACCGCAGGAATGAAGGCAATCAGAAGGATCCATAACAGATGCTTGAAGTTTACGTGTTTCATTATGAGATAGGCGAGTCCACAGACGATTAGCACACTGTTACCAACGATACTGGTAGTGAAAGAAACTTCTAGGGCAATGATCAATACCAGAACGAATTTTAGACTAGGATTCATGAACATCCTCCTTGTAAGTTAATCGATGATTGGCAAGTTCAATAAAGAAATCAGCATTTTCAACGAGGTCGGTCCGTTGATGGGAAGCAAAAATAATGGTTTTTCCGTTTTTAGCCTCGTTCTCAAGGATCCGCGAAATAATGACGGTTGATTTTTGGTCAAGACCAGCGAATGGTTCGTCAAGCATGAGGATGGGTGCATCCCGAATCAACATAATCACGATCTGGAGTTTCTTCTTTTGCCCACCACTTAGTGAGTAGACAACCCGATCCAAAAGATGATCAAGGTGCAGGGCCTTTAAGAGGTCGTTAATTCGGTCATCAGTCCATTGTTTGGTGATGGCATTTTTCTTGGCTAGAGTCAGTTCGTCTTTAAGCGTGATGGTTAAAAATTGGTCTTCTGAATTTTGGAAAATCAAGTTTTCGGACTTCATGAGAGAGGGAAGTGAAGACTTTTTAATGTTATGATTCATAATTTTGACGACCCCATTGTACGAATGGAGGCGAGACAGCGCCTTAAAGAAGGTGGACTTTCCGCTTCCATTCTTCCCATTTAGGTAAGTGATTCCGGGATACAGGTCAATGTTTTCTGGTTCAATCAGATTTTGATTGCCGTTCGTCATGGAAAAATTTAATAAATTAATCACAGGATCGTTATTTGACATAATCTTGTAGTGGACCTCTTCTTTAGGGTCGTTTACAAGTTCATTTTTAATCTGGTCAGCCGTAACGGCTTGAACTGAGCCAGCTTGGACGTTAAAGAAATGATCAGCCACGTCGAGATAGTCAGAAAGATTGTGGTCAGAGATAATGATGGTCCGATTACTTTTTTTCTTTAACTGGATTAGACGTTCGATGATGTCTTTTTTGCTATCAACATCAACGTTACTAAATGGTTCGTCCAGTAAAAGGACGGGACGTTTCATCGCAACTGTCACGGCTAAGGCAACTTTTTGCTTTTCGCCACCCGACAAGGTGGTAATGGCCCGATTTTTAAGTTCATTAATACCACAAAACTTTAAAGCAGAGTCAATCCGGTTGGGCATTTTAACAGGGTCAACGTGAAGGTTGCCAAGGGCAAAAATGAGTTCTTCTTTGACGGTCTTCATCGCAAACTGATGGTTTGGATCCTGAAATAACATGGCTGGTTTTTCATCCATGTCAATCTTTCCGGTTAGTTGGCCTTTGCTATATTTTGGATACAATTGAGCAATTAGTTTTAAGAGGGTGGTTTTTCCACTCCCAGTGGGACCAAACAGGAGATTGATGCTATTGGGTTCGAAACTTAAATTAACTTGATTTAGAATTTTATCCTGTTCAGGATATGAAAATGATAGATTTTTAATTGTGATCATTGATTATTCTCCATAAAAAAAGACGTTTCAAGCGCGAGTGCGAGAACGTCCAGCTGATGTATCTAAGCTTAATCTTATATTTCCTGCGCTGGCATTGTCCAAGTCAGGTTCAACGGGTATAATCTCAGCCACTCGGCACCCCTATGTTTAATTAAACTTAGTATATCAAAGATGGCATAAAAATCAATTTTCAATTAGAATAGGGAAGATAGGAAAATGAAGCGGAGGATACTTTCATGAATTCATGGTGGAATCTTATAGGTGTAGTTGCATGGGTAGTTGTGTTAATCGTGTTGATCTTTATGATTAAAAATATTCGATCACGACGAATTAAGATGATTATCGAGGATAAAAAAACTTTTGAATGGCGTAATTTTTTGATATCAATTGGCGAAATTGTTGTTTTTGTGTTGTTGCTGACTTTGATGGTATATACGACTTTCTTCAGAAATATTACTAAAACCAATAATCGCAACGTGATTACGACGTCCCAAGTTGAACCATTAATTATTCAAAGTGATAAGAATGGCTCCTACTACGTAAAGGTTGAAGGTAATAGAGGACCGATCCAGCAGTATTCGTTCTGGCTAAAGAACATTAAGTATCAACTGCCAAGTACGAATGCTCAGGTAGTTACTACGCGTGGAAACGCTGAAGTCACTGGCCGTAGTTACAAGTTGAAGCATAAGAGCATCAAGTTAAATGACGAGCATTTTCAAAATGCATGGGCCAAGGTGGTTACCCTGAGATACAAAGGAAACTTTTGGAACGGTTTGGGGATGCATGCTGGTAAGGATGCTAACCAATTCATCTTAATCAGAGTTCCAAATAAGACGTTTGTGCAAAAAGAAAAATAACTAATTGACCACCGATAAGTACGTATCGGCGGTTTTGTTTAAATTGAGGTGTTTAATATGAGTGGAAAAATTCCTGAGACAATGGATGAAATTAAAAATTTGTTAAACGAACTAAAAAAAGATGGTAAAACGATTACACTGGATGAGCTGATCCTTGATAACATTGGGGAATTAGCTCAAGCCTATCTGGACGCAGCGGAAGAAGGCCATTATGACTCTGTAAAAGTGGTTGATGATAAGACAATTGAATTTGTTAGCATCACTGGGAGAACGGTTGGAAAATACGTTTCTAAGGGGCAAAGTTTAGTTGATGACTTTAAAGATAATTCGCTAAAGTTAGAGTTAGATCTTGAAGCAAATGCAAATAAGGTCGCAAATGAATAATTTACTTGCAATTTACTGTGTTTATCGATAGCATAGTATTTGTTAAGCGCCCTTAGTGTAATGGATAGCACATGAGATTTCGGTCCTCATGATCCGAGTTCGACTCTCGGGGGGCGCATATATTGCTTATCAGGTATTTTCAAAACACTTATAGAAAGCAAATGTAAGGGCTGACAAAATTATTAAAACTGGTATACTTAGTTAACGGAGATTAAGTCGCAAAGGAGCCCCACTACTTTTGGTAGTGGGGCTCCTTTTGTGTTTAAATAACAAAACATAAAAAATGCTCGTCTGTCAGAATGGTGGTAAACTTTTCTTGAATCAACTTTAGGAGGGAATTTTATGAGTGAAAGTGTAGTAATTTTTGGAGTTGGAAAAGGATTTGGCTTTTCAATTGCCAAAAAATTTGGTGAAGCTGGCAAGACACCGATTATGGTGGCTCGAGATGCTGGTCAGTTAAAGCAATTTGTTGAAGATTTGAATCAAGAGGGGATTAAAGCTGATTTTATTGCTGCTGATGTTACCGATCCAGCGCAGGTAACCAACGTGTTTAGTAAGATTAAAATGGCATACGGGATTCCTCAAACCATGGTTTATAACGTGGGTGATAAGACTTTAGATACACCATTCTCATTATCATTAGACCAGATTAAGAAAATGTACAATACCAATGTCTTTGGTGCCATTACGACAACCCGCCAATTCGTTGGCCTTTCAGACGATCAAAAGGAAAACCGGAACATTCTGATTACTGGTGGTGGAGCTGCCTTTCATCCTACCAAAGGCAATGTCACTTTAGCAGCAACTAAAGCGGCTTTAAGTGATTACGCCTTTTCACTTCATGATGCGGTTCAAGATGATAATATCTACGTCGGTTTGATTACCATTCAGGGACTATCTGGTAGTAGTGAGGAAATGCAGCCCGACAACGTTGCCAAGGTATACGTAAAGGCTGTTCAAGATCGCTCCGAAAAAGAAATTAAATATCCCGAGAAGCCGTCAGATTTTTAAGAAAGAAGATTAAAAATGGCTGATAAAGAGAAAAGTGCGCTTTTAATTATTGATTACACCAATGACTTTGTTGATGATCAAGGGTCTTTGACCGCTGGGAAGCCAGCTCAAGCGTTAGACCAATCAATTAGCGACTTGGCTGAAAAATTCAAAAATGATGGTCAGTTTGTTATATTTCCAACTGATGTTCATAAAAAGGATGATCCATACAGTCCTGAGACGAAGTTGTACCCAACTCATAACGTGCGAGGGACCTGGGGTCGTGAGCTATATGGGAAGGTTGGAAAATGGTTTGATGAGAATCAAAAGTTAGATAACGTTTGGCAAATGGATAAGACTAGGTACAGTGCGTTTGCTGGCACTGATCTGGATCTTAGACTTCGTGAAAGAAACGTTAAGACTCTCCATCTTGTGGGTGTTTGCACCGACATTTGTGTGTTGCACACGGCAATTGCTGGCTATAACCTTGCTTATAACTTGGTTATTCATAAAAGTGGGGTGGCAACCTTTTCCGATTTGGGTCAGAAGTTTGCGATGAATCACTTTAAGACCGTCTTGGGTGCCGAAGTAGTTGATTAGGATTGTCATGCCAAATTTTAAGGAATATAATAAAATTAATTGAATAGCTGTATGAGGGGGTGCCAAGTGGCTGAGACTATACCCATTGAACTTGAACTGGTTAATACCTGCGAAAGGAATCGTGCGATCTTTAATTAAGAATATAATTGAAGGCTCCTCATTATTATGAGGAGCCTTTTTGTGTAGGAGATGTTAGTAGTTGATGACAAATAAATTCACCGATGAATTGATAAGTAATGCGACAACAATAATGAATCAAATCATGCATTGTGATTATGTTAGAGGAATTAAAAGCGGTAAGGTACCGGAAAGGGCGCTAATTAACTACGTTCAACAGGACGAAATGTATCTAGACGGTTACGCTAAACAGTTTCAACAAATTCAGACTGAAACAAGTGATATGAATTTGAAAAGATTTTTGGCAGGTTGCGTTGATGGAATTAAAAACGAAAGCACACCGCACGAGGTCATGTTAAAAATTGCAAAAGTGACTGATGATGAGCTTCAAGATGCCCGCATGTTCAATGTTACCAAGGATTACGTTGAAAGTATGCGTGAAGCCGTGAGCACTAAGTCCATTCTAGTTGGATTGAGCGTGCTCGCACCGTGTATTTGGACTTACTATGTAGTTGCTACTCAACTAAATGAAACCAGTCTTATTAACAATCCATTTAGCGATTGGATCAAGTTTTATGCTGAGGCAGATGAGGTAAAGCAAATTTTTGCTTTTATTAATCTCCAGGCAGAAATTCATCCAAACGAAAGGGCCATCGCAAATCAAGTTTTTCAGAATAGTTGTCATTATGAATTGGATTTTTGGAACAAAATGTATGACGCTTAGAACTTTTAGGAGGGAACTATGAGTAGTGAAATCAATCAATATCAGGAAGCACTAACAATTGCTGGGACTGATTCTGGTGGTGGAGCAGGGATGGAAGCTGATATTAAAACGATGCAGGCCTGTCAGGTCTTTAGCACCAACGTGGTAGTGGGAGTGACGGCACAAAACACCATTGGTGTTCAAGATACGTATCCACTTCCGAAAAAAATTATTGATGAGCAGTTTGCTTCCGTTTGCGATGATTTTGATATTAAAGCAACTAAGACCGGAGCTTTGTTTGACGAAGCACACGTTCATTTAGTGGCAGATAACATTAAAAAATACAAGTTGGGTCAAATTGTTGTCGATCCTGTTATGGTAGCTAAGGGAGGGTCAGTGCTACTTGAAGCCGGCGCCATTAAAACCTTGATTAACGAACTGATCCCATTGGCCGATTTAGTAACACCAAACTTACCTGAAGCGGAAAAGATTACGAATCAGTCCATTGCATCTGATGAAGCGATCAAAAGGGCAGCACGGAAAATTCAAATTGCTGGCGCTAAAAACGTCATGATTAAAGGCGGACATGGTACGGATAAGATCGTAAAAGACTATGTTCTTTTAAAGGATGGATCTGATTTTTGGTTGACTACGAAGCGGGTGAATACGGTTCGGACTCATGGCACGGGAGACACGCTTTCTTCAGCAATTGTCGCGGCTTTAGCGCGTGGTGAAAGTATGGAAACTGCCATTCGCTTTGGGAAAGATTATCTGGATAAAATTATCAGGGAACCATTAATTATTGGTCATGGACACGGGCCCCTAAATCATGGAATGTGGGAGTAATAAATATGCAATTTAACAAAAAAATGCTGCAAATATACCTGGTGGCAGGCACCCAAAATTTTGCTGGTTCTGAGACTGAATTTTTAGATCACATTGACCAGGCTTTAAATGCTGGTGTCACTGCTTTTCAGTACCGTGAAAAAGGCCCGGGTTCACTTACAGGTTTGAAAAGGATTGAGATGGGAAAGAAGCTTCGTCATTTAACCACTGAATATCATATTCCACTAATTGTGGACGATGACGTGGATTTGGCTAATCAGATTAATGCGGACGGGATCCACGTTGGTCAAAGTGATGAAAGCGTGCAAAAGGTGATTCATGATAATCCTGAAATGATAGTTGGATTGTCGA
Source organism: Fructilactobacillus sp. X2R6C1 (assembly GCF_059901295.1). Taxonomy (NCBI): domain Bacteria; kingdom Bacillati; phylum Bacillota; class Bacilli; order Lactobacillales; family Lactobacillaceae; genus Fructilactobacillus; species Fructilactobacillus sp. X2R6C1. Next base: position 256,917 of record NZ_JBWXUZ010000001.1, read on the forward strand.
TCAGTACCAAAGAAGAATTAGGGTGTAGTAAACCCCTCAATGGCATCGATTATTTAGGAATTGGACCGATTTTTCCGACTACTAGTAAAGCAGATGCTGAATCACCAATTGGGGTTTCTGGTTTAGTTCAGCTGCAAAGACAAGTAAATTTACCGCTAGTTGCGATTGGTGGAATTAATGCAGGTAACTGCCAGTCAATTTATCGGGTTTCAAACGCCGGAATTGCGGTAATATCAGCAATTATGGACAGTAACAACGTTGAAAAGACAATTAGTAAATTAGAGAGGAAATAATAGTATGACGTCGATTTTAGAAGAAATTAGAAGGGAAAATCCCGTTGTTTTGGACATTCCTAACATGGTGACCCCACAGAAAGTAGCGGATGCAATTAGTTATGTTGGTGGCTCACCAATTATGTGTGACTCTTCAAATGAAGGTAATGACTTGGTGGCAATTGCGAACAGTTTGGTCTTAAACCTGGGGACGATGAACGACGATAGTATTAAACTAGATGTAATTGCTGGTCAAGCGGCTAATAACCGTCGTTTACCGGTGGTGGTTGATCCGGTTGCTGTGAGTGCCTCAGAATTAAGAACGGAAGTTTTTAAGAAGATTAGTAGTGAAATTAATATTGATGTCTTGCGTGGCAACGTTGGTGAGATTGCCTTTATTGCCGGAATTGACTGGGGCAGTCGCGGAATTGATGCTGCTGACGGTACTGGTGATCGCGTTCAGGTTGCTAAAATGGCTGCTAAACAATTTCATTCCACGGTTGTCATTTCAGGAATTGACGATGTAATTTCGAATGGAAAGGAAACGTATGTGGTCCACAACGGAAGTCATGAATTAGCAATCAACGTTGGATCTGGTGATGTCTTAGATGGTGTCATTGGTGTGGTTGCCGCTCACCATCAAAGTGTTCATGAAATTGCACTAGGGACGGCTATGGTTGGCATTGCTGGTGAACTGGCGGAGCAAAAATATCCGGATGAGCCGGCGTCATTTGAAATCGAATTCTTCAATAATTTGTACCGACTGGATGACCATCATCTTTCCGATACAATTAAAATTGAAAAAAGCGATGATTAGAAAAAAGCGACCAATTGTTAACAATTGGTCGCTTTTATTTAGTTTTAAGTTTAACGACGACGATGTCTTAAGAACGTAAAGAAGTGAAGGAGGATTGCTAGAAGAACATAGAAAATAACCACAAATGCTACGTAAAAGAGCCAAAATTCTCCGTTAAATTTCAGTCCAAAAACTAATCCTTCAATTAACATTGTCACTAGTGACATTACTGCAATCATACAAAATAATTCGATATAACGTTTCAAAGTACTATCATCCTTTCGTGGCTTGTTGGCAATCTTTTGTCCCCATCGTTTACATAGTTCAATTTTTTTAGGATTAGGAATTCCCTTACTTCCCCAGGTGTGCGTTCCGATTGCCTCTCCAAGTTTGATTAGACCGGCTGCGGTCATGATCTTATCAATGGTCCGAAAGGTTTGATCGGTAATGCCGGTAAAGAAGTTTTGAAATGAGGAGAGAAAGCAAGTAGTCAGACTTAGGTAGTGTTTGTTTTTAAACTTACCGGGCAAGGTATCACCAATACTGTTCATTTTAACCATTCGGTGACGCATGCAATCGAATAGATTTTTGGTAACTCCTGATAAATCAGCAAAATACGTCGGAGATGCAATGATCCAGACGTCCGCTTCTTCCATTTTCTTTTCAATCATGTCAAGCGTTGGATTGGGGTTTTTGAGATTATCTGGTTTAATGTCATAATCTTGCAGAAATAATGTCTCAACCTGCGCGTCCTTTGGAAGACCTGAGATAACTGCGTCAAGGTACTTAGCAGTCAAGCCATCCTTACTTTGTGAGCCTAAAAATGCTAGATAACGCAAATTTATGACCTCCTTTGAAATTAGTTAATTCTTTCTATTTCATGTTATATTTTTGTGAAACTAATATCAATTAAAAACCCATCATTAATGATGGGTTTTGATTATGTGGTTTTAACGTGTCTCCCAATTGCCTGCTGATGAAAATGATCCGGCTGGATTACTCGGGCAAAAGCGTAAATAAACGGTGCAAACATGTAAGCATTAGTAAGTTGGGTTTCAATGATGCCTTGAACAGCAAGGGCAATTAAAATCACACAAAGGAAATAGTTATCGTCCTGTTTAGCCTTGTAAGCACTAGCAAGAAACAATGCCAGTAGCAACATTAAACCAATGAAACCGGTACTTAATAAGATGAATAGGAACGTGTTATCGACCCACAAGTTTGACCGGGCACCCAACAGAGGCATATTTTGTCCAATTAGCTTTGGCGAATAAAAATATTGAATGACGGTTAACTGTTGTCCGGGACGACCAGAAAGGGCACGATTCAACACGTTGAATAATGGCAGTGATGAACCCCAAGCGACCATGCCGATTCCTACTACGAAAGTCAATGAAACCAGGATCCAGGTAATTTTTGGTAGTAGGTGAGTGATTTTGGGAGCAAAACTCAAAGCGAATCCAAGTACTAGGATAGCTCCAGCTACCATAAATCCACGTGAACCAGTCAGGTAGGTAATGATTAAGTAACTAACGAAAATAAAGGCATATACGAAGTACGTCAGTTTTTTTCGACTGTTTTGTATTAGCAAAAGGGCCGAACAGAAAATGCTTAAGATGAAACCACTTAAGACGTTTGGATGAGTGAATCCAATTGCATACCTAGTGGATGATCCTCTGGTAAATGAAATGGCATTTTGTGGTGGAAACACGTGTAAAATCAAAAAGGCCAAAATTACGAATAGAACAACGAGCTTAGTTGCAAGGTCGATGGTCGCAAACGCATCTTGATTTAATAAGTCAGCGTTGGCCATGAATAAGAACAATAAAAATAGGGTACTGGTAATCACATTTAAATGAAAAAGATATGACAAGATAAAGATGACTGCGATGATTATGATAATTGTCCACTGTTTAGGGTTATGTCTCCTGGTAAGTAATAGTACGATTTGGATTCCAATGACAACTAACGTGATTACCCCTGCGATTTGCCATTGCAAGAAACTTTTAGCGGAATATACGTTATTAAATTGACTGTTCAAAAGGATTACTGACGACGCCAGAAAAACAACGTAACTTAGCACGTACACGAGCTGATATAAATGATTTTTATTGGTTAAAGCCATTAATTAAATTCTCCAATTATTGGGTCATCTTATCGGTGAAGAAGTATTCTGCGATGATCTTAACGATGGATGGGTTCTCGTGAAGCATTGTGTGCTGAGCTTGGGAACTGTTTCCGTGATATACGTAGAGCTTGTAACTTTTGACGTAGCCAGTCACAAGATTCTTCATTGGGATTTCACTCTTCATTGTAACTTCGCCATCCGTTCCAGAATGGTTCATATCGCCAACTAGATTAAGAATCTGAAGGTCTTTTGGTAGGTTCTTTACGTCGGGATCGTTTGGAGCATAGTTCGTTGCAAGGGAGATGAATTTTTTAACCTTTGGAACGTTTTTAAGATTGGGATAATGAGCTAGGTAATAGTAAATAATGTTTCCACCAGACGAATGCCCAATCATGTTAACTGAACGAACGTTGTACTTCTTGTACAGATAGCGCATTACGTTTGGCATTTGGGTTGATTGAAAATAGGGATGATGATTGTCCTGAAAGACAATTTGTACGGTCGGGTTATCAGCACCAAACTTATGGAACTGCTTAGTGGTCTTAACGGTTCCATCCTTTTTCACGTACAGTTGTAAGGTTTTGGTTGCTAGGTGGTAACGATTTAGGGTGTCAACCATGTAACCAGTCGTGATGTTATTTCCACCTAGTCCGGGAATGAACACAGTAGCGGTATCGCTTTGATTAACGTCTAATTTACTGAGAAAACTACCATGGTTATGCCAATAATAATAACCGCCACCGGCGAAGATGGCGATCACGATGACGATAAAGAGGGCAATGAATGATTTGGTGTGTTTTCTTTTTTTGATGTGCATTGCAAACATTCCTTTTAATTATTTTAAATTTGTACACTAACATCTAACATCATATAACAATTAACGTGATTCAGCTAGATGGTTGAAATGAATTGATCTTTAAAAGGCAATAAAAAATAGCCAAGCGCAAGGGCTTAGCTATTTTGTTTAAATAAGTCTTAACTATTTGATTGGGGTATTCTCCATGTTGGTTCTAACAATAATCACATCACAGGCGGCATGTGAGTTAACGTATCCGGCAACTGAACCCTCAAGCATGCGGTACAAGCGACCCTTACCAGTCGCTCCCATCATAATTAGATCGGTTTGATGGTCCTTGGGAAATTCGTAAGTAATTACTTCTCTAGGACTTCCAAACCGAGCATGGATATGAATATCGTCAATGCCAGTTTGGTCCTTGACTTTCTTAACTAAATCCTTTAAATAGTTAAGTTCTTCATTAACGATTTGGGTGATAACACTGCCATCAACAACTCCTAGGCTGTATCCATAATTAGTGGTGTTAATCACGTTTAAGACGTCAATTCGGCCTTTATTTCTTTGTGCTACCGCTGCCGCCTTGTATAAAGCAGCCTCTGCTTCTTTTGATCCATCAACTGGTACTAGAATGTGTTTGTATCCATTTAGCATTATGAAAGCCTCCGTTTTAGTTTCTCACTGGTAAAATTTGTTCGGCACTGGCAAGGACGTGTCCTGCCATTTTTTTCTTTAGTTCATTAAGCCAAAAGCCGTTGGTTAAATCTAGTTTTTGATCCAAGGCGTAAACATGCAACTGATAATCGTGTGGTTTATCGGGAGGAGTAGGACCAATGTAGTGTTGATTTAATTTTGAATCAGTAACGTGTACTAGTCCACCAGCTAAACTATTTTTCCCCAAAGTCATATTAATTGATTGATCTTGGCTAGCATTTTCTGGTATTTCAGATATATTTGGATCAATGTTAGCAACCACCCAATGAATGTAAGTAAAACCACAAACTGGGATTGAATCGTCGTCCAGTAGGATAACTACTAGTGACTTTGCGTTTTTTGGGACATCAGAGATTTTGATCGGGAATGAAATGATTGGATTACCATCTAACATTTCATCTGGGTCAGCGTGTTTAGTATACTTATCAGGTAAAAGTCCATTTTGAAGTGGAGTATTAATTTTCATAATAGTGCCTCCTATACACTTCATTATACCAAATTCATTTGAATATAAAAAAATAAGGAACTATAAATAGTTCCTTATTTAACAAATTGCAAGGTGTAAAAGCCCTGACCATTCCGCTCAATTGTAAAGTTAGAGTAACCAGCTGCTAACCAACTGCTTTGAGTAGCGTGTGCATAGTTTTTAGCGTCTTGAACCGAGTCAAATGATTTTGGTGTAGCAAACATCGAACTAGAATCACTCATTGAGTTGTTTCCATTGGAATTATTTCCGTTTGATGATTGTGACCCACTTTGATTTGTTGGTGCTTGTTGGTTCCTGTTTACTGACGCTTCCTTGTTGGTCGTGGCTTGTTCCGCCTTATTAAAGTGTTTTGCTTTCTTTTCTGATTGAATAGCTCTGCTACTCTGTTGACTTGTGGAGGATCCATTCATCCGATTCCCACTGCCGCTTGTCAGAAAGTGAATTCCAAAGACTAGCAGGATCACAATCACTACTAGTCCTAAAACCCATGGCCAAGCCTTAAAGTTTTTCTTTTGGTGCTTTGGACCATTTGCGGCATTAAAGTCATAACGTTCGTATCTCGAATCTGGATCTTGACTATTCATAAGAATCCCTCCATCCATTTCAAGAAAAACAAGATGCATACGCATTATAACAAAATCCTTATGATTTTGCATTAACTTAACTAATGGTTGACCTGATCATCATCGACCTGTTCATTGACGCTTTTAGCGTTAAGCATGTTACCAGTGCGCTGATAACTAAAGACACCCCAGTAGAAGAACAGTAGTGCAACTACAATAATTACGATAAAATCATATGGGTAATGAATCCAGTTTTGACCACCGAATGGTGCGGATCCGATATACGAAAATGCTGACATAAAGATTAAATAGGCGACCATCCAAGCTCCTCCACGGAACTTGGTCAGGGTATTTTTCCAGCCGTTCTTGTTTTCGTAGAAGAAGTAAAACGGCAGCCCCAGCATAATAACAAGGATGACTTCAATGGTAGTAGGCCACATTGCCCAATAGATTGCCAAACTAGCAAGAACAAAGGCAAGTGGTGCCATGATTCCAGCAAAACTAATTTTGACTGGACGTTTGAAGTGAGGAGCGTGGAGACGTAATGATCCAAGGGTAACCGGACCAGTTAAGTAGGCAATCAGGGTTGAAGTAGAAATAACACTGGCTAAAACAGCCCAGTTTCTGAACACCGAGACCAAGATGCAACTGACGATCCAGTTTACGATCATTGCGATTCTAGGGGTTCCCCATTTTTGGTTGATCTTACCTAAAAACTTTGGCATATGACCGTTTTCGGTCATTGCTGCTAGTGTCCGACTAGTTGAAGCAACAAATGATACCCCGGTCCCAAAGGGTGAAACGAAGGCGTCTAAATAGAGTAGAATTACTAGCCAGTTCAAGTTCAACATAATGGCTAAATCAGCAAATGGTGAACTGAAATTCAGACCATGCCAACCGTATTTGGCTAAGGTTGACGGGTCAATAACACCAACGAAAGTGAACTGTAACATAACGTAAATGATGATACTGATTAAAAGTGAAATAACGATTCCCCGCCAGATGTTTTTCTTAGGATTGGTAATCTCATCACCAACGTTTATAACCGTTTGAAAAGCATTATAAGAGAAGATGATTCCAGATACGGTGGTAGCCGCAAAGATTGGAGCCGTTCCGTATGGGAAAAATCCACCAGTTTGAACGTTGTTAAAGTTTCCGGGATGAAAACCAGAAGCAAGTAGCATAATAATGGTAAGAACTGGAACTACAATTTTAAAAATTGAAGTCAAAGTAGTGAAACGAGTCAGTAAGTTGACTGACCAGTAGTTTAACAAGGTGAACACTAAGATGAAGAGAAAAACGACGAATAACCCCTCGGTAGTAACCGTGCCATTGGCGTAAAACCCGTGAGTCCAGTTGGCCCATGACCAGGGCCATGAACTCATGTATTGAACGGCAGCGACCGCTTCAATTGGAAGCAGCGTTACAAGTGAGACCCAGTTAGACCATGATGAGATGAATCCTAGAAGAGGGCCGTGGGTATACTGGGCATACTTACTCATCCCTCCACTTTCTGGGAACATGGTTCCTAATTCAATGTAATTAAACGCAATTGCACCAATCACAACGGCACCGATGATCCACGAAATAATGGCAGCTGGACCAGCGGTTTTAGCACCCTCCCAGGCACCGAATAACCATCCTGAACCAATGATTGAGCTTAGTGCCAGCATCGTGACACTGAAAAGGCTCATTTTTGGTTTAGTAACATTTTGATTTGAATTGTCCTTCGAATTTTCTTTTTTCATAAGTATCCTTTCTTTTTGCGTATTCGACGAATATAACAAAAATGATTATGGTTGTAAAATTGAAAAACACTATTTGATGGGGATTTTAGCCGGGTTGTATTCCCTTTCATTCCTATCGTTGATACTCTCTAATTTCAATCAAATTTTTATCTGGATCATTGATAAATAGTGAATTCATTTTACCGTTATGTCCCTGACTTTCGATCGGTCCTGCAACTACTTCAATAAAGTAGTTGGCTAAATGTGACTGGATTGAGTCAAGTGGATCCCTTGCAACCACGCTGAAACTGGTAGAACCAGGAGTTGGATTTTCTGGTTTAACGTTATCTTCTTTGTTTGTGACACAAACGAGTCGTTGGTGACCCAGCTGAAATTCAATTCTAGAATCAGTTTCGATCACAACTGGTAAGTCTAAAACCTCATGGTAAAAACGCATCGATTTCTCGATGTCATTTACCGATATGGTGATGTGATCAATATCTTTGATTTTCATAGGCACTCCTCTTTTTTAAAAATGTACATACAATTATACCACTCAAATTCACCTGATTGACGTTGATTGCGATTCGGTGTTACGGTATAGGTTATGAAATAATGGAGGGAATTATATAATGGCGTTATTAAGTGTATCTAATCTAAGTATGAGTTTTGCCGACAAAGACCTGTACTCGGATGCTACATTTCAGCTAAATAAAGGTGAGCACATGGGAATTGTGGGCCAAAATGGGGTTGGAAAATCAACTTTGATTAAGATTTTGACCAATAAGCAATTGCCCTTATCTGGTGACATCAAATGGCAAAAGGGGACCAAAGTTGGTTACCTAGATCAGTACGTTAATATTCCAAAGGGAATGACACTGATTGATTTTTTGCATACTGCCTTTTCAGACCTCTACAACATGAATCAGCATATGAGCGATTTGTACGTAAAATATGCCGACAATATGGACGAAAAGTTACTTGAACAAGCGGGAAGAATCCAAGAACAACTTGAATCTCGTAATTTTTATGATATTGATACTGAAGTTGAGCAGGTGATTAATGGATTGGGTCTTGACGACATTGGAAGAGATCAAACCATTTCTAAAATGAGCGGGGGACAACGCTCTAAGATTATTTTAGCGAAATTAATTCTGGAGCATCCCGATGTAATTTTGCTTGATGAACCGACTAACTATCTGGATACCGCTCACATTAATTGGTTGGAAGATTATTTAAATAGTTTTGATGGGGCAGCGATGATCATTTCCCATGACTACGACTTTCTAGAAAAAGTAACGAATTGTATCGTAAACGTTGCGTTTGGGAAGGTCACTAAGTACCGTGGTGATTTCAAGTCCGCCATGAGACAAAAAGACGAAAAAGAAATGACCCAGCAGCGGGAGTACGAGAAACAACAAGAAGAGATCTCCAAGGCCAAAACTTTTATTCAAAAAAACAAGGCCGGAAGTCATTCCAATATGGCTAAATCACGGGAAAAGATGTTAAAACGAATGGATGTGATTGAGCCACCTTCAAGTAACATCCAGGCTTCTTTTGACTTTCCGTATGCTGATACTGGATCCCAGAACGCACTAGTGGTTGACCAACTGTCAGTTGGTTACGATCAACCGTTACTTAAGCCAGTTACCTTTTCCGTTAATACTGATCAGAAAGTTGGGCTTCAGGGTTTTAATGGGGTTGGAAAGTCAACCTTAATTAAATCAATCCTCGGACAAATTCCGGCAAAGGGGGGAAAGGCTAACTTTTCTCCATCCGCGAAGGTTAACTATTTCAGTCAAGACTTGATCTGGCCGAATAGTAAGATGACACCCCTGCAAATCATTCAGGATAAGTATCCCAAGTTGACACAGAAGGAGATTCGTTCTCAGCTGGGTCGTTGTGGACTCGACGCTGCTAACGCCATGAAACCAATTGGTGAGCTTTCTGGTGGAGAACAAACTAAGGTCAAATTGGCTTTGATGGAATTTGTAAAAAGCAATTTCTTAATCATGGATGAACCGACTAATCACCTGGACGATGAGACTAAAAATGCTTTAAAACGGGCAATTATTAAATTTCCTGGGAATGCCATCATTGTTAGTCATGAAGCCAGTTTTTATGATGGATTGGTTGACAAGACCATTGACGTTGAAAAATTAAGTTTAAACCAAAAATAAAAAGGCACTTCATTTTGAAGTGTCTTTTCGTTTGCTTATTTTTGGTTGAAAGTTCCATTTTCAACTTGTCTAATGAAGTTGGCCAAATGGTCGTAGTAGACGGGGGCATTATCAATCATGTGGTGATGACCACCGTTTGGGGTTGAAACGAATTGAGCGTTTGGAATCATTTTAGCCATTCGTTTTCCGGTTTCCATTGGCATGGTTTCGTGTTCACCAAAAGTGACCAGTGTTGGAACTTTGATGTCCTTTAAATGATCAGTAAAGTTCCAGTCTTTTAACTTTCCAGTGATGACAAATTCGTTATCACCCTGAAAGGCGTTATAGATCGGTTTGCTCATGGTATCAATGACGTGGGCAATTGCAGGTGGTTGCTTTCGATCCACATATTCCCGATTTAAGAGTTCGACCAGTTCCTGATACTTATCGTTATCGTAATCGTTATTTGCTTCGCATTTTTTCATGTACGCTAATTGTTCGGGGGTGAGCGCTTTTTCTCTAATTTGAGCTAAATGGTCAGTATAGTCCCCGATCCGATCAACCATTGAAGAAATAATGGCACCTTTCAGGTGATCACCATATTTAGCGGCGTACATCTGAACTAAAGCACCACCCCAAGATTGACCAATCAAATAAAATTTATCGATTCCGAGTTTTTGTCTAACCTCTTCAACCTCGTCAAGGAAGTAGTCGTAGGTTAAAACCTTGTTAGCTACCTTCGGATCATCAAAATCGGGAGTGTCGGAGTACCACGAACCTAATTGATCGTACATGTGAACTTGGACGTTTAGTCCTTGTTTTTTCAGTTGTTTCGCAGTGTTTTCCCAGTATTCATGTGTTCCACCCGGGCCACCATGAAGGGCGAGAAGATGAATGTCTCCGGTCCCTTGAGTGTTAGTCCATAGGTGGTAACCATTATCTAATGTAATGATTTTAGTTCCTTGTTTCATAACATTCACCTACCTAATTAGTTTAATTATTATGATAACACTTTAAAATGGTAAAAAAAGTGTGGAAGAATCAACGTACCCGTGTGATACACGTTCAAACGTGTACATAACAATTATTCTAGGATATAATGGGAACGGTTTAAAAAGGAGTAGGATCGGAAATGGAGTTCCGTATAAAACGTTTCATTAAAAATGTAAACGTTTGTTATTTTTTGGCTTTTGTGGTCGTAGCCTTAATCTTTATTGGGATGTTTAGTTACGCATCGCCACTTTATTATTTTGATTATTCGCCCGACGTTAACTGTTTCTTTACGGTCGGCAAGGGTATGATGCACGGACTAGTTCCGTACAAGGATGTTTTTGAGCAAAAGGGGCCATACGTTTATCTGCTTTATGGGCTCGCTTATTTAATCAGTCACTATTCGATTATTGGAATTACCATAGCAGAAATAATTGCATTAGCAACCTCGTTATTTTTGGTTTTTAAAACCGCTCATTTATACGTTAGTAAACCAACTGCTTCAATTTTGGCACTTATAACGCCCTTTTTCTTAATGTTTCAAGAGTATTTTACCTATGGTGGCCTGGCGGAAGAATTCGTGTTTCCGATGATTTTATCGGCCATTTATTTAACTTTTAAAGCATGCCACAATCATTTTGCGATTAGTAACGTGAACTGGTTAGTTCAGGGATTCCTAGTTGGGGTGGTTTTTTTATCTAAATACACGCTGTTGGGCACTTGGATTGCTTTTTACATTATTTTTGCGCTGGTTTATTTGTATCATAAAAAGTTTAGTAGTCTTTTTAAGTTGATCTTTTCAAGTGGCGTTGGTTTTTTGGCCGCGATAGTACCCTGGGGAATTTATTTTCTCGTTACTAACTCGTTTAAAGCCTTTTACGACGTTTATTTTGTTTCCAACATGACGGTTTATAGCACCTCAGCTAATGGTGGAATTTTCACGAAGATTGCTGGCTCACTAGCCATTTTTAGTGAATTTTTAATTGATAAACCGCAACTCTTTGTTTTGGGTGCAATTCCGTTAATTCTTTTTGTCGTCTTTAATCATGGGGCGGAAAAGAATATTTTTTTGTGTATGATGTTTGTGAGTGCTTTTTTTGCTGTTTACAGCTATACCCCAGATACCCTATACGTCTATTACCAATTAGCGTTTATGCCGTACGTTCTTGTAACGTTGGTCGTTTTAATTGCTAAAGGACTAAATTATAAGCAAATTACATTGCCTAGTAAGCGACTTGTTTCGACGTTTATTTTGATGACGCTTTTAGTCCTGTTCTTTACCATGGGGGTTAACGGTAATTTTCAAAAATCAAAATTATTTCCGAATAACAATCAGGAAACGCTGGATCCTAGTGATCCGCAGACCGCGCAAAAGAAGTTTGGCAAAATTATTAGAAAAGAGAGTAAGGGAACTCCAACCCTTCTCAACTACGGATATCTTGATCTTGGCATGTACACGGTCTCAGGAGCACTTCCCACGCAGTATTATTTCCAGATCAACAATATCTCGTATGATAAGAACCCTAAAATGGTCGAGTCACAAAATAAAGTTGTTAAAAAGAAGGCGGTTGAATGGATTGTCGTAAAGACCAATCAAGCTGATTCAATCAAAACATACTTTGGCAGACACGATTCTACTAGACCAGCATCCAAAACCCTGTTAGAGAATTATCGGGTCGTATCCACTCATGAACAAAAGGCTCCCAATAATCGGAAGTCAGTATATTGGTTACTAAAAAGAAAAGCATAATCTTAAAATAAGGTTATGAAGTCTGGCGTCTCCGCGTTTGAGTGGAGGAATGTGGTATAATTGCTTTTATTATTGAGTGTGAGCTTAAATTCTTAATGATTGGAAGAACAATGTATGTTAAAAAAACTAAAAACTAAACCTTATTTATTTGGTTTAACGTTTGTAGTAATGAGTATTATCATAATTCTACTTTTGTCATTTGCTTCACCGTTCTATTATTTTGATACCTCACCCGACAGTAATAATTTTTTCACTGTCGGTAAAGCAATGTTTCACGGAATCATTCCATATAAGGATGTTTTTGAGCAAAAAGGGCCATTTGTTTATTTGCTTTACGGACTAGCCTCACTGATTACAAAACGATCGCTTGTTGGGATGGTACCGTTTGAGATTATTGCGATGATTATTATTATGACCATGGCTTACAAGATTGCTAGATTATACTTGTCACAAAATTGGTCATTTGTAATTTCATTGTTCATGCCAGTTTTTTCCGTGCTTCAGCCATTTTATGACTATGGTGGTTCGGTTGAATTCTTCGTGTTCCCGGCCGTTTTATATTTGATTTATGTTGCTTTAAAGGCTTGTCAAAATGATTTTGATATCAAATGGTGGGAATGGATGATTCAGGGATTCATGGTCGGAGTGGTCTTCTTTTCGAAGTACACTTTACTTGGTCCATGGATTGGATTTTATGTCTTTATGTTTATCTTCTACGTTTACCATCGTCGCTTTAAAGAAATGTGGCGATTGATTTTCTTTAGTGGACTCAGCTTCTTAATCGCACTTATTCCATGGTTGATTTATTTCTTAGTAACAGGGAGTTTTAAGTCCTTTATCCACGTTTACTTTACCATTAACATGACTGTTTACGGTTCATCGGGAATTGTACCAACTAAGATTCTAATGGCAACTGGATTCTTTATGAAGTTTCTGACGCAGTATCCGATCACGGTGGTCTTTGGTCTCTTGGGCTTAATCTATGTTTTATTTGACCATGAAATCTTTAAAGATGGAATTTCAAAGTCGCTTTTCTTGTTCATGATGATTGTAAATGCGATTGTAGCAGTTTACGGTCACACCTTTGGTAAAATCTATCAGTACTATCAATTAGCTTATTTCCCATTTATCATGGTGACAACTATCTTTGTACTGGTGTTTTTTATCAGACACTTTGAATCTAACAGAAAGCTCGCTCTCCCTTGGACGTTTGTTTTCGTAACGCTATGTATGGCCTTAACCTTTGTCCTTGGATCAAACAATAACTTTATTTACTCGAAGTTGCATCCCCAAAACTTATACGTTACTCTTAATCCTAAGAAAGGTGAGTACCAACAGCCTGCTCAAGTTTCGTTTGGAAAGATTATTAGAGACGAAAGTAAGGGAACACCGACCCTTTTAACTTACAGTCGTTTAGAAAATGGTTTTTACACCAGTTCTGGTGCATATCCAACTCATTACTTCTTCGAACGTAATAATATTCCTAGCCGCGCTTATCCTAAAATGATGAGATCAGCTAACAAGGTGGTTCGAAAGAAACAAGTTCAATGGTTGGTAATTAGGGTTGATAATACAAGCAACAAGAGTAATGCTGAGTTGTACAAGTACATGAGCAGTGGTTCTAGAAAGGGTGGACGTGATGCGCTAATTAAGAATTATAAATTGCGTAGTAGTCATGCCCAAATGTTTGAGGAAAGACGAGCTACCTATTACATGTTTGAAGCTAGGTCCAAGCCTAACCCCAATGCAAAGAAAATGATAAAAGAACATAAGTTTTATTAAATTAGTGGAGTTTGTCAAATTGGCAAACTCTGCTTTTTTTGAGGGATAACGGAGGTTATATGGAATATTTAGCAACAATTGGATTGATTTTACTTTCAACGTTGATTTTAGGAGTTTTAAGTCAAAGGATTGGGATGCCAGCGGTGGTAGGAGAGATTATGGCCGGCTTATTAATTGGACCCGCGGTTTTGCACCTAGTCAGTTTAAATCACTTGGTTTCGGTTGGATCCGAAATTGGGGTCATCTTTTTGATGTTTATTGCGGGATTAGAATGTGATTTCGAGTTGGTCAAGAAGTACTTAAAGCCGGCCGTTAGCGTTGCTATCTGTGGGGTCATTTTACCGGTGGTCGCTTTTACCTTTTATGGTCAACTACTAGGCCAAGGAATTGAAAGAGCGCTCTTTTGGGGAGTGATCTTTTCGGCTACTTCAGTATCCATTAGTGTCGAAGTGCTTCAGGAGTTTGGCAAGTTGAAATCGGTCGCGGGAGCAACCATTTTAGGGGCCGCGGTAGTTGACGATGTGATTTCAATTATTTTGTTGAGTGTTTTTTCCAGTGTGTTTGGGACGGAATCAGGATCTAAAAATTTGTTTGTCCTGTTTACGTTTCAAATCTTGTTTTTTGGATTGATTTTTGTTGTCATTAAATGGATTGCACCTTGGCTCATGCGGTTAGCCGACCTTCTTCCTGCCAATTCAGCCGTGTCGATTATGGGGATTAGCATTTGTTTGATCATGGCATATCTGGCAGAAGCGGCCAATCTGAGCACGGTGTTAGGGGCTTTCTTTGCTGGAATTGCAATTGGACGTACGCCGCTTCATGATCAGGTGATTCAAAGTGCTAATCGAATTGGTTATTCCTTCTTTATTCCAATCTTTTTTGCCGCAATTGGGATGGAGATGAGTTTTAAGGGGCTCTCTAGCACGTGGTTGATTGTTGTAGTAATGACGATCTTAGCGGTTCTTACCAAATGGATTGGGTGTGGAATTGGAGCGAAATTAACTGGATTGACCCTAAAAGATGCCAACGTAGTGGGTGCCGGAATGGTATCAAGAGGTGAAATGGCTCTCATTGTCGCTCAGATTGGACTAGCTAGTCATCTGCTTGCTTCTGAACTGTACTCCGAAATTATTATGGTAATTGTACTTTCGACGATTCTTTCACCAATTATGCTTAAGTTCAGTATTAAATCAGTGTAGTTTTTGATTTTTTGGTACAATGAAAGAAACAAATAAATGGGGCATTTTTATGATTAATGAAATTGACGGTGGAACGATTGTTTTTCAACTTAAGGAAAATCAACCACTATATTTACTTTTAAAAAGTGCAACTAGTGATTTTTGGGGATATCCCAAGGGGCACGTCGAGGGAAACGAGACATTACAACAGGCCGCTAAACGTGAATTAAGAGAAGAAACGGGAATTCATGGTGAGATTGATGATGGTTTTGATGTAAAGGTCGAGTATGACATGAAGAATGGCCACCACAAAGTAGTAACTTTCTTTGTGACGGAGGTTCCGGTTGGCACTTCGGTTACCAGACAGAAGGAAGAAATTAGTGAGGATCGTTGGTGCACTTACGAAGAAGCTTTGAAGTTAGTCACATACGATAACTTACTTCCACCACTTAAAAAGGCCAATGAATACATTGAGGACCACTATGTCAAATAAACGATTTGTAATTGTGATTACTGGAGCCGCTGGCACCGGTAAGACCACCATCTCGGATTATTTAATGAAAAAGTATGGAATTCCTAAGGTGATTACCCATACGACCAGAGCACCACGGGATCAAGAGCAAGATGGAGTAGATTATTATTTTGAATCACCGACAAGTTTTAAAAAACTTCATCTTTTAGAATCAGTAAGATATTCGGGGCACTGTTATGGATCATCATACGAAGGGTTAGATCGTGCTTTTTTAAAGTCTCCCATTGTTTCAATTGTGTTAGACACGAAAGGTGCCATTACGTATAAGGATCGATTAGGAGTAGAAGCGGTTGTCATTTTTTTGAAAGTTAAAGATCCGGCTGAGCTTAAAAAGCGCATGATTGATCGCGGGGATACTTTGGCTCAGATTCAAGTTCGCATGGAAAGTAAAGAAGACGCGCGTGATTTAAAGCTTCCAGCTGCTTTAAAAAATCGGTCCATTGTGATTGATAATGAGAAGTGGAGTCAAACTAAGAATCAGATTGATCAAATTGTACTAAATTTAAAAAGACAACTTTAAAGAAATCTTTTATCGACTGGAATAAATTCTTTACTTTTAAGTGCAATAATTAAGTTTCACAAAAGAGAATATACGTTGAGAGGATGATTAAATGTCAAATCGAGTACCACCATTTCTTACTCCATTTGCCATTATTTCAATTTGTTTAGCGTTAGGAGCCACCAATATTGTTGTTAATAAAGCAACCAATACCCACGAAGGTGCTAAAGTCACTACCCATCAAAGCCAGAAACGTTCTATTTTTGACTTTAAGAAGAATGATGATAACAATAAGGGTACTAAGAACCAGAACTCGAATTCTAATGACGATAATAGTAAAAATGAATCCAATAGTTCTGGGACTAAACAAGATAATATGAATAATAACAATAACGATGGCAATAGTAAGTCACCAAATAATGAACAAGGTAAAACAACTTCTGGTGGACAGGAGCAAAATAATTCGACCAGCACGAATGGAAATAATTCGGAGACTGGTAATAACAATCAAAAGACAACTGATAATAACGGTGGAAATGCCGAAAAATCAAGTCAGAATACCGGGAATAACGGCAATTCTAATAATGATACGGGGACTACTTCTAACAATACTCAGAATAATACCCAAGCCAATACGACTAATCCTGGGGGTGAACATTAATGTTTAGTTTTCTAGATATTATTAATCATTATCTTGGATATATAACGATTGAAACAAACACTAAAAGCCGAATTTACGTAATTTTAGGGATTCTAGGCGACTTTTACCTTTTGTACGTTGCCTACCGTTTTGTTGTAAATGGCTTTATGATTAGGGGGGTTCTGGTCTTCTTAGTTGTCTTGATTTTAGCGTACTTCTTGTACCTAAACATCATGTATTACTTTACTAAAAAACGGGCGAAGTTTGATGTTACCCCGGTCATTAATAAGGTCTTGCACATTCAGCCCAAGGAAACTGATCAGCAAACCGAGGCTCGTAGTGGAAGTCGTCGTTATCGTAATATTCCCGCCAACGGTTTATTTGATGAAAGAAAAACGATGCCAGCTAAATTGGAATCGACAATTAGTGAGCGCCATAACGTTCATCATTTAGCCGATACCATGATTACCAAAAAAGTTGCAAGTGATGACTACAATGGATTAGGCGATCGGGCGCTTCTTTCCGAAATTAAAGCTAATCCTAAGCATCGCGTCTACGCTTTGGGTGATGGAGTGTTAATCCCTTACTTTGATTTAAGAGAAGAAAACGGAAAGTATGAAGTCTATGCCGGAATGAATCAGGTTAATTGTGAACCCGTTGGCCACATTGTTAAGGCTGGTTTTGAAGATATTCAAAAAATCGATAAGAATAAAGTCAAGTTGTATCTAGCTGAAGCTTTTTTGGTTGGAGGAAAATACAAGACTTCTGGTCGAGCCGGCTTAATTGATGGAGCTGACGACTATGCGGTTCAGATTAAAATTGCATATCAGAAAAAATAAGAGATCTCATTTGAGATCTCTTATTTTTTAACCTTATTTCTTTTGAGAATAACTTCAAAGTAATAGATTGGAATCCCGAGTGCAACGATTCCCAGTGAGCAAACGACCCCAATGAAGTCTGATCCAATTTCTGAACAGATTACGAAAAGGGATGCCAAAATAGCTAAGATTGGTGTGAATGGATATAGTGGAACTGAGAAGACTCGCTTTCGGTCGGGGTGACGTTTTCTAAGGATGAAAACCCCGAAGAACGCCATCACGTAAAAACAATAGACAGTAAAGATACATAGTTCTGAGAGTCGGTCGGCATCAAAGAAACAGATCATGATGATTACGATTACTAGAACAGCAGCAATTGATACCACTGGCGTTCTGGTCTTTGGATTGAGGTAAGCTAACTGCTTAGAGAACGGAAGTTGATTTTCTTTCGCCATGGCATACATGATACGGGGAAAGGTCATGATTTTTCCGTTCATGCACCCGATGATTGAGATGATGATACCAATACTTAAAATCTTCCCACCGATCATTCCAAAATCTTTGTTAGCCATGTATGGAATGGCATTTGTTCCAAGATCATGAATTTTCTCGGGACCAATGCTTTTTAAAACACCGTATGAAACTAGCATATAAATGGCAATGACAATTAAAATTCCGAAGGTGATAGCACGTGGTAGCATCTTTTTAGGGTTTTTGATTTCTCCACCAAGGTTAGCAACTAGGATCCACCCGTCAAAGGCAAATAGAGTGGCTAACATGGCAACTCCAAAACCACCAACTGAGGAGTGGACGTCACTAACACTTTGAGTAAAAGCATTAGCGTGACCAAAGAAAAGTCCGAAGATAATAAGCGCTGCGACTGGGACGAGCTTACAAATTGTGGTAATAATTGAAAAAGCAGCTCCAAATCGATTGGGAAAGGTATTTAATAGACCAACCGCAACAACTGCAATGATAGCTATCGGAATGTTCCATTCTGATGAAATATGGAAAAAGTCACCTAATAGGATGGCAAGATAAGCTCCAAGTGAAGCGATCATTGCGGGACCATAAACAATAATCTGCATCCATCCAGATAAAAAGCCCCAAAACTTGTTATAAATGACTTCCATGTATGCATATAGTCCACCGGTTTCTGGAATTTGCGAGGCAATCTCGGCAATTGAAAGTCCCGCGGCTAAAGTCAGAAGTCCCCCGGCTAGCCAAGCCAGCATGGCACCATTTGCTGATCCTGCATCGTTTAGAACGGCAGCTTGTCTAACAAATATTCCAACTCCGATGATGGTTCCAACTACAAGTGAGAGTGCGGACCAAATTCCTAAAGAACGGTTTAACTTTACATTGGACTCTTCTTTTGGTTTCTTCATATAAAATTCCTCCCTTTGAGAATAAAAAAAGTCCCTGACAACTAAATGTCAGGGACGCAAATTTGCGCGGTTCCACCCAAAATTCTCTGAAATTTTCAGAGCGCTTTTTGTTGTGTATTAATGTGTTTTAAGAGGTGGTTAAATAAAGATTAGTCAGCCAACTTCCAGAATAACGTCGGCTTCTCTTGGGCGGTTTCTTTAAATATTGTTCTCTTAAATTAGTATAGGACCATTTAACCGCGATCCATATTAAATGTCAATGTAATTTTATTAATTAACTTCGTATTTTTGGTATTTTTTGGCCGATGTTTCAGGAAGTTCAACTTTCAACCTCGTTCCCTGATCGGTGTAGTCAGTCTGATAAACCGTTTCGTTTTCATTTAGGTCCGAAACTACTTGGCCACTACTGAAAGGGATGAGGTACGTCTTTTTGACGTAATCTTTAAACAAGTTTTGAGAAATTATGTCAATTAATAAATTAATTGAATCAGGGTCAAGAGCTGACATGATGATGTTATTGCCTTCACGAACAGGATAATTTTCTCCACTCTTATCAGCCTTATTAAAGACCTTAATCATGTTAATGTCGGGGACCCCGATTTCTCTTAGAGTTTTTTCAGTAGTTTGCATCATTAGTTCTTGATTTGGGTCAGAGTAGTCAACTACCTGTACCAAGAGATCAGCGTTGCTTGCCTCTTTTAAAGTTGATTTAAAGGCTTGAATTAGTTGATGCGGAAGTTGACTGACAAAACCAACCGTGTCGGTTGCAAGAAAACGTTTATGGTTTGGTAGCTCAATCTTTCGCACGCTGGTGTCCAAGGTGGCAAATAGCATGTTTTTAACGGTAACTTCTTTCTCCTCGTTTTCACCAAATCGTTTTACCAGTTGATTCATAATCGTGGATTTGCCTGCGTTGGTGTAACCAACAAGAGCAATGGTTTTCAAATCGTTTTGTTTGCGCTTTTTACTTTGAGTGTCGTATGATTTGTCAATTTCCTTTAATTCGTGACGAACGTGCGTGATTTGATGTTGAATGGTTCGACGATTCAATTCAATTTGGGTTTCACCAGCACCACGGTTAGCTAGTCCGCCACCAGCAGACTGTTGGTCTAATCGTTGACTAGCACTAGTACGAAGCCTCGGGAGTTGATAGTTTAGTTTGGCCAATTGGACCTGTAACTTGGCTTCACGGGAATGAGCTCGATTGGCGAAGATTTCCAAAATTAGCCCAGTTCGGTCAATGATTTTAGCATTGGTTAATTTTTCAAGGTTTCGAATTTGACTAGGACTGAGTTCATCGTTTGCCACAATGATATCTGTCCCAGACGTTTTGACGAGTTGTTCTAGAAATTCAACCTTACCTTTGCCGAAGTAGGTTGCTGGATCAGGGTGATCCAACTTTTGGGTCACGGTTTCAACGCTATGCATGTTGTTCGCGGTGACTAAGTTGTTAAGTTCCTCCATTGAGTACTGAAAATTAGCATCATTTAAATCTAAACCAATTGTAATTACATCAGTAAAGTTGTCGATCATTTATACTCCTTTAGACTGGATCTGAAATGTTGTTATAGTATTTGATAATATAATCGCCATCTTTATAATCAACTTTAGTGACGCTGCCATTCTGAATGGGTTCACTAATATCGATGTCACTAAAACGACTAACAATACTTCGAATGAGAGTTCCATGAGCGGTAATGAGAATATCATCACCATCTTCAGCGTTGTTAACGATTTCGTCCAGCCCAGTTTGAACTCGTTTCCAAAACTGTGAATCATTTTCGGCATCCCCGTATGGATCAGCGTCAGCAATCATGTCGCGGGTCTTTTCCATCGTATAAGTGGCGATCATTTGACTGTATGAATCAGCGCCAGACGGCCCCCCAATGATGTGCCAAACTTGTCCCATGTCATTGCCCTCAAAGTATCCAAAATTCTCTTCTCTGAGGTTTTCCATTTCGATCGGTTCAACTAGTCCTGATGGATTTTCCTTTAGGATTAGTTCGGCGGTGTCACGGGCCCTTTTGGTATCACTACTATATGCCTTGTTGAAATCAACCTTATTAAGGTGTTTTCCAGCATCGATTGCATCGGTGATTCCCTTATCGGTTAAAGCTGAGTCTGCCCATCCCTGTAAACGATGGTAACGATTCAAATATGTTTGGCCGTGTCTGACAAAATATAAATTGATTGAAGTCATTTTTATTTCCCCCTGATTCACTAGTTGCTTAATTCTAGCATATTTTAACGTCCAAGATAAACGGGACGGGTGGAATTGGTATAATTTAGTAATCATTTGAAATAATCATTATATTGTTTTGCGTAAATCATCATGAACCAGATAAAAAATCCACTGACATCATCTTAGTCAGTGGATTAATTAATTTAATTTTGTGATGCTTCCGGGTTAAAATCACTTCTGATTTGAATTCCAGTTCCCTTTTGGGCTGAGAAAATAATTTGATCACCTAATCTTAGGATCGTCTCACCGGTCGGGTGAAGTAGTTTATGGTCGCGAAAGATTTCGTTAATGGTAATGTCACTACTAAAGGGAAGGTCTTTGACTGCTATGTTAGCCAAACTCGGATTAGTTAGTTTAACTTCATGGAGAACTGATTCGTTAGATTCAATCATCTTAAATGTTGACGGGACCTCAATCAACTCTCTTAGCATGGCAATGTTGACGGCAAGGTTGTTATATATCTCAACTCCTAGAGAAAGGAGTTCATCTTGATGCTTATCAAGGACATCGCGATTTTCAAAACGAGCGATAACCCGTTTGACACCGTACTTTTTAGCTGACTTGGCCAACTCGTAACTTTTCTCTGAATCAAAGTAGGCCATGACGACGATATCGCAGTCAAAATAGCCGTTGT
Organism: Fructilactobacillus sp. X2R6C1; assembly: GCF_059901295.1. NCBI lineage: Bacteria > Bacillati > Bacillota > Bacilli > Lactobacillales > Lactobacillaceae > Fructilactobacillus > Fructilactobacillus sp. X2R6C1. The sequence goes on from NZ_JBWXUZ010000001.1 coordinate 279,009, forward strand.
CAATTAAAAATCTTGGGTCAAGCTTAGAAACAAGATGAACGTTAGCCTGACTGTTATAGGAGCGGTAGTGCTCCTGATTATCAGTGTATACGTTAACGTCGTACCACCCAGTTGAAAGTTGTTGAGCGACTGGGATGGTAGTTAAGTTAACCCCAAAGAAATTAACCTTAATCTTAGGATAGGTTTCTGGTTCGACCTTAAAGGCCTTGTTAAAGACCAGTGGGCCAATGATACAGGTAATAATTGCTGCAAGCAAAAATGCCCCCGACTGTTGAGATGTGATCACTTTCATCCCCTTAGCAACTTGGAGAATTGCAAGAACCATGGTGATGGTTGCACTCGGAAGGGCCATTCCAGCCAGTGAGTTTTGCTTATTGAAACGTAACCTAAAGATGGGATAAAGTCCCAACTTCGCGATGATGTAACTAGCAAAGAAAACAGGGATTAGAACCAAAGTCGCTGGGTTTGACAGCAACTCTTTGACATTCAAACCAACACCACTCATGATAAAGAAGACTGGAATGAAGAGCCCATATCCGATTGAATCCAATCGATCTTTCGTGGTTTCGGATGGTTGTAGTAATTTATAGACCATTCCACCGATGAATGCCCCTAAGATGTCCTCTGATCCAACAAAGACGGCAATCGTTGATAGTAAAACAATGATGAAGAAAGCTAGCCGAATGTCAATCTGAGTGGTTGATTTATTGATTTGGTCTGAAACCTTGAAGAAACGTTTAAACCACCACAATAAAAAACCTGCTACCACAAATAGAATCAGGATGAGCCATAGTGACTTACTGTCGGAACCAAATACCGATGCGTAGATCGTCAGGGCAAAGATCGGTAAAACTTCACCAAGGGCAGCAATTAACAGGATGGTTTGGCCAAAGGCGCTTCCAGTGACGTCTTTTTCCTTTAAGGCTGCGATGACCACGCCAAGTGAAATGGTAGCAAACAAGATTGAAGCTAACCAGAAGTCACTGAATAGTCCAGTTAGTTTACAGAAGTATCCTAGGATTAATGCTAGAATGATAACCGTTGCATACCCCATAAAGGCTAGTTGAACGGATGAAAATCGTGGAGCAGTTTTGCTTGATTTTTTTTCTAGTTCACTGGGATTTTTGTTTTTGGGTTTAAATAAGGAAAAATCGATTTCCATTCCACTCAAAAACAGTAGGACGATCACACCAATCTTGGAAAGAATGGATAAAATGTTTGAGTCGGAAACGATGTTGAATAAACTGGGTCCTAATATGATTCCAACTAAAATTTCAACGACTGCGGTTGGCAGCATTGAAATGTGGAATCGTGCCATCACTAATGGAGTTATTAGGGCCGCAAGTAGAACAATTACTAATGAGATTGAATCCATATTACGATCACCTTGGTTTATATATTTTGTTCAGTTGAGTTAATATGTTAGAATATTTAATCAAGTTTAGCAAGCAGGAGGGATTATCCGTTGGAAAATTCAATTAAAGATGAAGAACAGAAACACCTTGATTTTGTTGAAAGCAAAATTGAAATGGCAGAGGTCGATGCTGCTAAAAAAATTAAAAAAGCGAAGGGTGACCAATCGGAAATCCAAAAGAACTTTTTTAACGATGTTCGTTTAAAGACAAGTACATATAGTGGACAGATGGAGACGGGTGTCTCGGTTAGACAGCAACAGCAATTACTTTCGGAACGTGAGAATCGCTGGAAGAACGCCGCAAGGGATCTTGATACGCTAAAACGGTTGGATCAAAATCCCTACTTTGCTCGAATTGATTTTCACGAAGAAGGCGAGAAACACACTGAAACCATTTACATTGGCCTAGCGTCATTTACCGATAATCCTGACGATTATCTGGTGTACGACTGGCGGGCACCTATTTCCAGTATTTATTATGATAGTGGAATTGGTGAAATGACGTATGATTCACCGGCTGGTCCCCAAAAGGTTGACGTCAAGTTAAAGCGACAGATTGAGATCAAGAACGGTAAGATTGAAACCATCTTTGATACAGACGAAGCCCTTGGAGACAACTTACTTCTAGAAAATCTCAGTCATCAGTCTGATACCAAAATGAAGAGCATCGTTACCACGATTCAAAAAGAGCAGAACCAGATCATTCGTGATACTGATTCTGATTTGCTTTTTGTTCAGGGAGCGGCCGGGTCAGGAAAAACGGCTGCTGTTTTGCAACGAATTGCATACTTACTTTATCGTTATCGTGGTAATTTGAATTCTGGACAGGTAATCTTATTTTCCCCCAACCAACTTTTTAATGACTACATCAATGAGGTCTTACCCCAGTTAGGGGAACAAAATATGGTTCAGATGACGTACTACCAATACACCAACCGACGAGTTCCCCACTTGGAGGTTGAAACCATTGGTGAACGTTTTGTCGAAACTCATGAAAAACACCAACAAAAGGTGGTTGACTTCAAAAACAGCTTGGATTTCTTTGATCTAGTTGGAAAGTACGCCCACCATTTAAATAAGGAAAACTTTCAGTTTAAAGACATTAAATTTGAAGATAATGTCTTTATTTCTAAGGAAGATATTAGCGAAATTTACTACAGTTTTAACGAAAACTATAACTTACGGAATCGTTTGGAAGCTACCAAGGAAGAACTGAATAAGATTTTAAATCGTCACATTGGGAGTGAGATGAAAAAGAAGTGGGTCGAAGAAACCATTGAAGGACTTGACCAGCAACAACTTCAGGCAATTTACGCTAAATATGGCGAAAGTATGGATAATCCCGATAAGGAATATAACTTTTTGGCTAAAAAGATTGTCCAAAACGCTTTTAGAAACGTTAGAAAGGCCATTACTCGCGGTCGATTTGTTAGTATCAATCGTCAGTTCGTTAATCTAATCAGAAACGTTCCTAGAATTACCGACTTGAGCAAGTATGGAATTGATGAACAGGAATGGAATGACGGGGTTGAAAAATCAATTGAGCGATTAAAGAATGGCAAAATTAGTGATGCTGATATTTCAATTTATCTTTACTTGTATGATTTAATATCTGGAAAACGTCCTGATATCCACATGCGTTATTTGTTTGCCGATGAAGTTCAAGACTATACTCCATTTCAGTTGGCTTACCTCAAGTTTAATTTTCCAAGGGCGAAGTTTACTTTACTAGGAGACCTCAACCAAGCGATCTTCACCCATGAGAGTAGCAATAGCCTTTTGCGGGAAATGAAGACGATGTTTGATCCCGAGAAGACCAGGGTCATCGAACTTAATAAGTCTTATCGTTCAACTGAACAAATCACTGATTTTACCAAGCATCTGATCCCAGATGGCAGTAAGATCCAGTCGTTTGCTAGAAGTGGTGAACTTCCTAAAATTAACGTTGTCAAAGATTTTAATAAGGGAATAAACGTTTTAAAGAATACGATTCAGGTAAATTATCAGGCGAGTGATACCACGGCCGTCATTGCTAAATCGTTAGATGAGTGTCGACGAGTTCATGATGAGCTAAAAAAAGATGGGATTAAATCCACGTTGATTCAAACCGAAAATCAGCGGTTGGTCAAGGGTGTTATTGTTGTTCCGGCCTATCTAGCTAAGGGACTTGAGTTTGACGCCGTTGTAATGTGGAATGGTTCTAAAGAAGAATATCCAACGGAGCGTGATGATCAGTTAGTGTACACAATTTGTAGTCGTGCTATGCACCGCCTGGACGTGATTTCAGTTGGGGAATTATCACCAACGTTTAAGGACGTTCCAAAGGATGAGTATGATTTAGTAACCAAGTAGGTGAGTTTTGTTGAAGGATTTCTATGAATTTAGTAAAAATGAATGGAAACAGTTTTATCCAAACGAATCGGCTCCGATTACACAGGCTAATTTGGAAAGATTAAAGGCCTTTAATGATCAGATCTCACTTGATGATGTTTCTGATATTTACATGCCATTGGTACGCTTATTAGAACTGGCTTCTAAGCATTACCAAGATTGGGAGCTTACTGAAAGTGATTTTCTAAAACGTAAAACGCCTAAAATTCCATTTATCATCGGAATTTCGGGAAGTGTAGCTGTGGGGAAATCAACCGCAGCGCGTTTGCTTCAATACCTTTTTACCGATTTATTGCCAGAAATGAAAACGCAACTAATCACGACTGATGGTTTTTTGTATCCAACTAAGGTCTTAAAAGAAAAGGGCATTCTTGATCGTAAAGGGTTTCCTGAAAGCTATGACATGGAATCATTGATTCAGTTTTTGGTTAAGATTAAAGCCGGCGTGAAAGAAGTAAAAGCACCAGTTTACTCTCATCAAACGTATGACATTATTCCTCATCGTTATGATGTCATCACTAATCCCGACATTTTAATCATTGAAGGAATTAACACGCTTCAAATTCCTGATCATCAAAAACTCTATATTGGTGATTTTACTGATTTTTCGATCTATATCGATGCTAATCCAGATCTGATTGAGACTTGGTACCTTAATCGTTTTAAGAAGTTAATGAAAACGGCTTTTCAGGATCCAACTAATTATTACTATAAGTACGCAAAAGAGGAGCCAGAACAGGCGGTTAAAATGGCGGGAAACGTTTGGAAAACCGTCAATTTACCGAACTTAAAGGAGTACATTTTACCAACACGTGAAAGAGCCAACCTTATTATTCATAAAGGTGTAGGGCACATCGTTGATAAAGTTTATCTTAGGAAATATTAAAATAAAAATCGCTCGATCGTTATAATTCAATGATTGAGCGATTTTTTATTGATAAATAGATTAAATGGTTGCAAAGTTTACAGATGTAGATTATGATTAACATTGAATTTACAGATGTAAACCATGAATTGGAGGTGAATTATTTGGATCAAACCAAAAAAATTGAAGAAATTACGCCCGCTGAATGGCAAATTATGCGGTTGATTTGGACGATGGGAGATAGTTCATCACGAAAAATAATTGATACGATTGCGAAAAAACGTGATTGGAAAGAGTCAACGATTAAAACGTTACTTAGTCGATTGGTTAAGAAGGGATTGTTGACTCGGTTTAAAAAAGGACGCTATTTCGTTTATTCGCCCACTGTTAACGAACAGAATGCGATGAATCTAAGTGCTGAAGAACTTTTTGAACAAATGTGCGACATGCGTAAGGGCCAGACCATTATGGATTTGATTAACCAAAGTAAGATTAGTAAGAGTGATATTCACAAGTTGGGTGAAGTTTTGAGACAAAAGCTAAAAACCGCCCCCGATAAAGTGGATTGTAACTGTTTACCAGGCGATATGAGTATGGATTGTCAATAGAGAGGAGCTTTTTAATGAAGGATATGGACAATGGAAAACATGATTCAATGGGGAAAATGAATATGAATCATGATAACCATAATATGAAAAATATGAACCCCAAAGACAGTGATAATAGTCAAATGAACATGAAGGGTAATTCTAAAATGAAAATGGACCATGGTTCGATGAAAATGGATCATGGATCTATGAACATGGGAAACGGTTCAATGGATATGGGTGGCGGCCACATGATGAACATGGGAAACTTCAAACGGCGCTTTTGGATTTCATTGATTATTACGATTCCCATCTTATTACTTTCTCCGTTTATGGGGATGAAGTTGCCGTTTCAGATTACTTTTCCGGGGTCTGATTGGATTGTAATGATTCTTTCAACCATTCTGTTCTTTTATGGTGGTCAACCATTCTTTAGTGGAGCCAAAAATGAGTTGAAAAGTCATGCTCCAGCAATGATGACGTTGATTACACTAGGTATTTCAGCTTCGTACTTTTATAGTTTGTATGCTTTTATTATGAATACCTTCATTAATCCAAACGGTCATGTGATGAATTTCTTCTGGGAACTAGCAAGCTTGATTGTCATTATGCTACTAGGTCACTGGATTGAAATGGATGCGGTCATGAATGCTGGCGATGCGCTTAAAAAGATGGCTGCACTACTTCCAAGCACAGCCCATTTGGTTGAATCTAACGGAGAAACTAAGGATATTCAACTAGACCAGTTAAAAGCCGGCGACATTGTTTTGGTTCAACCGGGTGAAAAAGTTCCAGCTGACGGCGTGGTTGATTCTGGAACTAGTGCTGTAAACGAAGCCTTAGTAACTGGTGAGTCGAAGGCAGTGACTAAGAAAAAGGGAAGTAAAGTAATTGGTGGATCCGTCAACGGTGATGGTAGTATGCAAGTCAAAGTTACCGCCACTGCTAAAGATGGATACCTAGCTCAAGTTATTAAAATGGTGCAAGCCGCTCAAAAGGAAAAATCAAAAGCGGAGACGTTAGCTGACAAGGTTTCGCGCTGGTTGTTCTATGGCGCCCTGATCATTGGAATTTTAGCATTGGTCGTTTGGACGATTTTAAGCGGATTAAGTTATGGACTGCAACGAATGATTACGGTCCTGGTTATCGCATGTCCCCACGCTTTAGGTTTAGCCATCCCACTAGTCGTAGCTAGAAGTACCTCAATTGCCGCTCAGAATGGACTGTTAATCAGAAATCGTCAGTCAATTGAAGAGGTTAAACGTTTGGATTACGTCTTTATGGATAAGACTGGGACTCTGACTGAAGGAGTCTTTCAAGTCAATGATGTAATCTCTGATTCCGATATGAGTAACGAAGAACTTCTGACTAAATTTGCTGATCTTGAAGCTAATTCTAGTCATCCTCTAGCAGCTGGAATCCTAGCCAAGGCTAAAAAGGAGCAAGTTTCCGTCGTCCCAGCCAAGAACGTCCAAGCCATTCAGGGAGTTGGACTAACGGGACAAATTGACGGAAAAGAGTATAAGATTGTGACAGCTAAGTATCTGACTGATAATCACATGGACTACGATCATAAACAATTTGATAATCTTGCTAGTCAAGGTAATTCGATTAGTTACTTGGTAAGTGATGATAAGGTGCTTGGGGTGATTGCCCAAGGAGATGTTCTTCGTCCTAAGTCAATTGACTTAATTAAGGCACTTAGAAGAATGAACATTACCCCCGTAATGCTCACTGGTGATAATGACTTGGCTGCTAAGCGAGTTGCTCATCAATTGGGTGATATTGATTATCGGTCCGAACTACTTCCACAAAATAAGGAAGAAATCATCAAAGAGTATCAGAATAAGGGTAATGATGTCATGATGGTTGGTGACGGTATCAACGATGCTCCGAGTTTATCACGTGCTAACATTGGAGTGGCCATCGGTGCTGGAACCGACATTGCCATCGAATCGGCTGACGTTGTACTGGTTAGAAGTGATCCAGAAGATATCATTGACTTCTTAGACCTTGCCAGAGCAACTAACCGGAAAATGGTTGAGAACCTCTGGTGGGGAGCTGGCTACAATATCATTGCAATGCCACTTGCTGCTGGGATCTTAGCTCCAATTGGAATTATCCTTTCGCCAGCCGTTGGGGCCTTGATTATGTCAGCTTCAACCATCATTGTGGCTGTGAATGCTTTCACCCTTCATATGGGAAAGATTAAAGAATAAACAATTAATTAGTCGATTAAGCAAGAGTGGCTTTCATTTGCCACTCTTTTTTTGTATAATCGATCCATTAAGTAATAAATTAAGTAACAAGGGATGGTGGGTGTTCATGGATCAACAAAAGAAAAAGTATTCCCCAATGATGAAGTTTTCGTTGTTGGCGGTTTCGTTAGTTTTAGCGTCATCACTGTCAGTTTCAGCGGAAGTACCACAATGGCAGCGTGCATTTCCAGGGCATTCATATTCAAGTATTGAGTTAATTGCCACCATGCCAGCTTTAGCAGTGATCATCTTCCTGCTTGGAAGTAGTTGGATTGCTAAAAAGATTGGTGCCAAAAGAACCGTTATACTCGGGTTGCTGGTCAGCGGAATCGCTGGAGTGATTCCCATTTTTGTTACTAATTATTATGTAATGCTTATTTCACGATTTGCTTTTGGAATTGGACTTGGTTTGTTGAATGGACTGGCCGTTAGTCTGATTGGAACCTTCTTTAAGGGAAAAGAAAAGAATCAACTGATGGGAGTTAGAAGTGGATTTGAGATGTTGGGTAATGCCATTTCAGCGTACGTTGCTGGTGCATTACTAGTTGATTTTGGTTGGCATAGTGCTTTTCTAATTTATACCTTGGCATTTCCGGTTGCCATCTTGTTTTTCTTCTTTGTTCCGTCACCACCAAAAGTGGAACATTATCAAGCGGAACGAAAAAACAAATACTTTCCAAAGATTAATACTGATGTTCTTTTCTGGACCATGCTACTTGCTGGATATCAAATTACGTATGTGGGTGCCACCGTTCGAATTGCTGAATTTATTGAAGGAACCGGGATTGGTTCCACGCAACAGTCAGCGGTTGTTATCAGTATTGCCCCAATCTTTGGTTTAGTTGGTGGTATAGTCTTCAGTATGGCACTGATGAAGTTGAAGAAATATTTATTGCCTGTCGGAATTATTGCTAGTGGATTTTGTCAGCTATGGATTGGGTTATCACACTCGTTCTTTAGTGCGGCGCTTGGCTTTTTCCTAGTAACTTTTCTTGATGCGATTGTGGTTTCCTACATTTTAAACATTGCAACTGAAATTTCATCCAAAGGAACTTTGAACTTAACCACTTCAATCTTGTTGATTGGTAGTAATTGTGGAATCTTTTTAGCGCCGATTGCTTTAGGTGGGATTGATTCGGTATTTAGTTCCAATAAGCCCGCATTAACCTTTGTAGTTTGTGGAATTATTCTACTAGCTATGGGAGCCGTTGGTGTATGGGATATTAAATTTTTACGCAGAAAAATATTTAATTAGGGCAGTGCATTTGATGCATCGCCTTATTTATTTTGGTCAAAGGAGCAAAAAACCATGAAAGTTAATTTTAAAAGTTCTCATACTAGTCCCATATCGCTCAAGGCCTTTTTGAGTCAACATGGGATTAGTCATCGGATGTATGCAGACTTAAAGCGAGCGAAAAATGCTTTTAAGATTAATGCTAAGGCCGTCAAGCCATCGGTTAACGTTGCTTTTGATGATGTCGTCTCTGTTTTTCTCCCAAATGAATTATCTGATCCACGAATTGCGGTTAGTTTTGAACCAATTAATGTAATTTACGAAGATGAGAATTGGCTAGTGGTTAATAAAGAAGCTGGGTTAACGTCGGTTCCAGGCCCAAGCAACCAATCCGATACACTGGTGAATCGGATTAAAGGCCATTTAATAAACGAAGAGGCCGCAAATTTACGACCGCACATTATTACACGTTTGGATCGGTTTACTAGTGGAGTGGTCTTAGTTGCTAAAAATCGTTTGGCAAATAGTTATGCCAATGAAGAGCTGAATCGTCATGAAATTGATAAGCGATACCTAGCAATCGTTTCTGGCAAAATGACACAAAAGCACGGAATCATTGACCAGCCAATTGGGCGAATTGGTGATAACTTTGCGAGACAAGTGACTACGTCGGGAAAGGCCGCACAGACGGAATACTGGGTTAAAAAAGACTTAAGTGATGCATCACTATTAGAAATTAAACTTCACACTGGGCGTACCCATCAGATTCGGGTTCACATGACATCGATTGGTCACCGGCTGCTTGGTGATGAACTTTATCATGGTCCACTTGATCGGGGAATTAAACGCCAGGCGTTACATGCTTTTACGCTTTTTTTCTTTGATCCGTTTCAAGGACGGCAGTTAAATTTTGAAGCCAAGTTGCCTGATGATATGGAAAAGGTAATTTCCAAAAATTAGTATGTAAATTTTTTAAAATTTGCTACAATAAAGTTAGTAAAGTAAGGAGAATGTTCCGTGGAAGATAACATCCAGTTAGGTGAAAAATCCTTTGATAAAATGATGTTTGTACTTAATAAGCCGGTGAATGAGAAGAATCACCTTGACTATAAGTTCAAAGATTATGAGATGCAGCAAATTGCTGACGACATTTGGGCAATGCCTGCTTACATGAAAAAAGACGATGATTTTACCATTTTCTTCATTGTCACCAGGGTTAATAGTGGCGAGATTGTGGTAGCAATGGCAACTGGTCAGTCTGGTAAAAAAGGTCAGTTTGATCTGTCACGACCAGTTAATACGGGTGCCGGATTAAACGAATTATATAAACACGATCAGGACCAAGCGAAAGAAGCTCTTCACTTTTTGAATTTAATTTCAAAAGCTGGCGAGGGTGAATGGCGAATGGTAGAAGACTAAACAGAAAATAGGAGAGTTAACATGGCTCAAATTTATTTAGCAAGTCCATTTTTTAGTAACGAACAAATTCAAAGAATTGAAGTTGTTGAACACGCATTAGAGGCAAATCCAACGGTGACTGATTTTTATTCGCCACGTAAACATCAGGACGCTGAAAATGAGCAGTTTACCCTTCCATGGGCGAACGAGATCTATCATCGTGACATGGAAAATCTAGAAGCAGCTAAAGCAGTGGTGGCTGTGGTTGATTTTGGTGGTAGTAATGTTGATAGTGGGACAGCCTATGAGATTGGTGCAGGCGTTCAAATGGGAAAGCCTGTTGTGGTTTTTCAGCAGAAGGATGAACCACTTAACCTAATGATCTCGGAAAGTTTGCATGCTTACCTGAAAAATGGCGAGCAACTCCAGGCTTATGATTTTACTAAGATGCCAGAGAGTCACTATACAGGGAACATTTTTTAAGTCGAATTAAAGGAGAAAGATTATGAATAATGATCAATTATCTGGAATGAGATTTTTCGAAGTAACGGTATTAAATGCAGTCATTACGATTCTTGAATTTTTGGGTGGGATCTTTTCGGGAAGTTTGTCACTTCTTTCGGACGCCTTCCATAATTTGGGGGATTCCATTTCAATTGTATTGAGCTATATTGCTCATCGAATAAGCAAAAAACAACAAACCAAACAGAACACTTATGGCTTTAAACGAGCTGAAATTATTTCGGCGTTCTTGAATTCATTGTTTTTGATTTTAATTTCGCTTTTTTTGATTATTGAAGCTGTTAAGCGAATTTCACATCCAGAAACAATTAATGGGCCAGTAATGCTGGTGGTTGCAGTTGTCGGAACTGTGGCCAACTTCTTTTCTGCTTTTTTGTTAAATAAAGGCGCTAAGCACAACTTGAACATGAGAGCCACCTACCTCCACTTGTTGAGTGATTCGTTGTCATCGCTTGGAATTATCATTGGTGGAATCTTAATTGCTTTCTTGAATTGGACAATTGTGGATCCAATTGTGACCATCCTAGTGGCACTTTACATTATGTGGGAGAGTTGGCCCATCATTAGGAAAACGGTGGGGATTTTGATGGAAAGTGCACCCAAACTGAATTACGCTGCCATTAAAAAAGATCTATTAAAAATTGATGGGGTGACTGGTGTTCACCACGTGCATGCGATGATGGTGGATGAAAACAGCATCGTTTTTTCGGCTCACGTTAATATGAAAAATATGCCCTTAGATCAGGTCCAATTAATTTACGATAAGATTAATAAATTATTGAAGAGTAAGTATCACATTGACCATGTCACGATTCAACCAGAAGTTGACCGGGGAAGACATGATGATTTATTTTACGATAACGGCAAAGACATATAAAAAAACAGTTTCTTTCTACTAGAGAAAGAAACTGTTTTTTTGTGATTTTAAAGTGATCTATAAAGTGCTGTCTGGATCTAATTTATTGGTTTCGTTAACATACCATTCTGACCAATCAGTGGTGGGGTTACCGTTTTCAAAGTAAGTCTGACTTAATTTACTTAAAAGGATTGCGAAATCACCATAGTCAAGTTCAATGATGTCAGCGACAACGTCTCGTGGACTATTATTACTCAGAGTGACGATTTCACGGTTTAAATCAGCAATTACACCAGATTCACCGTCAAAAGTACTCATAACTTCCAGGTTGTTGTTCCTAAATAGTTTGATGTAGAAAGGAACAAAATCGTTAACAACCTTTTTTTGTGCCTGCTCACTTAAATCACTAAACTTTACATTGTCACTCATATTTTTCCTCCTGTATGATACCGTTACAAATCTAATTTAATTATATCTGTCTGGATACCATTCGTAAAATAGTTTTTTGTAACGAAAACTCAATGAGATTTTTTACTTATATTTTGATATGCTAGAAATATTAAAGAAAAGGGGTGAGTCGCATGTTTGGGAAGAATCAACTGGATCCGGATTCGCGTTTTCGTAATTATAGTGATTTGGTCATTAAGACCTGTATGTTGGCGGGTAAAATCATGATTGAGAATGGGTCAGAAATGACACGAGTTAATGACACCATTAAGCGAATCGCACGAAATGCTGGGATGCCAAACTTGAAGACTTACATTACGATTACTGGAATTATGATTTCCGTTAATGATAATTCAGAAACTCAGATTACTGAAATTGATAAGCGGGCTTTTGACTTAAGAAAAATCACGGCTGTGAACGATTTATCGCGACGCTTTGCGGAACACAAGACAACGTTAGAGCAGTTCTATCAAGAATTGCAACACGTTAGTGATCTGGATACTTATTTTCCGTACTGGATGAAAATGTTAGCTGCTGCGGTCCTTTCAGGATCCATTGAAGTGGTTTTTCGTGGTGATTATTCGGTATTCTTTATTACTTGTCTGATTGGGATGTTAGGTTGGATTATTTTTGACTATTTGAATCGTATCGTGAAAGTTGAGTTTATAAACGAATTTACTGCGGCCATTTCAATTGGCATGTTAGCCATGCTAGCCCGAAAGTTGGGACTTGGAAGTGGTGTGGATAATATGATTATTGGGAGTGTGATGCCGCTTGTTCCTGGCGTCCAAATTACTAATGCGGTCCGAGATTTAATGTCTGGCAACCTTGTTAGTGGACCAGCTAGAGCAATGGAAGCCATTATGGGAGCTTGTGCTTTAGGATTTGGAGTGGCACTTGCTTTGAAGTGGTTTGGATAGGGGTGTTTATGATTGAAATTTTAGTGAAAATAATTGGAGTTTACGTTGCCACCCTTTGTTTTGCAATTTTGATCAACGTGCCACCGCGTGCTCTTAATCTAGGTGGATTGGTGGGGGTTGCCAGCTATTTAGTGTACCTAACCTACAATTCGATTTTTGGTGGTTACGTTGGTGGAAACGTCTTTGGAGCGTTTACGATTGGGATCTTGGGAATGCTGGCAGCTCGGTACAAAAAAATGCCAATCATCGTTTTTAACATTCCAGCGTTAGTTCCGCTTGTTCCCGGTGGACAGGCGTATGAAGTTATGAAATACATTGCAACGGGCAACACGCACTTAGCGTTTGTTTACTTAATGCAAGTCGCGATGATTGCAGGAGCGTTGGCAATTGGGTTCTTACTAGCTGAGTTGGCGATTCAACTGTTCTTTCACATCACCCATCTTTTGAAGGGAATCGTATCTTAATTGAAACTAAAAACCACATTGACAAGCGGCCAATGTGGTTTTTAGTTAGTTTGAAGCTGTTTGACAAAGTCTTGATAATCCTGCTCCTCACCGGTATCGGTGATTTGAATATTATCGAGGTTGGCATTTCTTAGGTCACTTTCACTAATATTTAACTCATTAGTAAAAGTCGCATTTCCAATCAAATGAAGATCGTAGTGAACCCCACTGCGTTTTATGTGAGTTTTTACCATCCCACCTGGATTATAAATATTGACGGTTTCGTCAAAGTCCGAATCATGAGTTAAGATTTCGTAAATTAGACTAGTGGCCGTCATTCCAGTCCCACAGGCATTTGTAAGACCTACACCCCGTTCGAAGGTTCGAACGAAAAGTTCATTTTGATCCATAACGTTAGCAAAACTAACGTTAACACCGTCCGTAAAGTACTTGTTTTTTCCATTTAGCATTTTGCCTAGCTTAACTAAATCGTCTGATTTAACTTGATCCATACTCATAAAGCTAATGAGGTGGGGATTAGGCACTGCGACCGCTGAATAATCTAATCCCGAAATGAAATCATTGACAGGCTGATCTAACAGTGGGGTTTTGATATTTTCAAGGGGCAGACTCTTAGCGTCAAATGAAATTGGTGAGATCTGGACACTAAAGGCGGGAACCCCAGGTGCAATGTCACTTTCTTTTGTCACATCTAGATCTGCATCGTTGGTTTCAACCTTAAAAGCATCCTGACCAAACTTTTGTGACAAGTACCGAGAAACGGTCCGAAGTCCGTTTCCACACATTGAAGCTTCACTACCATCGGCGTTAAAGACTCGCATTTTTCCCAGTGCATTGGGGTGGTTTGATGAATCAACCACCAGGACCCCATCAGCGCCGTTTAAAATGTGATTTTTGGGGTCTGAAATGGTTTGAGCAAGTTTTTTAAGTTCCGCGTCAGTTAGTTTTTGGTCTAATTCGGTTTGATCCAAAATAAAGAATTGATTTTCGGATCCGTGTACTTTAAGTAATTTAGTCATAATTTAGTCTCCTAATAAATTAGTCGGTTGTTGTCAAAGAAGTTTCTGTAAATTAGCTTGACGGCTTTATCTGAATCTTTAATGTCAGTTCCAAGCATCACGGAAATCTTGGAAGCTCCTTGATTAATCATATGAATGGAGATGCCATTGTCGGTTAGGGGCCGAATGATTTTTTCAATGGTGTGATTATCAGACTGCATTCCCTCGCCAACGATCATAATGATGGCATAGTCATTAATCCAACGAATTTGATCGGGATGAAGGGCATCTTTGATTTCTCTCGTGATTTCTTTGACGATATGGTCATTTAGTTGGGCCTTATCAAAGATAATGGTCAGGTCATCGATTCCAGAAGGCATGTGTTCGTACGACACGTTGTATTTGTACAGAATTTTGAGAATCTTAAGGGTAAAACCCACTTGTTTGTTAAGCAGGTAGCGATGAATGTACAGTGCTGAGAAGTGCTTGGCACTGGCTACCCCGGTAATTACGCGAGTTGGTTGAAATTTATTTTCAGGAACAATCAGGGTTCCGGGTAAATCAGGGGCTGATGTATTTTTCACGTTGATGGGAATTCCGACCTGAATCGCTGGAATGATGGCTTCATCATGAAAGACTGAGAAACCAGCATACGAGAGTTCTCTCATTTCTCTATAAGTCATTACGTCGATAGCTTTCGGGTTTTTAACCACCCGCGGGTCAACCGAATAGATCGCGTTGACATCGGTAAAGTTTTCGTATAGATCAGCTTGAAGCCCACGAGCTACGATTGAGCCGGTAATATCGGAACCACCCCTTGAAAAGGTAGCGATTTGATTATCATCATTGACCCCAAAAAATCCTGGAAAGATCATTTTTTCTTTAACGTCACGAAATCTTCTGATGTTTCCGTAGGTAACTGGATTGATTTGCGCATCGGCAACGTCGCCGGTGACTTTAAAACCAATTTCTTTTGGATCCATAAACCTTGCGGGAATTTTAAGTTGGTTTAGAATCATCGTCAACATTTGCGCGTTGAGGTATTCTCCCTGAGCTTTAAAGGTACTCATTAGATGAGCAGAATCCGGAAACGATTGATTAGGTAATTCTCTTAACTGTGAGACAATTTGGGTAATCTGTTTCGTCTGAACGTTAAATGATTCACCAATTTCTTGATAGCGATCAATAATTTGATTAAGAATGTCAGAAAAGTCTTCATGGTCAAGAACTTTGTTAGCATACTCGATTAATAAGTCGGTAACTTTCACGTCACCTTTGAAGCGAGTTCCGGGAGCAGAAACAACGACTGCCTTCCGATCTGGATCTGATTTGATGATATTAATTACCTTTTGAAATTGGGCTCCGTTAGCTAGTGAGCTCCCACCGAATTTGGTTACTTTCATGAATTATTCATCCTTAAGAATTTAATTAAATTGAATTGTAGCATTAATTTTTAATTTATCAATCTTGGAATCCAAAATATGTGAAATAGTTATTAATTTAGATGATATTAATTGACGAACAGGTCAAAATGGGTTATATTTTTAACAAATTTAAATAGAGGTTGCAGGTAACAAGATTAGCTAATGGAGATTTACTCGTCGAAGAAGTTAGTGAAAGGGTTGTTTGCCGAAGCACTCTGTCAGAGTAGTGGCACTGGTGCTGGGACGTGATTTAATAAATCGCGGACTGTCGCAGATATTCTGCGGGGAGCTATTCAAGAATATTTGATCAAATAATGTCAAATTAATTATTTTTAGATCTTTTTGTTCAACTCCTGAGCAAAAAGATCTTTTTTTATAAATTATTTAAGAGGTGCGAGATGAAGTCGGTTATTGATAAGCAAGATATAAGAAATCATGATTTGTACATTGGTGGGATCAAAGCCAGTGATTTAGCAAAAGAATATGGAACACCCCTAGAGGTTTATGACGTTAGTAAGATCAAGAGTCAAATTGAAAAATTTAAACGGGTTTTTGAGGACCGTAAAGTTAAATACTCGGTTAATTATGCTAGTAAGGCGTTTGCCACGGTTGGAATGTATCAAATTGTGAAGCAAGAGGGAGCTGGAATTGACGTAGTTTCCGGTGGTGAGTTGTACACTGCGCTTCAAGCTGATTTTCCGATGGCACGGGTCAGTTTTCACGGCAACAATAAATCAAAAGACGAACTAACGATGGCTGTCAAAAACGGAGTGGGAACGATTATGTTGGATAATTTCCATGAAATTGAGTTACTCCACGACGTGCTAGAAGAGCAAGATAAAAACATCGACGTGATGTTACGGATTACCCCTGGTATTTCAGCTCATACTCATGAGTACATCCAAACGGGTCAGGTCGACAGTAAGTTTGGATTCGATCTGGCATCAGGACAAGCTGATGAAGCTTTACAAAAGGTCCTTTCTGAGAAGCGAATGAATATGAAAGGGGTTCATGCTCACATTGGGTCTCAGATTTTTTCACCCGAAGGCTTTGTGGGAGCGGCCGATAAACTTGTTGATGTAATGAAGCACTGGCATGACAATTTTGATTACACGGCGAAGGTAATCAACGTTGGTGGTGGTTTTGGTATTCAATACACCGATGAAGAACATCCCGTCGCCCCAGAGGACTTCGTCTCAGCCATTGTGGATGAGATTAAACAAAAAACAACTGAGGCTGATTTACCAACTCCATCAATTTGGATTGAACCGGGACGTTCAATCGTCGGGTCAGCGGGTTATAGTTTGTACACGATTGGTTCCAGAAAAGATGTCCCCGGGATTAAGTCGTACGTTTCCGTTGATGGTGGGATGGGTGATAACATTCGGCCAGCTTTATATGAAGCAGACTATGAAGGCGCTCTTGCAGGCAATGTTGATGGAAAGCCGGTTGAAACCGTCCGAATTGCCGGGAAGTACTGTGAATCAGGTGATATCTTGATTAAGAATCAACCGCTCCCAAAGAGCAAACCGGGCGATGTTTTTGTAATCTTTAACACCGGGGCTTATGGCTACTCAATGGCTTCCAACTATAATCGAAATCCACGGCCAGCCGTTGTGTTTGTTGAAAATGGGAAAGCACAATTAGCGGTCCAACGAGAGAGTTATGCGGACCTGATCCACTTAGATAAGAAATTAAAGGAGAACTAGAAGATGGCACAATTAGATGCACAATCAATCATTAAATTTATTTCTAACTCAGACAAAAAGACCCCAGTCAAGGTTTATTTGAAAGGTAAGTTAGGAAAAATCAAATTTCCTAAGGGAATTGAGAATTTTACCACTAACAAAACTGGTGTCATTTTTGGCGACTGGGCTAACGTTTCTAAATTTCTTAAAAAGAATAAAAAATTAATCAGTAGTTATGAAATTGAAAGTGATGCACGAAATTCTGCCGTTCCATTACTTGATACCAAGAACCTAGACGCTCGGATCGAACCTGGTGCTATTATTCGTGATCAGGTCTCAATTGGAAAGCATGTTGTCATAATGATGGGAGCTTTAATCAACATTGGAGCTGAGATTGGTGATGATTCTATGATTGACATGGGGACCATCCTGGGTGGTCGTGCGATCGTTGGAAAGCATTGTCACATCGGTGCTGGTGCTGTTTTGGCCGGTGTGATTGAACCAGCTAGTGCTAAACCGGTTCGAATTGACGATAACGTCTTAGTTGGTGCTAATGCGGTTGTGATTGAAGGCGTTCATGTTGGTGAGGGTGCAGTGATTGCTGCTGGCTCAGTGGTTTTGCATGATGTTGAACCTAATACCATGGTAGCCGGGGTTCCTGCTAAAAAGATCAAGGACATCGACACTCAGACCAAGTCTAAGACTAAACTTGAAGACGACTTAAGGAAGTGATGAATGTGTCAGATAACCCGACCAAGTTGAGTGACGATGATCTCCTTGAAATTTATCGTCATCTTCACCAAATCCCAGAATTAGCAATGCATGAGTTTCAGACCCATGAATATCTAAAAGAAGTCATTGATAAGTTTAAAACGGACTATATGGAAGTTAATGTACCAGAAAAGTTACCAACTGCGATTTTGGTGCTGGTCCATGGAACTGATCCCAAGCGTACCATTGGATACCGAACGGATATTGATGCGTTACCAGTTAAGGAAAAAACGAATTTAACGTTTGTGTCAAAAAATGATGGTGTGATGCATGCGTGTGGTCATGATATCCACATGACGGTTGCGTTGAGTATCTTGAATTACTATGCTGCTCATCAGCCCCAAGATAATTTGTTAGTTTTTTTTCAACCAGCTGAAGAAAGTGAAAATGGCGGTAAGGTGGCATACGAGGATGGTATTTTTACCGGGAAGTGGCATCCAGATGAATTTTATGGTCTACATGACAACCCCCAGCTTCCTGTTGGGGCAATCGGTTGTCGGATGGGTACACTGTTCGCTGGGACAACCGAGGTCAACGTTGACCTGATCGGAAAAAGTGGTCATGCTGCTTATCCGCAGGATGCAAACGACATGATTGTGGCCGCCAGTCAGTTTATTAATCAGGTTCAGACGATTGTATCAAGGAGTGTTGATCCGATTGAAGGCGGGGTTGTTACCTTTGGAAAAATGGAAGCCGGTACCATTCGAAATGTGATCGCTGGTCATGCTCGAATTGAAGGAACGATTCGGGGTCTGACCCAGAAAATGATTGAGTTGATTGATAAGCGGTTAAAAGAAGTCGCTAATGGGATTTCAGTGAGTTACGACTGCCAGGTTAAACTCAACCTGAATCAGGGCGGTTATTTGCCAGTCGAGAATAATCCGAAGTTAACCAGTAATTTTATTGATTACATGGAAAAACAAAAAAACGTTGATTTTATTAACACGATGCCCGCAATGACGGGAGAAGATTTTGGTTATTTGTTGTCAAAAATCCCCGGAACAATGTTTTGGTTGGGAATTGGTGACCCAAAGTCTCAGCTTCATGAGGCGACGCTTACCCCCAATCCAAAGGCAATTGCGATTGGAAGTAGAGCCATTATCGGATTTTTGAATTATCGAATGCAACAAGGAACAAAAAAATAGGGGAGATCATAATCATGGTAGAAAAAGCAGATTTATTAACGGCCATCGTCACCCCGTTTGGCAATGACGGTGAGGTTGATATTACACGGCTTAAGAAGCTGATTAAACATTTGGTTGATACGGGGACCAATGGATTTGTGGTCGGCGGAACGACTGGTGAAACTCCGACATTATCTGAAGACGAAAAATTAAAACTGTACGGTGAATTTGGCAAGATTGTGGGCGATCAGTATCCGGTAATTGCAGGGACTGGCTCAAACAATACCCGACAAACGGCTGAGTTTAACCAGAAAGTGATGCAATTAGATGGGATTGATTATGGCTTGGTGGTTGTGCCTTATTACAACAAACCCGACCAACGGGGCATGAAGAAACACTTTAAGTACGTTGCCGATCATTCAGATAAACCAATCATCATCTATAACATTCCTGGACGAACGGGTGTGAACATGAATAAAGAAACGGTCGTGGAATTATCCGAATACAATAACATTGCTGGAGTTAAGCAGTGCGGCTCACTTCCTGATATGGAATACATCATTTCCAACACTCCAGATGATTTTCTGGTTTACAGTGGTGAAGATCCTCAAGCACTAGCAACTAAGATGCTTGGTGGTGATGGAGTGATTTCGGTTGCTTCCCATGTCTATGGTAAGCAATTAAGGGGAATGTACGATGATTTAGATCAGGGGGATTACAAAGCAGCTGGCAAGCTTCAACGTTGGTTAACACCAAAGATGCAGGCGTTATTTATGTATCCTTCCCCGTCACCAACTAAAGCCGCTTTAAATGCTAATGGTTTAAATGTGGGTGGTTGTCGTTTACCAATTGCAACCCTAAATCAAGATGAGAAAAAAGAATTGGCAAAAGCACTAGACGTTGATTCTTTAGGAGACATTTTAAATGATTAAAGTATTAGTAGCAGGCTTTCGTGGCTCAATGGGCCAAAAGGCCGTTAAGATGATTGAAAAGAATGGTGATTTTAATTTGATAGGCGTATATGACCCGAAAGCGAACGATTTGAGTCCTGAAAGTTATGATTTACCAAAAGACGTAAAAGTTTATAACGATTTTGATCAGATTAAGGGACCAGATGTAGACGTTTGGGTTGATTTTACGGTTCCAAAAGCAGCTTATCCAAACACTAAATTTGCCTTGGATCATGGGATTCATCCGGTTATTGGAACCAGTGGGTTAAGTGATGATCAACTAGCTGAATTGCAAAAATTAGCGGACAATGAAAATGTGAGTGGGATTATTGCACCGAACTTTGGAATTTCAGCGGTATTGTTAATGAAATTTGCTAAAGAGGCAGCTCAGTATTTCCCTAATGCAGAGGTGATCGAGATGCATCATCAGGATAAAAAAGATGCTCCGTCTGGGACCGCCATTAATACCGCAAAGTTAATCAGTGAGGGAAGAAAGAAACGACCCAAAGCTTTATCCACTGAGGAAACCCTAAAGGGTGCTCGCGGAGCTGAGTATGATGGAGTTCCGATTCATTCCGTTCGACTTCCCGGATATGTTGCTCATGAACAGGTGCTGTTTGGCGGAGATGGTGAAGCGCTCACTATTCGTCAAGATTCTTTTGATCGTGATTCATTTATGAATGGTTTAAGGGTTGCCATTGAGAGAGTTGACGGTTTAGATGGGTTAGTTGTTGGATTAGAAAATATTTTATAGAGGGGCAAGTAGTAATGAAAGAGTATAATGTCGCAATTTTAGGTGCCACTGGCGCCGTTGGAACACGTCTCATGGATAAGTTAGCTGAATCAAGTATCCCGGTTAAAAGTCTGAAATTGTTGGCTTCTAAAAGATCCGCTGGGAAAAAGCTCGAGTATCAAGGTGACGAGTTAACCGTCGAAGAGGCTACTCCCGACTCATTTAACGGTGTTGATTTAGTCCTTGCTTCAGCTGGCGGTTCGGTTTCCAAAAAATTGTTACCGGAAGCCGTGAAGCGTGGTGCCGTTGCGGTTGACAACACGAGTGCGTTTCGAATGGACCCGGATGTTCCCCTGGTTGTGCCAGAAGTGAACCCAGATGCTTTAGAGAATCATCATGGGATCATTGCCAATCCAAACTGTTCCACCATTCAAATGGTAGTAGCGTTAGAGCCGATTAGAAAGCAGTTTGGGTTGAAACAAATTATTGTTTCTACTTATCAAGCTGCTTCAGGTGCCGGTCAGAGTGGACTTGATGAATTAAAAGATGAAGCGCAAGAACACCTTGATGGCAAAAAGATGGATGCTCACATTTTCCCAGTCAAAGGTGAAAAGGAACATTATCCGCTAGCGTTTAACCTTTTACCCCAAATCGATGTGTTTGAAAAAGACGGTTATACTCACGAAGAGTGGAAGATGATTCACGAAACGAAGAAAATCATGCTGAATGATATGGATTCTGGAGATATTAAGGTGACTGCTACCTGTGTCAGAGTTCCAGTGGAGATTTGTCACGGTGAGTCAGTTTATTTCACGGTCAAGGATGAAAAAGCCGCCAGTCGTGAAAAGATCCAAATGATTTTAAATGATGCTCCGGGAGTAACTCTTAAAGATGATCCCAAAAAACAACTCTACCCACAACCAATCGACGCTGCTGGCAAAGAAGATACATATGTCGGAAGAGTTCGACCGGATCAAGAAAATGGTGATGCCTATAATATGTGGGTAGTATCCGACAATTTATTAAAGGGTGCTGCACTAAATACGGTTGAAATTGGCGAAGAATTAGTTAAAAGAGATTTAATTTAATGATTAAATCTCTTGACGATGATGATAAGGAAGAGGATTAACATGCCTACTTTAAATGAAAACTTGCAAAATCGGTTTAACAAGAATTTAACTCAACTGCAACCATCAGCAATTCGAGCTTTTTCGGAGTCGATATCTGATATTGACGGGTTGATTATGCTATCGGTGGGAGAACCAGGATTTAACACCCCTGAACACGTTAAAAAAGCAATGATGAAGAGTATTGAAGATAACCACTCGCATTATTCTCCTCATAAGGGAATCAAATCCTTAAGAGATGCCATCAGCAACTTTATGGCAAAGAAATATAATTTAAAGTATGATCCTGATACTGAAGTAATGGTTAATATGGGAGCAACCGAAGCGCTTGCCTCGTCGATTCTTTCCACGGTTAATCTTGGCGATGAAGTTTTTATTCCAGCACCTTTCTATCCCCTATACGAGTCATTAGTACGTTTTGCTGGTGGGAAACCCGTGTTTATTGATACGTCCACTTCTGATTTTGTTTTAACACCTAAAGAATTGGATGAGGCACTCTCAAATCATCCCAGTGCTAAAGCGTTGATCTTAAATTATCCAAATAATCCAACGGGGGTTGAATACACACCAGAGCAGTTAAAAGCCCTTGTCCCAATTCTGAAACAACATTCACTCTTTGTGATTACCGATGAGATCTATAGTGAGTTAACCTATGGTATTAAACATCATTCACTGGCAGAGTATTTACCTGATCAAACGATTGTAATTAATGGAGTGTCTAAATCTCACGCAATGACTGGTTATCGACTGGGGTTCACGGTTGGTCCCGCTGAATTTATCACTCAGGCTAATAAGATGCATGGTTATTTAGTTTCTTCACCATCAGACCCTGCTCAGTACGGTGCACTTGAGGCACTTAAGAATGGGATGGATGATGCTTTTCCGATGCGAGATGAATACCAAAAGAATCGGGATGAGGCCATTTTCCGGCTAAAGAAGATGGGGCTTGATCCGATTGATCCTACCGGAGCGTTTTATATTTTCGTAAAAATTCCAGCAAATTATGGAAATGATGACGTTCGTTTTGCCAAGGATTTAGCGCAAAACGCTAAAGTTGGGGTAATTCCCGGATCAGCGTTTGGTGACGGTGGTAAAGGCCACGTTCGGATTTCCTACGCTGCTTCTAGTGACGATTTAAAGGAAGCACTAAGTCGGATGGAAAATTATTTAAGTTAACGTAATTATTAAAAAAGCGGAATTAGACAAATGTCTAATTCCGCTTTTGTTTAAAATTGTTTAAAGATGCAGGTAAGTTCCAAGGAAAAAACTAATCATCAAGATGATGAAGACGATGGTAGTAATGATGACGTACATCTTATCGTGTTCTTTATAGAATGAATAGATTGATACGACCACCCTTAGAACTGGCGTTAGGATCAAAGCAAAAACGCCTAACATCATGATGGAATAGGGTTTTAATTGAATGATTCCCTTTAGCAGTTGACCAAAGGAGGTTAGGTAATAGTGACTGCCAAACCCCGTTGTTCCGGTAACAAGGTACAAGAAAAGTCCAAAGATCATGATGATGACGGAAACAATCACCCCAATACGCATGATTTTTCCGATAAGTTTTTCGATTCGAATATTTTCAGCTTCTTGATTTTTTTCACTTTGATTTACATTATTTTGAGTGCTCATGATAAGAAGTTCACCCCAAATCCTTTAAGAATCATTTGAACGCCAAGGTAAATTAGGATGGGAATAAAAATAATTCTAATTAATTTGGAAGGCATGATTTGCATCACACGTGACCCGACGGTTGCTCCAACGATAATTCCGAGCGCCAGTGGGACGGCAATCTGAGGCAAAATTGATCCGTTAAAAAAGTAAATGGTGGCACTCGCTGCTGCCGTGACCCCCATCATTAAATTACTGGTGGAACTCGATGGTTTGAGTGGCATTTTCATAAAAGTGTCCATCGCAATCACCTTAAAGGCACCGGATCCAATTCCCAGTAAACCACTGGCAATTCCGGCACCAAACATTACGGTTAAACCAGCTGGAACGTTTGTTACCTTATAGTCAATCTGCTTTTTTAGGTTTTTATCGTAGTAAGAACCATTTAGTTTGAGTTCTTTTGCAATTTTATCTTCACTGGTTGTATTCGTTTGAACCTGTTTGCCCCAAATCTTTTTAACCATATTTAGACCGGAAAAGAAGAGTAACAGGCCAAACAAAATGTAGAGAAAGATTGGATTGATCACTCCAGTTAGTAAAGCACCAGCAACGGCCCCAATGGAAGTAGCAATTTCTAGAAACATGGCTACCCGTAAGTTTAAGACGTTGTCTTTTAGATAGGCGATCGTTGCTCCTGAACTGGTAGCAATCACGGCAATGATACTTGCACCAATCGCATACTTAATGTCAAGATTAAATCCGATGGTTAAAACCGGTGTAATGATCATCCCACCACCGATTCCTAGGATTGAACCCAGAACACCCGCAAAAACTCCTACCAGTAACATGATAATAAGGCTATGAATCATTAATAAAACTCCAATCTGTAAAATTCATGGTGCAATTATATCACACTAATCACGGCGATTTTGGTGCTTCTCTCAATCGGCTAATCGATATTATGTTATACTTTTTTTATATGAATTCTTGGAGGTATGGCGTTTATGATGATTGGAAGGGACGTTAGTCGTCCGTACAAATTAACAATTGCGTTTCTCTTATCGTTAATCCTGACGATTGGAGTCAAAATGAGTTTTGGCTACGTTGACTTTTTAGATTCAATGATAATTGGAACCATTCAAGGGTACCCGTCTTCATTTGAAGAAACCATTTTCTCAATGATTAGTTTTGTCGCGAGTCCCAAGATGGATATTGTGTGGATACTTATAATTGCTGTTTTGTTGTGGTGGTTTAAGTATAAAATACCGGCATTCTTTTCGTTGGTACTGGTTTTTGGTGGAGATGCCATTGGATTTGTGATTAAACACATCGTAGCCAAGCCCCGTCCTTCAATGCATTTGCCGGGGGACACTGGCTTTAGTTATCCTAGTGGACATGTTTTAGGAGCTTTTCTAGTGATTAGCGTCCTGTGGATCATAGTGGTTCCAATGATTAATCGACAATCAACTAAATGGATTATTAGAACTATTTTAGCAATTGTTCTTTTCCTAGTGATGATCTCACGGGTTTATCTGAATGCCCATTTTCCTTCAGATACCGTTGGTGCCGCCTTAATTGCTTACACATGGCTTCAAGTTTGTGAACATGGGTACGTAAAGTGGGCCAAGGAGCTAAGTACAACAAAGATTTTTCAGAATACAATTTACTAATTTCATGAAAGTGATTGATAATCGTTAACTTATCACTTATACTTTACTTATAATGAAATATGAATTCTAAGAAGAGGCGCGACTTTTATCAGTAATTTGCCAGAGATTCACTTAATCGATGAGGGCTTATGAAAGGGAAAGTTGCCGAAACTGATCACGTGGTAAATGATTGGTTGGGTTTTGATTTAATAAGTCAAGGACTGTCGTGTGTTGCACGGAGAGCTTTCTAAGATTACGATTAGTAAGAATTTGTGGACTCTTTTGGAAGTTATTCAAGAGGGTCTTTTTCTTTGTCGTTTTGTTATTGGGTTTCTTCTTAATTATTTAGGAGGAGAATTTATGTCTGAAAAAAATGGAAACGGACAGGTGAAGCGGGGATTAAAGTCTCGTCATGTGTCTATGATCGCCCTTGGTGGTTGTATTGGAACCGGTCTTTTTGTGACTAGTGGTGGAGCAATTCACAATGCTGGTCCCGGTGGTGCGTTAGTAGCATATGTATGTATGGGAATCATGGTTTATTTTTTGATGACTAGTTTGGGAGAAATGGCCACTAATATGCCAGTCTCTGGATCATTTGCTACATATTCAGCTAAGTACGTTGATCCAGCTTTAGGGTTTGCAATGGGTTGGAACTACTGGTTTAACTGGGCAATTACGGTGGCGGTTGACGTTAGTACGGTGGCAATCGTCATGCAATTCTGGCTGCCACATTTTCCGAGTTGGATTTGGAGTTTAGCGGCTCTGTCACTGATTTTGTTGATTAACATCTTATCCGTCAAGGCGTTTGGAGAAACTGAGTTCTGGATGTCTTTGATCAAAGTGATCACGATTTTTATCTTTCTAGCCGTCGGAATTTTGACCATTTTTGGAATTATGGGTGGTCACTTTATTGGAATGAGGAACTTTACCTATAAGCAGGCTCCCTTCGTAAACGGGATTCCCGGCATTCTGAGTGTTTTCGTAATTGCTGGATTCTCATTTCAAGGAACTGAGTTAGTTGGAATTACAGCTGGAGAGTCAGAAAACCCGCGGGAGACTGTTCCAAAAGCGATTCATGAAGTATTTTGGCGCATCATTTTATTCTATATTCTGGCAATTGTTGTGATTGCTGCAATTATTCCATATACTAGTCCCGATTTGTTGGGATCAAGTGCTTCAGATGTTGCCATTAGTCCGTTCACGATTGTGTTTGAACGTGCCGGATTAGCTGGAGCTGCAAGTATTATGAACGCGGTCATCTTGACCTCCGTGATTTCTTCAGCCAACTCTGGGATGTATGCCTCAACGCGAATGTTGTATTCGATGGCCGATGAAGGTTATGCTCCAAAAGTTTTTGGCAAAGTATCTAAGCGTGGAATTCCGGTATTAGCGCTCCTAGCAACCATGGTGATTTCGTTGTTGACTTTTATGACCAGTATCTTTGGATCTAAGATTTACATGTGGTTAGTGGCTGCTTCCGGGTTGACTGGATTTATTGCTTGGTTCGGGATTGCTCTTTCACATTATCGATTTAGAAGGGCGTTTATAAAACAAGGACACAAAGTTTCGGAACTTAAATACCATGCGACTTGGTTCCCGGTTGGTCCAATTATCACTTTAATCCTGTGTATCGTTGTTATTTGTGGTCAAGATATTGGTGCCTTTGCTCACTTCAACTTATTTGAGATTGCGGTCACGTATATGAGTGTTCCGTTGGTTATCATCTTGTATTTTGGGTACAAATTTGTTCATCATACCCATATCATTCCCCTCGATCAAGTGGATGTCTCGCCTTCAGAAGATTATACGGATGAAATTAAAAAGAATGAAAGCTAGTCTTAAATTCATGATTTTTAAATGGTACAATTACAATTGCAAATTCTTTAAATTAGTCTAAGGGGATCAAATAAATGATTGTATTATCAGGAACTATTGGAGCAGGGAAGACCACGTTAACGACATTATTGGCTGAGAAATTAAACTCACCAGCCTATTATGAGTCCGTTGATGATAATAAGATTCTTCCGTTGTTTTACAAAGACCCAAAAAAGTATGCTTTTTTGCTTCAGATTTATTTTTTAAATAAACGTTTGGACAGCATTAAGGAAGCTTCTTCTGATAAGTACAGTGTGATGGATCGTTCAATCTTTGAAGATTCATTACTGTTTCATCTAAATGCTGACCTTGGTCGAGCAACTGAAACAGAAGTTCAAATTTATGATTCTTTATTAAAGAACATGATGGAACCGATCCCTAACGGTAAATATAAGAAAATACCGGACCTACTGATTTATATTGATATTTCTTTTGATACGATGCTTAAAAGAATTAAAAAGCGTGGAAGAAAATACGAACAAATCGATAATGACGGTAGTTTGTATGAATATTATCGTGAATTAAACCAGAGATATTCAAAATGGTACGAGGATTATAACTTGTCTCCCAAGATTAGGATTAACGGGGATAAGTATGATTTTGTCGAAGATGCGGACGCCAGAAACAAAGTTTTAAAGAGACTTTCTGACAAAATTCAAGAAGTATTAGGATAATTTCAGAGATTATTGTATAATTAACGCAACAAATAAACGTGACGTGCCCATTAAGTAGAATTACAGAGAGACAATGTTGGTGAAAATTGTCATTTGAAAATTCCAGCACGTATTTCGGGCGGCCAATCCCGCACGGCAATTACCGTTATTAATTAATCGAGTGCCTTAATTGGAACTTGGGTGGTACCGCGAAAAGACTTTCGTCCCAATATGACGAGGGTCTTTTTGTGTCTTTTAAGGGAGGAAATTAAAATGTTAGATATGAAGTTGATTAGAAGTAATCCAGACTGGTATAAAGGAAAGCTAGCCGAGCGAAATGTGCCTGGCGAAGTGATTGACAATTTACTTAGAAAAGATTCAGAACGGCGTGATCTAATCGTTAAAAGTGAGTCGCTTAAAGCGGAACGAAATGAGGTATCTGAGAAAATTTCACAGCTCAAGCGCAATAAAGAGGACGCAAATGATCAAATTACCAGAATGCGTGAAGTTGGAAAAGAGATCAAGGCGCTGGATGAAAAGCTAGAAACTATCAAAGCTGAACAACATGATATTGAGGCTCATTTACCCAATGTTCCTGCTGATGAAGTTCCCGTTAGTCTCACCGAAGAGGGTTCAAAAGAGTTAAGACGAATTGGTGAACCACGGAAGTTTGATTTCACCCCTAAACCCCACTGGGAAATTGGCGAAGACTTAGATATTTTAGATTTCAAGCGAAGTGCTAAGGTATCAGGAAGTCGTTTCGTATACTATCTAGGTGCAGGAGCCAAATTAGAACGTGCGGTATATAATTTCTATTTGGATCAAAACACCGATGCTGGATACACCGAAGTCTTACCCCCATACATGGTTAATTCTGATTCAATGTTTGGGACCGGGCAGTTTCCTAAATTCCTAGAAAATAAGGCTGGATTTGAGATTAAAGATAGTGACTTGACCATGATTCCGACTGCTGAAGTTCCACTGGTTAATTTCTATCGCGACGAAGTCATTTCTGAAGAGAAGTTACCAGTGAAATTCACAGCTTTGACCCCAGCGTTTAGATCAGAAGCAGGAAGTGCCGGAAAAGATACCCGGGGCTTAATTCGATTGCATCAGTTTAACAAAGTTGAAATGGTTCAGTTTACTAAGCCCGAGGAGTCTTGGGATGCTTTAAAGGAAATTACTCATCAAGCAGAGACATTACTTCAGAAACTCGGTCTGCCTTATCATGTCATCACGCTAACATCAAGTGACATGAGCTTCACTGCCGCCGAAACCCATGATCTTGAAGTTTGGATGCCAGCTCAAAATCGGTACCGCGAAATTTCAAGTTGTTCTAACACGCTTGATTTTCAGGCAAGACGAGCTCACATCCAATACAGAGATGAGAACGGTAAATTGCAGTACGTTCATACGTTAAATGGTTCTGGCTTAGCCGTTGGTAGAACGGTTGCCGCTATCCTTGAAAACTATCAAAATGAAGATGGAACGGTGAATGTGCCCGAAGTTCTTCAACCTTATATGCATGGGATGAAGAAGATTGTAAAAAATGAAAAATTTTAACAAAAATAGTAGAAATCAATAAGACATTCCGGTATAATAATATTTGTTGTATGACTGGCTTGAGAAGAATTGATCGTTGAAGCGTAACCAATTTGTTCTTGACGCTTAAACATCAAAATGATATTATTTAATAGTTGTCGTTGCGCTTTATCGCAATGATATCTATCAATGGAGGATTAGCTCAGCTGGGAGAGCATCTGCCTTACAAGCAGGAGGTCACAGGTTCGATCCCTGTATCCTCCATTTGAGCCGTTAGCTCAGTTGGTAGAGCATCTGACTTTTAATCAGAGGGTCGGCGGTTCGAACCCGCCACGGCTCATTGCCAGTAACACATTATTATGCGGGCGTGGCGGAACTGGCAGACGCGCTAGATTTAGGTTCTAGTGTCTTAGGACGTGGGGGTTCGAATCCCTTCGCCCGCATTGATTTTTCGCCGACTTAGCTCAGTTGGCTAGAGCGCTTCACTAGTAATGAAGAGGTCGTAGGTTCGAATCCTATAGTCGGCATATGCGGAAGTAGTTCAGTGGTAGAACGCCACCTTGCCATGGTGGAGGTCGCGGGTTCGAATCCCGTCTTCCGCTTTTTTGTTATCATCATGCCGGAGTGGCGGAATTGGCAGACGCACAGGACTTAAAATCCTGCGGTCAGTGATGACCGTACCGGTTCGATCCCGGTCCCCGGCATTTAAAATTTAAAACAGTAAGAGAGCCCTAGTAATAGGACTCTCTTTTTATTTAAAATATCGATTCAAGGTAGAAATACGGGTCAGACAGCGCTATCATAGAGTTAAATTGATGTTGTGATGTGGGTAATAAGTTGATTTCCAGTTACATGACAAGTTAGAATTACGATAACAAGATGATTGATCAAATAAAGGAGAAACGATATGAAACTCGAGAAAAAATCGCCTTATGGGCTTAATAACGTAAGTGCTTTACTTAATGACGTTTCAATGAATGATGATCAATTAATTCATGTTGGTGAGAAGATGAGTAATGATGCCAACATGGAAGCCATGCGGAATTTCAAAGCTAGAAAGCGGGACATTAAACCAATTTTGACTGAGCGTGATTCACTGCTACTTAGTGGACTTCTAGGATTAAAACGAGAACGAATGGCCAAAAATCCATTTTCTTTTTATCGGGGAAGCGTTGAGCTAATGAATCATGATTTAGGTACCATTCCCATGAGTGATATCAATCTGTTGATTGCGGGTGATGCTCACCTTGGCAACTTTGGTTTTTATGGTTCTCCAGAGCATCAACTTTTGTTCGATTTAAATGATTTTGACGAATCTCACGTAGGTCACTTTGAAGATGACTTATTACGTTTTCTAGTAAGTGCTTTATTGGTCGCGAAGCAACAAGGATTTGACATCACAAATGAAGTTAATCCGTTTTTAAGGGATGTCTTGGAGGCTTATCGTAGTGCCTTGGTCAGGATGACGGAGATTCCAGCCATGGATAAACTGACATTGCCTAATTCCATCAGAAATATTTCTAAGATTTTTGGTACATTAAAAGACGGTGAGAAGCATTTTAAAAAATCGTTTCAAAAAATTACCGCTAAGAGTATTAACAAGGCCCTTAGAAGTACTTCTGACTACGCTGTGGAAAAGTATACAACCGTTCTTAAAAACGGGGAACGGCGCTTTATTGATAATGAACCGGTTACGGTTCACATTGGGAAAAAAGATTATCAAAAAATTAGTGATGGACTCGATCGTTACTACAATCATACTAAAAGTGATATCCGTTTCTTTCTCTCTAACTTCCAGATCGTTGATATTGTAAGACACAGTGTTGGAGTGGGAAGTGTTGGAACCCTTTGCTTTTTAGTTTTACTAGAGGACGCTAACAATAATTACTTGGTTTTGCAGATTAAACAAGCACTTCCAATTTATAAAAATAACGTTATTGGTATGAATAAAAATGATTCACTGGGTGAAAATATTGTTGATTGTCAGCTGATTCTTCAAACTGCCTCGGATCCGTTTTTAGGGTGGTTTAATACTAGTAATAAGAGTTACTACGTTCGTCAGTTTAAAGATATGAAAGGTTCCGTAAATCTTAATAAGTTGGATTTAGACGCTTTTAAGGATTACGTGTTAGTTTGTGTGATATTACTTGCACGGGCACACAGTCAATCACCAACGTTTCCGATGATTATCGGGTACCTAAAAAATAGCGACAAGGTCAAAAAGTCATTCATTGAGTTCGCTAATGAATACATGAAACAAGTTGAGATTGATTATGATACGTTTATTAAGGATTTGAAATAACATGAAGAGAAATGAAGAGTACGTTGACTCATGCTATAACCGGGATTTGAGTTGGACTTTATTTAATCGAAGAGTGATTAATCTAGCCACTGAATCGTTCACTCCGTTTTTGGAAAAGCTGAAGTTTTTAGCAATTGGGTCAAATAATTTAGATGAGTTTTATAGTGTCAGGGTTCCAAGCGTTCAAGGGCAAATGGAGCTTAGTGATAATGGGATTGAAAAAAAGTCTGGATTTCACTATAGTCAGATCCTGGATCAGATTCATGATCGTAATGATGAAAATTTTAAGATCCAATACAATGATTACGATAAATTAAATCAAGAATTAAAGGAGAGAGATGTTTGTTCGATTGAGTCTTATGCAGACCTTAATGACAAACAAAAGGATCAAGTCAATCAATACTTTATTAAGAAGATTCAACCATCACTTTCCTTTAAAGAGTTTGATGGAAATTATGATTTAAAGTTTCTTTCTAACAAGCAAATTGCGATTGGCGTCTTAGTCAAGGGTGATGATAAAAAAGCCATTCGGATTATCCCCATTCCTTCTAAGTTTGACCGCTTGCTTTCGGTTAAATCGAACGGGATTGATAAGTATATCTTACTTGAAGATTTGATTAATCATAACCTCAAGCGTCTCTTTAATGGAAAAGAAATTACTGGAACGGTCGTCTTTAGAGTCACGAGAGACCTTGATGCCACCTTAGATGTTGAAAAAGAGGATAATAATTTTGAAACAATTTCTCGGATGCGTCAGTATCTTGTTGACCGGGAAAAAGGAAAGGTAACCCGATTTGAAGTTGAGGAATTTGATGGTAATACTGACGATGATTTCTTAAATGATTTTATTGACAAGTTTAAGATTGAAAAGAATGCTATTTTTAAGATTCCTGGTCCGGTTGATTTAACTTATCTATTTGAGATCGTCAGTAAGTATTCACCTGATTATCCAGAATATTGTTACGCAAAATTTAATCCTCGAACTTGGCCGACTTCCGCCTCAATCCTTTCGTACTTGGATCAAAAGGATCTCCTTATCCAATATCCATATGATTCGTTTAGTCAGTTTTTGCAGTTCTTAAAAGAAGCGGTCGAAAATCCTAAAACAGTTGCGATTAAACAAACCCTGTATCGGGTTTCAAAACACTCTGAAGTGGTTGATTTACTAGCAAAAGCCGCTCAAAAGGGAATTAAAACCACCGTTGTGGTTGAATTAAGAGCTCGTTTTGATGAAAAGAACAACTTGAAAGTAACTGAAAAATTGAAGAATGCTGGTGTTCATGTTATTTTTGGGAAAAAAGACATGAAAGTTCATAGTAAAACTTGTTTGGTGTTAACAAAAGAGGGCAATCACCCCAAGGGCTATATCCAGGTTGGAACGGGAAACTACAACATGCAAACCGCGAAGGGATTTGTTGATCTCAGTTTCTTTACCAGTAAGGATGATTATGTTCAAGATCTATCAAAATTTTTCGATTACTTGCAAGCTCCAGATGCCGCTCAACCCAGTTATCAGGTTTTATCAGCTTCTCCCCATCAAATTCAAGATCAAGTGATTGATGGGATCCAGGAAGTTAAAGAAAGTTATTTAAGAACCGGCAAAGGAGCAGTCTTTTTAAAGATTAACTCGTTGACTGATGTAGAAGTGATTTCAGCCATTTATGATGCAGCCAGAGTGGGTGTACCATTTAGGCTCGTTGTTAGAGGAGCTTGCTGTCTTAAACTTGGAATTTGCGGGAAGAGAGAAAAAATCGTGGTTTCAAGCATTGTTGGTGAGTTTTTGGAACATAGTCGAATTTATGGATTCTTCACTCAGGATGATTCTAAATTGTGGATATCTTCTGCTGATTTAATGACAAGAAACATGGATAACCGTGTCGAGCTAGCGGCGCCAATTCTCGATCCAAAACTAAAACAACAGCTTTTAAACATCATCGACATTTACGCTCAAGATGATGTGGATGGGAGCTTTTTAAAGCCTGATGGAGAGTACTTTAAATTCAAGCATCCTAAAGGGAAGCCCGCCCAACAGACCTTCTTAAAGATTATCGATGATCCCAAATTAAATAATAAAAAGCACGTTTCTAAACGTCATGACATTCGGATTAACGTTAAAAACGATTCCAAATTAAAAAACGAGTGGCTTTATGTTTCGATTCTAGTCGTTACGATTATCGTAGTAGTGGGCGTGCTATTGTGGTGGTGAAAATAACCAGATGTTTCTGGTTATTTTTTTATATTTCTTTTCCAAAATCGGATACTTCTGGTATAATAATATATGTTCGCTGATGAATGTGAACGTTTAATGCTTATATGCACCTATAGCGCAATTGGATAGAGTGTCTGACTACGAATCAGAAGGTTGTAGGTTCGACTCCTACTAGGTGCATTCATCGGGAAGTAGCTCAGCTTGGTAGAGCACCTGGTTTGGGACCAGGGGGTCGCAGGTTCGAATCCTGTCTTCCCGATTTTTATATACTTTTTAATATTTAAGCATCGGGAAATAGCTCAGCTTGGTAGAGCGCCACGTTCGGGACGTGGAGGTCGCAAGTTCGAATCTTGTTTTCCCGATTTTTTTATTACCTTGGTTTCCAAGAGTATTTACTTGGAATTTACAAATCTTCTTTGTATAATAATAGTCAACATTAGTCAGAGATGAGATGAGTTTATGGCAAGCCGTAATATATCGGACATTATTGAAGATTATTTGAAGGATATGCTAGGTGATAATGATCAAGAACGAGTCGAAATTCGTCGATCAGACATTGCCAATCATTTTGACGTGGTGCCCTCGCAAATTAACTATGTAATTAAAACACGTTTTACGTTGCGTAATGGTTATTTAGTTGAGAGCAAACGTGGTGGTGGTGGTTACATCAGGATTGAAAAAATCAACTTAATGGATAATTCGGATGTCCTAGACAGTTTGATTGATTCAATTGGTGATGAAATTTCCGAAAAGGATGAAGAATCAATTTTAACCACCTTATATGCTAATGGAGTCATTACCGAGAAAGAGGAGAACATGATTGCTGCTATTTTAAAGAAAGAGGCAATTAGACTGCCTGATCAAGCAATGGAATATCAGGTTAGAGCGAGTGTTTTAGAGGCTTTACTTTACCGGCTTAAATATGAGTGTTAGTTTGATTATGGATTATGATTTAAAGAGAAATGAAGGGAGATTTGCATATGCATAATTTATTTACCCCTAGTGCAAAAAACGTTTTGGTAATTGCCCAAGAACAAGCTAAGAGTTTCCAGCATCAAGCTGTCGGAACCGAACACATGTTACTGGCACTTACCATTGAGAAGAATGGGATTGCTTATCAAACTCTCCAACAACTTGCCGTCAGCGAGGCGGACGTTAGAGAAGAAATTGAGCAGTTGGCTGGATACGGTAATTTAAAGGTCGATGGAAACACGTATCTGCCGTATTCTCCAAAGATGAAAGAAATTTTAGCTTTAGCTGGAAAGATTGCCAAGCAGTATGGATCAACTAAAGTGGGTACTGAGCACATTTTGCTAGCTTTAACTAGTGATGATGCGATGCTCTCTTCAAGAATTTTGACTAACTTGGGAGTTAGCCCAGAACAAGTCCGAAAAGTAACGATCCGAAAGATGGGGGTTGCAGATACTAATATGGCTTCTGAAAATAATTCGAATGGTGAGTCAGAACAAAGTGAAACTCCAACTTTAGATTCACTGGCACGTGATTTGACTAAAGCTGCTCGAGATAATCAGCTCGATCCAGTGGTTGGACGCACCGCTGAAGTTCGTCGTGTCATCCAGGTTTTAAGCCGAAGAACTAAAAATAATCCAGTTTTAATTGGTGAACCTGGTGTTGGTAAGACTGCCATTGCCGAAGGTTTAGCGGAAAAAATTGTGAATAAATCCGTTCCTGCTGATATGCAAAATAAGCGGGTAATGGAATTAGACATGGGATCACTGGTTGCTGGTACCAAGTATCGTGGCCAATTTGAAGATCGTTTAAAGAAGGTCTTAAAAGAAGTCGAAGATAGTGGAAATGTCATTCTCTTTATTGATGAGTTGCATACCTTGATTGGCGCTGGTGGAACTGAGGGATCAGTTGATGCTTCAAATATTTTAAAGCCATCTCTTGCTCGTGGTCAGGTTCAAGTCATTGGGGCTACTACCTTAGATGAATATCAGAAGTACATTGAATCTGATGAAGCGTTAGAACGTCGTTTTGCAACGGTTGAAGTTGAAGAACCAAGTAAGGATGAATCACGGAAGATTCTTAAGGGATTACGTCCCAAATACGAAGAACACCATCACGTTCAAATCACCGATGATGCCATTAATGCAGCCGTTGATTTATCTAGTCGTTACATTAGTGATCGTTACCTTCCTGACAAGGCAATTGACTTGATGGACGAAGGTGCCGCTAAAGTTAGACTGGATTCAACTGGAAAAGATGACAAGTTAGCAAGCGCTGAATCAAAACTTAGTTCCGTTAAAAATGATAAGGACAAAGCCATTGAGGAACAGCGCTTTGAAGATGCGGTTTCAATTCGTAAGCAAGAACAAAAGTTACAAAAAGAGATTGCTGATTTAACCCAAAAACAGCGCATTAAAGAAAATGACGCTAACAAGACCCATAATTATCAATTAAAAGAAAATGCTGAAGATATTGCTCAAATTGTTTCTGAATGGACCGGGATTCCCGTTACTCATTTGAAACAGTCTGACAAGAAGCGTTTGGTAAACTTGGAAAAGATTTTACACGAACGAGTTGTGGGACAAGATGAAGCTGTTTCGGCAGTTGCAAGAGCAATTCGTCGGGCACGAAGTGGACTTAAGGATCCCAATCGTCCCATTGGATCGTTCATGTTTCTTGGTCCAACTGGAGTTGGTAAAACTGAACTTGCCAAAGATTTGGCAAAAGCAATGTTTGGCTCAGAAGATGACATGATCAGAGTTGACATGAGTGAATTCATGGAGAAGTATTCGACTAGCCGAATGGTCGGTTCTGCCCCTGGTTACGTTGGCTACGATGAAGGTGGTCAACTGACCGAAAAAGTTCGAAAGCATCCATATTCAGTTGTTTTACTTGATGAAGTTGAAAAGGCTCATCCTGACGTCTTTAACTTGCTACTTCAAGTTCTAGATGATGGGTACTTAACTGATGCCAAGGGCCGAAAAGTAGACTTTCGAAATACTGTCATCATTATGACTTCCAACATTGGTGCTACAGAGCTGCAATACAAGAACACCGTTGGATTTGCCGCTGAAAAATCCGGTAATGATGATAACTACGATGCTATGAAGGCCACGATTCAAGAACAGTTGAAGAAATTCTTTAAACCAGAATTCTTGAACCGAATTGATGATACGGTGATCTTCCATTCCTTGACTAAGTCGGAATTACACCGAATCGTTAAGTTAATGTCACAAGAACTGATTGATCGTGCCAATGGATTGGGTTACAAAGTTAGAATGACTCCAGCTGCCATTGATTTAGTTGCTGAAGTTGGCTACAATCCAACTTATGGTGCAAGACCAATTCGAAGAGCTTTACAGGATAAGGTTGAAGATCCACTGAGTGAAGACTTACTAGCGGGTAAGTTCAAACCTGGTGATCAGATTACGATCGGTGCGCATAAAAACAAGATTACGATTAATAGACGTGAAGTTAAGAATCCCAAAGAAGAAATTCTAAGTAAATAACGTTAAAACTCACAGTAAAATTTTACTGTGAGTTTTTGTGCATATTGATTGACTTTTACTTTGATTCTTTGTACTATATGTAGAGTATGTAACTGGGAATTGAAATGAGTCGTTGCGATCTATTGTCCGTGATGGCGTTTATAAGAACCAAAAGTAAGATTTAGATCTTATTTTTGGATTTTTTTTGCTCAAAAACCAGAAATATGGCTTTTTGTAACAGAAATGTAACATTTCTTTTTCGTGGAATTTTAGGGAGAGGTGAATAACTTGGCAGGACACATTGTAAAGTATGGAAAACACAGAACCCGTAGAAGTTATTCCAGAATTAAGAAGGTATTGGATCTTCCAAATTTGATTGAGATTCAAACTAATTCTTATAACTGGTTCTTAGACGAAGGTTTGCGTCAAATGTTTAAAGATATTATGCCAATTGAGGATTTTCAGGGAAAGCTTTCACTAGATTTCGTTGATTATAAACTATTGGAACCTAAGTACACGGTTGATGAAGCACGTGCTCATGAGGCAAATTATTCAGCCCCATTACACGTCACTCTCAAGTTAACCAACCATGAAACCGGTGAGATTAAGACTCAAGATGTTTTCTTTGGTGACTTTCCACTTATGACTGACCAAGGAACTTTCATCATTAACGGTGCAGAACGTGTTATCGTTTCTCAATTAGTGCGATCACCAGGTGTTTATTACCATAAAGATCTCGACAAAAATGGTCGTGAAATTTACAGTTCAACTGTGATTCCTAACCGTGGTGCTTGGATGGAATTTGAGACTGATGCAAAGAATATCTCATACGTTCGAATTGATCGTACTAGAAAGATTCCTTTGACTGAATTAGTTCGTGCCCTTGGTTTTGGCTCAGATGATGAAATTACTGAGATTTTTGGAAATACTAATGATAGTCTCTCACTTACCCTTGAAAAAGACGTCCATAAGGATGCAGATGATTCTCGTGTTGAAGAATCATTAAAGGATATTTACGAACGCTTGCGTCCGGGTGAACCAAAGACAGCTGAGTCAGCAAGAAACTTGTTAACCCAAAGATTCTTTGATCCAAAACGTTACGACATGGCACCAGTTGGTCGTTACAAGACGAACCAAAAACTGAGCATGAAGACTCGTTTAATGGGATTAGCTTTGGCCGAAACCCTTGCTGACCCAGATACTGGTGAAATCATTGCTAACAAGGGTGATGTGATTGACAAAGAATTGGTGGAAAAGTTGAAGCCGTACTTGGCTAACAAAGATTTTAAAGCTTACACCTTTAATCCTTCCGATCAAGCTGTCGTAACTGATCCAGTTACTGTTCAAGTAATTAAAGTATATTCAAATACAGATCCAGACAAAGTCGTTCCAGTAATTGGTAATGACAATATTGATCTGGACTATAAACACATTACCCCAGCGGATATCTTGGCTGAAATCAATTACTTCTTGGATCTTCAAGAGGGAATTGGATCTGTTGATGATATTGATCACTTGGGGAACCGTCGTGTTCGATCAGTTGGTGAATTACTGCAAAACCAATTCCGAATTGGTCTTTCACGGATGGAACGAGTTGTTAGAGAAAGAATGTCCATTCAGGATGCTTCAACGGTAACACCACAACAACTAATTAATATTAGACCAGTGGTGGCCTCTGTTAAAGAATTCTTTGGTTCATCACAGCTTTCACAATTCATGGATCAGACTAACCCGTTAGGTGAATTGACCCACAAACGTCGTTTATCTGCTTTAGGACCTGGTGGTATCACTAGAGACCGTGCTGGATATGAAGTTCGTGATGTTAACTACACTCACTATGGTCGAATTTGTCCAATTGAAACTCCCGAAGGTCCTAACATTGGATTGATTAACTCACTTTCAAGTTATGCTCGGGTTAACAAGTATGGATTTATCGAAACCCCATACCGTCGTGTTGATTGGACTACTCATAAGGTTACCGACAAGATTGATTACCTAACTGCTAACGATGAAGATAAATACGTGATTGCACAGGCGAACTCTCCATTAAATGAAGACGCAACCTTTCAAGACGATCAGGTTATGGCACGTGATAAGTCCCAATACGTTGAAACTAATTCAAAGAACGTTGACTACATGGACGTTTCACCAAAGCAAGTTGTTGCGGTGGCAACGGCATGTATTCCGTTCCTAGAAAATGATGACTCAAACCGGGCCCTAATGGGTGCTAACATGCAGCGTCAGGCTGTTCCTTTGATCAGACCACACGCACCACTTGTTGGAACTGGGATGGAATATCAAGCTGCTCATGATTCTGGAGTTGCTAAGATTGCTAAGTATCCTGGAACCGTTGAGTATGTTGATGCAAGAGAAATTCGGGTAAGACGTGATAATGGCACTTTAGATACGTACAAATTGATGAAGTTTATGCGTTCTAACGGTGGTAAAAACTATAACCAAACTCCAATTGTAAAAATTGGAGATCATGTTGATGCTGATGAAATTATCGCTGATGGCCCAGCAATGGAAAATGGTGAATTGGCCTTAGGTCAAAACCCAACCGTTGCCTTTATGACATGGCAGGGTTATAACTTTGAAGATGCCATTGCTATTTCCGAACGACTAGTTAAAGATGATGCTTACACTTCAATTCACATTGAAGAGTATGAGTCAGAAACTAGAGATACCAAACTGGGACCTGAAGAAATGACTAGAGAAATTCCTAACGTTGGTGAAGATGCTCTAAAGGATCTTGACGAAGATGGAATTATTAGAGTCGGTGCCGAAGTTCATGACAACGATATTTTGGTTGGTAAGGTAACCCCTAAAGGTGTTACTGAATTATCTTCTGAAGAGCGACTACTTCACGCTATCTTTGGTGAAAAGGCTCGAGAAGTTCGTGACACGTCACTTCGAGTACCTCATGGTGCCGGTGGAATTGTTCAAGACGTTAAAGTCTTTACTAGGGAAAACGGCGATGAATTAAAGCCTGGTGTAAATAAGATGGTTCGAGTTTACATTGCCCAGAAACGTAAACTTCAAGTTGGAGATAAGATGGCTGGAAAACATGGTAATAAAGGTACTGTTTCCGTCATTATTCCTGAAGAAGACATGCCATATATGCCAGATGGTACCCCAATCGACATCTTATTGAGCCCCATGGGTGTTCCATCACGGATGAACATTGGACAGGTGCTTGAATTGCATCTTGGAATGGCTGCTAAGAAGCTTGGAATTCACGTTGCCACCCCAGTTTTTGATGGTGCTCGTAGTGAAGATATTACCGACGCTTTAAAGGAAGCTGGTATGCCAGCTGATGGTAAGACGGTTCTGTATGATGGTAGAACCGGTGAACCATTTGACAAACGAATTGCTGTTGGAGTTATGGGTTACTTGAAACTTAACCATATGGCTGAAGACAAGATTCATGCAAGAGCCATTGGACCATACTCACTAGTTACGCAACAACCACTTGGTGGTAAAGCTCAATTTGGTGGACAGCGTTTTGGTGAAATGGAAGTTTGGGCTCTTGAAGCTTATGGTGCCGCACACACCCTCCAAGAAATCTTGACTTACAAGTCAGATGATGTTGTCGGACGGGTTAAAACCTACGAAGCAATTGTCAAAGGTGATCCAATTCCTAAACCAGGTGTTCCTGAGTCATTCCGAGTATTAGTTAAAGAATTACAAGCATTGGGACTGGACATGAAGGTTCTCGATGCCGAAAACAAACAAATTGATTTGCGTGACATGGACGATGACGAAGACGTTGTTAACGTGAACGCATTGAGTAAGTTTGCTCAAAAACAAGATGATAAAAATGAGAAGGATAAAGAAAAGAAAGATGAAAATGAGAAACAAGCTCCAACTTCATCTGATGCCGACTCAAAAAATGATACAAATGACGACAATAAATAATAAAGGAGGGTACGCCAATGGTTGATGTTAATAAATTCAAAAGTATGCAAATTGGTTTAGCTTCACCTGAGACCATTCGTAGTTGGTCATATGGAGAAGTTAAAAAACCTGAAACGATTAACTATCGAACTTTAAAACCTGAAAAGGATGGATTGTTTGATGAAAGAATTTTTGGCCCAACTAAGGACTGGAAATGTGCCTGTGGAAAATACAAGGGTGTCAGATATAAGGGCATCGTTTGTGATCGCTGTGGTGTTGAAGTCACTCGTTCAAAAGTTAGACGTGAACGAATGGGACACATCGAATTAGCAGCTCCTGTAACCCACATTTGGTATTTCAAGGGAATCCCTAGTCGAATGGGACTAGTTCTTGACATGAGTCCACGGGCTCTTGAAGAAATTATCTACTTTGCTTCATACGTTGTTACCGATCCAGGTAACACACCAATGGAGAAGAAGCAGTTGCTTTCAGAACAAGAATACCGTGACAAAAAGCGTGAATACGGCAATCGTTTCCACGCTGAAATTGGTGCGGAAGCCATCAGAACTTTATTAAACGACGTTGACATCGATAAAGAAGTCAAAGAGTTAAAAGATACGCTTAAGAAAGCAACGGGACAAAAGCGAACTCGTGCAGTTCGTCGTCTAGATATTCTTGAGGCCTTTGCTACTTCTGGCAATCAGTTGTCATGGATGGTAATGGATGCAATTCCAGTTATGCCGCCTGACTTGCGACCAATGGTTCAACTTGAAGGTGGTCGTTTTGCTACTTCTGATTTAAATGATTTATATCGTCGGGTTATTAACCGAAATAACCGATTAAAACGATTGTTAGACCTGAACGCTCCTGGCATTATTGTTCAAAACGAAAAGAGAATGCTCCAGGAAGCTGTCGACGCTTTGATTGATAATGGTCGTCGTGGTCGTCCTGTTGCAGGACCTGGTAACCGTCCCCTTAAATCACTTTCTCACCTATTAAAGGGTAAACAAGGTCGATTCAGACAGAACTTGTTAGGTAAGCGTGTTGATTATTCTGGTCGTTCAGTTATTGACGTTGGTCCTAATTTAAAACTAAGTCAGATGGGGCTTCCAGTATCAATGGCATTGGAATTATTTAAACCCTTCATTATGCATGCGCTAGTTAAACGTGGTCTAGCTTCTAACATTAAAAACGCTAAACGTCAGATCGAACGTCAAGACGACGCTGTCTTTGAAGTTCTCCCTGATGTCATTAAGGAACATCCAGTTCTTTTGAACCGTGCTCCTACTTTGCATCGACTTGGAATTCAGGCTTTTGAACCAGTTTTGGTTAGTGGGAAATCAATGCGTTTGCATCCATTAGTTTGTGCTGCGTATAATGCTGACTTTGATGGTGACCAAATGGCCATTCACGTTCCACTATCTGATGAGGCTCAAGCTGAATCAAGATTATTGATGGCTGCTGCTGGACACATTTTGGCTCCTAAAGATGGTAAACCAGTTGTTACTCCTTCACAGGATATGGTTATTGGTAACTACTATTTAACCCTTGAAGAAGCAGGGGCTGAAGGTGAAGGAATGGTATTCAACGATCCTGATGAAGTTGAATTAGCTTACCGTGATGGAAAGGTTCATTGGCATACCAGAATTGGTATTCCAGCGAGCGCCTTCCCAGACAAACCGTTTACTGACGATCAAAAAGATAAGATTTTAGTAACGACGGTTGGAAAGGTTATTTTCAATGGGATTCTTCCAAAGAAATTTACCTATTTGAACGAACCAACTTCAACTAACTTGCACGGATATGTTCCTGACAAGTATTTCTTGAAGCCTGGTGAAGACATTCATGAACACTTGAAGAACGCTGAATTGGTTAAACCGTTTAAGAAGGGATTTTTAAGTGACATCATTGCTGAAGTTTACAGTCAATACCAAGTTACTGAAACTTCAGAACTTCTTGATCGAATCAAAGATTTAGGTAATGATAAATCAACTAAATCTGGTTTGACTGTTGGTATCTCTGACATTACTGATTTAAAGGAAAAGCCAGAAATTGTTGCTAACGCCCATAAGAAAGTTGATACCATCACTAAACAATTCCGTCGTGGTTTAATTACTAACCAAGAACGTTATGAACGAGTTGTTAGTGTTTGGAATGATGCCAAAGACGAAATTCAAAACAAATTAATGAAAAACTTCGATCCCCAGAACCCAATCTTTATGATGAGTGACTCTGGTGCTCGTGGTAACATTTCGAACTTTACTCAGTTAGCTGGGATGCGTGGTTTGATGGCTT
This sequence comes from Fructilactobacillus sp. X2R6C1, assembly GCF_059901295.1. NCBI lineage: Bacteria > Bacillati > Bacillota > Bacilli > Lactobacillales > Lactobacillaceae > Fructilactobacillus > Fructilactobacillus sp. X2R6C1. The sequence continues at coordinate 322,677 of NZ_JBWXUZ010000001.1, forward strand.
CACCTAATGGTGAAATCATGGAACTTCCAATTACCTCTAACTTTAAAGAAGGACTTTCAGTCTTGGAAATGTTCATTTCAACCCACGGTGCTCGTAAGGGTATGACCGATACGGCACTTAAGACTGCTAACTCTGGTTACTTGACTCGTCGACTTGTTGATGTTGCCCAAGATGTCATTGTTAGAGAAGAAGACTGTGGAACTGACCGTGGTCTTGTTGTTCGTGCCATTACCGAAGGGGACGAAATGATCGAACCATTGTATGACCGAATCCTTGGTCGTAACGCAATGAAGACCGTTAAGAACCCTAAGACTGGTAAAGTGATTGTTAAAAAGAATGAAATGATCGATGAAGACGTTGCTCAAGAAATTGTGGACGCTGGAATTGATTCAGTTGAAATTCGTTCCGCCTTCACATGCAATACTGCTCATGGTGTTTGTGAGAAGTGTTATGGTCGAAACCTTGCTACTGGTGACGAAGTTGAGGTTGGTGAAGCTGTTGGTACCATTGCGGCCCAATCAATTGGTGAACCAGGTACTCAGTTAACTCTTCGTACTTTCCATACCGGTGGTGTTGCAAGTAGTTCAGATATTACCCAAGGACTTCCTCGTGTTCAGGAAATTATGGAAGCACGTAATCCTAAAGGTAAGGCAATCATCAGTGAAGTTACTGGTACGGTTGAATTAATTGAAGAAGATCCTGCTGAAGGTATCAAGGAAGTTACCATTAAAGGGAAGTCCGATACTCGTAAATATAAGGTTCCAATTAAGGCCCGAATGAAGGTTTCAGAAGGCGATCAGGTTCGTCGTGGTGATGCTTTGAACGAAGGTTCAATTGATCCTAAGGAATTGCTTAAAGTTCGAGATGTTTTGTCAACTGAAACTTACTTGTTAACTGCGGTTCAAGAAGTTTATAGAAGACAGGGTGTTGAAGTTAACGATAAGCATGCCGAGATCATGGTAAGACAGATGTTGCGTAAGGTTCGTGTTATGGACCCAGGTGACACTGACATCCTCCCTGGTACTTTGATGGATATTGATGATTTCAAGGATCGTAATAAGGATGCTGTGATTAGTGGTAAAACACCCGCAACGGCCCGTCCGGTATTACTTGGAATTACTAAGGCTGCACTTGAGACTAACAGTTTCTTGTCTGCTGCATCATTCCAGGAAACCACTCGTGTTCTTACTGATGCCGCAATTCGTGGTAAAGTTGATCCATTAGTTGGTTTGAAGGAAAATGTTATCATTGGTAAGTTATTACCTGCTGGTACTGGTGTTGGGAAATATGAAAACATTGAACCAGAAGAAGAGGGTAAGACTGATACCAAGGGTGTTACTTCATTAAGTGATGTCGAAAAAGAAATGCAACAAAAGGATTCAAGTAAAAACTAGTTATTAAACTAAAAAGGGAGTTCATCAATGATGAACTCCCTTTTTGATACATATTAATCAATCTTTTTTAAAACTTACTTCATTATTATCAAGGGATGAAATACGAGCAAGCGATTCTAAGTGGATTCCATGATCCTTGATCCACTTAGCGCCCGGTTGAAATGATTTTTCAATTACAATGCCGACTCCAACTAGATTGGCTTGAGCTGCTTCAACGATCTTAATCATCCCTTTAGTGGCTTCGCCATTTGCTAAGAAATCATCAATGATTAAGACGTTATCGTCAGGTGAAAGGAATTTTTTCTCAATAAAAATGCGGTTAGTTTTTTGTTTGGTGTATGAATATACGTCAGCCGAATAGGCTGCATCGTTTAAAGTTGATGGCTTTTTCTTTCGCGCAAAAACGACGGGAACACCCAATACTAAGCCAGTCATAACGGCTGGGGCAATTCCAGATGATTCAACCGTGATGACTTTAGTAATATTATCGTTTGAGAAGCGTTTGACGAATTCTTTGCCAACTTCGTACATCAAATTAGGATCAATTTGATGATTTAAAAACGAGTTGACCTTTAAAATATTTCCAGGAAGGACTTGGCCTTTATTTTTGATTGCTTCTTCTAATTCTTTCATGATTACTCTCCCATTTAAAAAGACCCTAATATAGAAGTTTAGGGTCTTTTTTCCTAATAGTTTGGAATTATGGTTCCAAGTAGAGACTGTCGACCCATTACGATTATATATTAGAGCTTCACTTATTACGTTAATCATAATTTAATTTCTAACTTTAAGCAAACCAAATTAATATAATTAGAGTGGCAATGTAAATGAATGGAATAAAAGCAATCGCACGTTTTTTAAATAAGATGGCATAAATGATCGCTATGATTGACCCGGTTAAAACGACTAGATTGGTAACCGTAATTCCGTATGCAATTAAAAGGATTAAGAAGAGATCCAAATCCCCGTTGCCAATGAAATGGAAGTAATGATTTATTATTATCAATATTAAATATCCAATAATATAAATTCCAGTTGTCTTTGTTAGAGGATTAGAAATTATAAGAGCTATCATTACTGCAATCAGTGAATATGCCGTAGGGAAATGGTAGGTTAATAAATCAAAAGTTGCCATAACCTGCATGAGTAAAAGTAGCGATAAATTTTCGAGGTTATCTAAACAAACAGGTGGAAATATAGTAAAAGCGGTGGCTCCGGTTACTTCAAAATACAGTAAATAAAGTGGTAATCGAGTTGAACATGTCCGACACCTTCCGAATTGAATCATGTAACTCACAATCGGGATGAGTTCGTACCACTTTAGAAACTTGCCACAGTTACTACACTTAGAATGACCGAAGACAAAGTTTTCGTGCGTAATGGTTCGATCAACCATAACGTTTATAAAAGATCCAACAATGCTACCTACAATAAACCAATAAATGATCATCAACAAAACCTCCACCAAAAAGTACGGAAATTAATTGAAGTCTTGTTGACACGTCTTTTTCTACGTGGTATTCTACTTATTGTGCTTATAAACAACTAAGCGATTTTTTTAACTTCAAAAAAGAACCGCCTGGATGTGTGGACTTAAAAAATATATTATATTAGGAAAGGGAGGACTTTTTAGATGCCTACAATTAACCAATTGGTTCGTAAAGGTCGTAAATCTAGAACTTCTAAATCAAAATCCCCAGCTTTAGGCTTCGGATATAACAGTTACAAAAAGAAAAACACACAGAACCCTGCACCTCAGAAACGTGGAGTTGCAACTCGTGTTGGTACTATGACTCCTAAAAAGCCTAACTCAGCTTTACGTAAGTATGCTCGTGTTAGACTTTCTAACTTGATTGAAGTTACTGCATACATTCCCGGAATTGGACATAACTTGCAAGAACATAGTGTTGTTTTAATTCGTGGTGGACGTGTTAAGGATTTGCCTGGTGTTAGATATCATGTTGTTCGTGGTGCATTAGATACTGCGGGTGTAAGTGATCGTCGCCAAGGTCGTTCTAAATACGGTACTAAGAAACCTAAGGAATAGACAATTAATTAAGTTATTATTGAGGAGGACTTTTACATGCCTAGAAAAGGAAAAGTGCAAAAAAGAGAAATCCTTCCTGATCCAATCTACAACTCAAAATTGGTTTCTAAATTAATTAACCATTTGATGTTAGATGGTAAAAGAGGGACTGCATCAGAAATTTTATATGGTGCCTTTGATATGATCAAAGAACAAACTGGTAACGATCCAGTTGATGTATTTGAAGAAGCAATGAAAAATGTTATGCCAGTTCTTGAAGTTAAGGCCCGTCGTGTTGGTGGATCTAACTACCAAGTTCCAATCGAAGTTCGTCCTGATCGAAGAACTACTTTAGGCTTACGTTGGATTGTTAACTATGCAAGACTTCGTGGTGAACACACCATGACTGAACGTCTTGCAAAAGAAATCATCGATGCTTCAAATAACACCGGTGCAGCAGTTAAGAAGCGTGAGGATACTCACAAAATGGCCGAAGCTAACCGTGCCTTTGCGCATTATCGTTGGTAATCAGCTTTTAGTTTTTAACTGTAAGTGGGTGGCTAAAGCGATTTAGCCACTTTTTTAAAATAATGAAATTGTGAATGATTGAGAGGAGTTAAATAATGGCTAACAAGCGAGAATTTCCGTTAGACAAAACTCGTAATATTGGTATTGTTGCCCATATTGATGCCGGTAAAACTACTACTACTGAACGTATCTTGTACTATACCGGTCGTATCCACAAAATTGGTGAAACCCATGAAGGGGATTCACAAATGGACTGGATGGAAGAAGAAAAAGAACGTGGAATTACTATTACTTCAGCTGCTACCACTGCTGAATGGAAGGGTTACCGTGTTAACATCATTGATACCCCAGGACACGTTGATTTTACTGCCGAAGTTGAACGTTCATTACGTGTGCTAGATGGTGGTATTGTTGTTTTGGATGGTCAAGCCGGTGTTGAACCACAGACTGAAACCGTATGGCGTCAGTCATCAGACTTTGCTGTTCCACGAATTGTCTTCATTAATAAGATGGATAAAGTTGGTGCTGACTTTGATATGTCAGTTAAAAGTTTGCATGACCGTTTAGGTGCTAACGCCCAGGCCGTTCAGATGCCAATTGGTGCTGAAGCTGACTTTGCTGGTGTGATTGATTTAATTACCATGCAAGCCTATGTTTATGATGAAGATAAAGAAGGTTCAGAATGGGATGTTGATGAGATTCCAGCTGACATGCAAGAGGAAGCTCAAAAGCGTCACGATGCTTTGATTGAAGCCGTTGCAGACGTTGATGACGCTGTGATGGAAAAGTTCCTTGACGGTAAAGAAATTTCACAAGAAGACCTTAAAGCGGGTATTCGTCGAGCAACTTTGAATCTTGATTTTTACCCAGTATTTGCTGGTTCAGCTTTCAAGAACAAGGGTGTTCAGATGTTGATGGATGGAGTGGTTGACTACTTACCATCACCACTTGATGTTCGTCCTTACACTGCTACTGACCCAGATGATGACGACAAACAAGTTGACATCCGTGCTAACGATAAGGAACCATTTGCTTCATTAGCATTTAAGATTGCTACCGATCCATACGTTGGTCGTTTAACTTATATTCGTGTCTATCGTGGTACCTTAAAGGCTGGTTCATACGTTTTGAATGCTACGAATGGCAAACGTGAACGTGTTGGTCGTTTACTACAAATGCACTCCAATAATCGTCAAGAAATCCCAGAAGTATTCTCAGGTGATATTGCAGCTGCAATTGGTTTGAAGAATACCACTACTGGTGATTCTTTAACCGATCCAGACCATCCATTACGTCTTGAATCAATGGAATTCCCAGAACCAGTTATCCAAGTTGCCGTTGAACCTAAGACTAAGGCTGATCAGGATAAGATGAATGATGCTTTGCAAAAGTTATCTGAAGAAGATCCAACTTTTAGAGCTGAAACTAATCCAGAAACTGGACAAACTTTGATTGCCGGAATGGGTGAACTTCAGTTAAACATTTTGATTGAACGGATGAGACGTGAATTTAATGTTGAAGCTAACATTGGTGCTCCCCAAGTTGCCTACCGTGAAGCATTTACTAAACCAGTTAAGGCCGAAGGTAAGTTTATTCGTCAGTCTGGTGGTAAAGGTCAATATGGTGATGTTTGGATTGAATTTACACCAAATGACGAAGGAAAAGGATTCGAATTTGAAGACGCCATCGTTGGTGGAGTTGTTCCAAGAGAATTCATTCCTTCAGTTGAACAAGGTCTAAAAGAAGCCATGGAAAATGGTGTATTAGCCGGATATCCATTGATTGATTTGAAAGCTAAATTATATGATGGTAGTTATCATGAAGTCGATTCAAGTGAAGCTGCCTTTAAGATCGCTGCTTCCATTGCTTTGAGGGAAGCTGCTAAGAAGGCTGATCCAGTTATTCTTGAACCAATCATGAAAGTTGATATTCGTGTTCCAGAAGAATACATGGGTGACGTCATGGGACAAGTTACCGCACGACGTGGAAACGTTGAAGGTATGGAAGCTCAAGACAAGGCACAAAACATTCATGCAATGGTTCCACTATCAGAAATGTTTGGTTATGCTACCGATTTACGTTCTGCTTCTCAGGGACGTGGAACATTTGTTATGAGTTTTGATCATTACAGTGCTGTTCCTAAGAGCATCCAAGAAGACATCATTAAGAAAAATGGTGGAAATAGTAAAGAAGAAAAGTAATTTTTTGTAAAAGTTCTAGAAATTGAAAAAGTTTCTGGAACTTTTTTTATACTTAATGTGATGAGAAGCCTTGAAAAATAAGAGAATATCGGGTATGATAGTTAAGTACTCGGTTTTGGGGGGATAGACTGTCCAAAATTAGTACAACATTTAGCTTTGATGTGGGAGGTTGCGACACACCCGGCCGCTTTGCCATGCGAGGATGTGCCGGTAATTTCCACGGAGCTAGTCTTATTTTGAAAATAGACGAAGGAGGGAAAAACATGGCAAAAGAGAAGATTCGTATTCGTTTGAAAGCTTATGAACACCGTATTTTAGATCAAGCTGCTGACAAGATTGTGGCAACCGCACAACGTACTGGTGCTACTATTTCTGGTCCAATTCCATTACCAACGGACAGAACTCTATATACCGTATTGGCATCACCATTTAAGTACAGTAAAGCTCAAGAACAATTTGAAATGTTAACTCACAAGCGTTTGATTGATATTTTGAATCCAACACCTAAAACTGTTGATTCATTAATGAAGTTAGACTTGCCAAGTGGTGTTGACATCGAGATCAAACTATAATAATTACAGAATATCGGAGGTGTACTCATGGCTAAAAAAGGAATCTTAGGTAAAAAAGTCGGAATGACTCAAGTTTTTACTGATAACGGAGAACTCGTTCCAGTTACTGTTGTTGATGTAACTCCTAATGTTGTCTTACAGGTTAAGAACAGCAAATCAGATGGTTACGATGCAATTCAACTTGGATTCGATGACAAGCGTCCAGTATTAAGCAACAAACCTGAACAAGGTCATGTTAAAAAAGCAAAAACTACTCCTAAGCGCTTCATTCGTGAAATCAGAGATGTTGACTTGGGAGATTACAAAGTTGGAGACGAAGTTAAAGCTGACGTATTTCAACCAGGTGACGTCGTTGACGTAACGGGTACTACTAAAGGTCATGGTTACCAAGGTAACATCCACAAAAATGGACAACGTCGTGGACCTGAAACCCACGGATCAAGATATCACCGTCGTCCCGGTTCATTAGGTGTCATTATTAACCGAGTTGTTAAAGGAATGAAATTACCAGGACGAATGGGTAACAATCGCGTTACCATTCAAGACCTTGAAATCGTTAACGCTGACGTTGATAACAACGTACTATTAATCAAGGGTAACGTTCCTGGTGCAAACAAATCATTAGTAACAGTTAAAACATCTGTTATTGAATCAAGAAAATAAGAAAGGAGGAACCGTAGATGGCAAGCGTAACATTATACAAACAAGATGGTAGTAAACAAGGAACAGTTGATTTAAACGATGCTGTTTTTGCCGTTGAACCAAATGAAAACGTTGTTTATGACACTGTCGTAATGCAAAGAGCATCACAACGCCAAGGTACTAATGGTGTTAAATCTAGAGGTAAAGTACGTGGTGGTGGTAAGAAACCATGGCGTCAAAAGGGTACTGGTCGTGCTCGTCAAGGTTCTATCCGTGCCCCACAATGGGTTGGCGGTGGAGTTGTCTTCGGCCCAACTACTCGTTCATATGCATATCACCTTCCAAAGAAGGTTACTAGATTAGCTGTTAAGTCAGTTCTTTCTGAAAAAGTTGCTAATGGTGATTTAGTAGTAGTAGATTCATTAGACTACAAGGCTCCAAAAACTAAAGATTTATCAGATCTTTTGAAGAAACTTGACGCATCAACTAAAACATTAGTAGTTTTGGAAGATAACAATGAAAATGCTGCACGTTCTGCAAGAAACATCGAAAATGTGCAAGTTATTAATGCTAAAGGTGTTAACACACTTGATGTATTAAACAACAATAAGGTTGTTATTACAAAGGCTGCTCTTTCTCAAGTAGAGGAGGTGCTCGCATAATGGAAGCACGAGATATCATTTTACGTCCGGTAGTTACTGAAGCTTCAACTGATGTAATGGACGACAAAAAATATACTTTTGATGTTGATGTACGAGCAACTAAGACTCAAGTTAAGAATGCTGTTGAAGAGATTTTTAACGTTAAAGTTGTTAAAGTTAATATTATGAATGTAAAAGGTAAGAAAAAGAGACAAGGTCAATATGTTGGACGTACTAAGAAACGTCGTAAGGCTATTGTTACTTTGTCCAACGATTCTGATGAAATCAAGATTTTCTCAGAAGAATAATCTTTGAATAGGAGGGAAATAACGTGGCTCTAAAAAAGTACAAACCAACTACTAATGGCCGTCGTAATATGACTAGTATTGACTATAGTGAAATTACTACTAACGTGCCAGAAAAAAGTTTAGTTGAGTCAAATGCTCATAGCGGTGGTCGTAATAGCCAAGGTAAGATGACTGTTAGACATCGTGGTGGTGGAAACAAGCATCGATACCGTCTTATTGATTTCAAACGTGATCATGATGGTGTTCCTGCAACCGTTAAAACCATCGAATATGATCCAAATAGAACTGCAAATATTGCTTTAATCGTTTATGAAGACGGAATTAAATCATACATCATTGCACCTAAAGGATTAAAAGTCGGAGACGTTGTTGAATCTGGTAAGGATGCTGATATTAAGGCTGGTAACACCCTTCAATTAGCTGATATTCCTGTTGGTTCAACCATCTTCAACATTGAATTGAAACCTGGCAAGGGTGGACAACTTGTTCGTTCTGCTGGAGCTTCAGCACAGTTACTTGGTAACGAAGGCAAGTATGCATTAGTTAAATTACCATCTGGTGAAGTTAGAATGGTACTTTCAGTTTGCCGAGCTACTATTGGTAGCGTTGGTAATGATGAACATGGATTAGTTGTATGGGGTAAAGCTGGTAGAACTCGTTACCGTGGTCAAAGACCTCACGTACGTGGATCTGTTATGAACCCTAACGATCACCCACATGGTGGTGGTGAAGGTAAAGCTCCAGTTGGTTACCCAAGTCCATTGTCTCCATGGCATAAGAAGACAACTGGTAAGAAGACTAGATCAAAGAAAGCACGTTCAAACAAGTTTATTGTTAGACACCGTAAAGGTTCAAAGATGTAGTCTGAATTATTTATTTATTGAGTAATCGCAGAGGAGGTTTCATAATGAGTCGAAGTTTAAAAAAGGGACCTTTTGCCGATCAATCATTATTAAAAAAGATCGATGCACAAAAAGATCAAGATAAAAAATCGGTAATTAAAACATGGTCACGTCGTTCAACCATTTTCCCAAGTTTTATTGGATACACCATTGCTGTTTACAATGGTAGAAAACATGTCCCAGTTTACATTCAAGAAGACATGGTGGGCCACAAGCTCGGAGAATTCGTACCTACGCGTACTTTCCATGGACATGGAAATGGCGACGCAGATAAAAAAACAGTTTAAGCAAGGAGGATAACCAATGGCTGAACAACAAGTTACATCAGCAAAAGCTACTGCAAAGACTGTTCGTATCGCCGCTCGTAAGGTTCGCCTTGTTGTAGATCTTATTAGAGGTAAAAGCGTATCAGAAGCTACTGCAATTTTGAAATTCACCCCTAGAGGTGCTTCACCAGTTGTAGAAAAGGTTTTGATGTCAGCTGTAGCAAATGCAGAAAATAATTTTGATTTAGATCGTCAAGATCTAGTTGTTAGTGAAGCATATGTTAACGAAGGACCAACTTTAAAACGTTTCCGTCCCCGTGCTAAAGGTTCTGCTTCACCAATCAACAAAAGAACTAGTCACATTACAATTGTAGTGTCAGAAAAGTAGGAGGGATAAACGTGGGTCAAAAAATTAATCCAAATGGTTTACGAATTGGCGTTAACCGTGGTTGGCAAGCTAAATGGTATGCTAACGACGATAAATTCGCTTCATACTTAAACGAAGATTTAAAAATTCGTAACTATCTAGCAAAGAGACTCGCTGATGCTTCTGTATCAAGTGTTGACATTGAGCGTGCTGCAAAACGTGTTAATGTTTCTATCCATACTGCCAAGCCAGGAATGGTTATCGGTAAAGGTGGAGCAGAAGTTGAAAGTCTTCGTAAAGAATTAAACAAATTGACGGGACGTCGGGTTCATGTCAATATTGTTGAAGTTAAAAAACCTGATTTAGAAGCTGATCTTGTTGGTGAAAACGTTGCAAGTCAGCTTGAAGGTCGGGTAGCATTCCGTCGTGCAATGCGTCAGGCAATGCAAAGAGTTATGCGTTCTGGAGCTAAGGGTGTTAAAGTTCAATCTTCAGGTCGTTTAAATGGTGCTGATATGACACGAATTGAAAGATATTCAGACGGAAGTGTTCCACTTCATACACTTAGAGCTGATATTGACTATTCATGGAATGAAGCAGATACTACTTACGGTAAAATCGGTGTTAAGACTTGGATCAACCGTGGTGAAGTTTTGCCCGATAAACCGGAGGAAAAAACTGAAAAAGGAGGGAAATAAGCATGCTAGTACCTAAACGTGTTAAGTTCAGAAGACAGCACAGAGGTAAGTTGCGTGGTCACTCAAAGGGTGGAAACACTGTTACTTTTGGTGATTATGGTTTGCAAGCACTTGATTCACATTGGATCAGTAACCGACAAATCGAAGCTTGCCGTGTTGCCATGACTCGTTATATGAAACGTGGTGGAAAAGTTTGGATCAAAATTTTCCCTCAAAAATCATATACTGAAAAAGGTATCGGTGTTCGAATGGGTAAAGGTAAAGGTACCCCAGCTGGTTGGGTTTCAACTGTCAAGCGCGGAAAGGTTCTTTTCGAAGTTGGTGGTGTTTCCAAAGAAACTGCTGAAGAAGCTTTACGTTTAGCTTCAATGAAGTTACCTGTTAGAACCCGAGTTATTAAACGTGAGGAAGTAGGTGGCGAATCAAATGAAGGCTAAAGAAATTAATGAATTAACCACTGATGAAATGCGGGCTAAGGAACAAGATTACAAGAAAGAATTGTTTAATCTTCGTTTTCAATTAGCCACTGGTCAATTGGAAAATACTGCTAGATTGAAGACTGTCAGAAAGACAATCGCTAGAATCAAGACAGCACTTAGACAACAAGAACTGAAGAAATAGAATACGATAGAAAGGAAGGTTAATACTTTATGAGCGAAGAACGTAACGAACGTAAAAGTTACAGAGGTCGTGTGGTTTCAGATAAGATGGACAAAACCATTACTGTTGTCGTTGAAACTTACAAGACTCATCCAACTTACGGGAAACGTATTAAATATTCTAAGAAATATAAAGTTCAAGATGAAAATAACGAAGCAAAAGTTAACGATATTGTTGACATCATGGAAACTCGTCCATTGTCTAAGACTAAGCGCTTCCGTCTAGTAGACGTTGTTGAAAAGGCAGTTATTATCTAGCTTTTTTATCTATCGTATTCTGATTTTAAGTTGAAGGGAGGACACTAACCATGATCCAACAAGAGAGTCGTTTAAAGGTTGCTGATAACTCTGGTGCACGTGAACTTTTGACTATCAAAGTTTTAGGTGGTTCAAGAGTTAGATATGCAGGTATCGGTGATGTGATTGTTGCTACTGTTAAACAAGCAACACCAGGTGGCGTTGTCAAAAAAGGAGACGTCGTTAAAGCCGTTGTAGTCAGAACTAAGTCTGCTGCACATAGAACTGACGGTTCATATATTCGTTTCGACGAAAATGCCGCTGTTTTGATTAACGATGATAAGAGTCCTAAAGGTACCCGTATTTTCGGTCCGGTAGCTCGTGAATTACGTAGTAATAATTTTATGAAGATCGTTTCATTAGCGCCTGAAGTACTTTAATACTATTGGAAAACAAGGAGGTGCCAGGATTATGTTCTTGAAAACTGGTGACAAAGTTCGTGTTATTAGTGGTAAAGACAAGGGTAAAGACGGCAAAGTCGTTAAAACCATTGCTGCTAAGAACCGTGTAGTTGTTGAAGGAATCAACAAGATCAAGAAACATCAAAAAGCTTCACAAGACAATCCCCAAGGTGGAATTGCTGACGTTGATGCTCCAATTGATGCTTCAAATGTAATGTTAATTGATCCATCTACTAACGAACCTACAAAAGTAAGCTTCGTGGTTAAAGATGGTAAAAAAGTTCGTATTTCAAAAAAATCACAAAAACCAATCGATTAGATTGGAACTGAAAGGAGGAAATTAATCGCATGGCAGCTCGCTTAGAAGAAAGATACAAAGAAGATATTCTCCCAACGCTCGTTAAGAAATTTGATTACTCATCAGTTATGGAAGCCCCAAAACTTGACAAGATCGTTTTAAACATGGGTGTTGGTGATGCTGTAACAAATTCTAAAAACCTTGATGAGGCGGTTCATGAATTAAGTTTAATTTCTGGACAAAAGCCTATCGTAACTAAGGCTAAAAAATCAATTGCCGGTTTCCGTCTTAGAGAAGGAATGCCAATTGGTGCCAAAGTTACATTAAGAGGAGAAAGAATGTATGACTTCTTGGATAAGTTAGTTAATGTTTCATTGCCACGTGTTCGAGATTTCCACGGTGTAAGCAACAAATCATTTGATGGTCGTGGAAATTACACATTGGGTATCAAAGAACAACTAATTTTCCCAGAAATTAATTACGATGATGTTAACCGTGTTAGAGGTTTAGATATCGTACTTGTAACAACCGCTAATACGGATGAAGAATCACATGAATTGTTAGCTCAATTCGGAATGCCATTCGCTAAATAGGAGGTTTAATATTGGCTAAAAAATCATTAATTAAAAAAAGTGAACGTCCAGCTAAGTTCTCAACACAGAATTACACTCGTTGTGAACGTTGTGGTCGACCTCGTGCGGTTTACCAAAAGTTTCACTTATGCCGAATTTGTTTAAGACAACTTGCCCATAAGGGTCAAATTCCTGGCATGAAAAAAGCTAGTTGGTAAAATAATAAAACTGAAAAGGAGGTTTCACGTTTATGTCCATGACAGATCCAATTGCAGACTTTTTAACTCGAATTCGTAATGCCAATATGGCAAGACACGATTCAGTTGACGTTCCTGCATCAAAAATCAAAAGAAACATTGCCGAAATTTTGAAGCGTGAAGGCTTTGTACGCGATGTGGAATACATCGATGACGATAAACAAGGTGTTATCCGTGTATACCTTAAGTATGGAAAAGATAATCAACGTGTAATCACTGGTTTGAAGCGAATTTCAAAGCCAGGATTACGTTCATATGTTAAATCAGATGATGTTCCTAAAGTTTTAAACGGTTTAGGAATTGCTATCATTTCAACTTCAGATGGTGTTATTACTGATAAAGAAGCTAGAGACAAAAAAGTCGGTGGCGAAGTATTAGCATACGTTTGGTAAAAATTAAAAAAGAATTGGAGGTGTTAATATGAGTAGAATTGGTTATAAAACTGTTGATCTTCCAGACGGTGTTGAAGTAAATCATAGAGGTACTAACGTAACTGTTAAAGGACCAAAGGGTACTTTAAATGCTACAATTTCACCAGAAATTAAAATGCAAGTTAAAGGTAACGAAGTGAACTTCACTCCAACTGGTAAGTATGACAACAAAGAACGTGCCCTACACGGTACAACACGTGCGAACTTCAATAACATGGTTGAAGGTGTTACAAATGGATTCCACAAGACACTTAAGCTAGTTGGAGTTGGATATCGTGCTCAATTAAAAGGTAGTACTTTGACTCTAAACGTTGGTTACTCAAACCCCGTTGAAGTTCAAGTTCCAGAAGATCTTACCGTAGCTGTTCCAGATAACACTACTATTAACATTAGTGGGATCAACAAGCAACATGTTGGTGATTTTGCTGCCGAAGTTCGTTCATACCGTTCACCAGAACCTTACAAGGGTAAAGGAATTAGATATGAAAATGAACATATTACCCTCAAGGAAGGTAAGACTGGTAAGTAATTTAACAATATAAAAAATAAGAGGTGACTATTTTGATTTCCAAACCAGACAAGAATAAAACACGTAAAGTTCGTCATAATCGTGTTAGAAGTAAAATTTCTGGTACTGCTGAGTGCCCACGTTTGAACGTTTTCCGTTCTAATAAAAACATTTACGCTCAAGTTATTGATGACGTAAAGGGTGTAACGCTAGCTAGTGCCTCAACTGTTGACAAGGAAGTTTCCGGAGACAACAAATCAGAACAAGCCGCAAGCGTTGGTGCTTTAGTTGCTAAGCGTGCAGTTGAAAAGAATGTTAAGAATGTTGTTTTTGATCGTGGTGGATACTTATATCACGGACGTGTACAAGCCCTTGCAGATGCAGCACGTGAAAATGGACTTGAATTTTAAAAAAGGAGGAATATAACGCACATGGCAAAGTTTATTAATCCAGACAAACTGGACTTAGAAGATAACGTTGTTGCTATCAACCGAATTACTAAGGTTGTTAAGGGTGGTCGTCGACTACGTTTTGCTGCATTAGTTGTTGTTGGTGACAAGAATGGCCACGTTGGCTTTGGTACTGGTAAAGCTCAAGAAGTTCCTGAAGCGATCAGAAAAGCCGTTGATAGTGCCCAAAAGAACTTAATTGAAGTTCCAATCGTTGGAACTACTATCCCTCACGAAGTTATCGGTCGTTTTGGCGGTGGAAAGATTATGTTGAAGCCTGCTGAAGAAGGTTCCGGAGTTGCTGCCGGTGGTGCCGTTCGCTCAGTTATGGAATTAGCTGGTGTAAACGATGTTACTAGTAAGCGTTTAGGCTCTGATACACCAGTAAACGTAATTCGTGCAACTTTTGAAGGTCTTAAGGAACTTAAGAATGCTGAAGAAATTTCATCATTACGTGGTGTCTCATCAGATCACTTAACCGAATAATAAGGAGGGGTTAGAAGATGGCTCAATTAAAGATTACTTTAGTTCATAGTGCTGCTCACCGTCTCCCTAAACAACGTAAGATTGTTAAGGCCCTTGGATTGGGACGAGTAAATAGTAGTGTTATTAAACCTGATAATGAAGCAACTCGTGGAGCTCTATTCAAGATTGCTCATTTAATTAAGGTTGAACAAGTTGATTAATATTCTTTAAAAGATAGGGAGGTGCAATTCAATGAAGTTAAATGAATTAAAAGCTGCTAACGGTTCACGTTCATCAAGAACTCGTTTAGGTCGTGGTCTTGGTAGTAAAGGTAAGACTTCAGGTCGTGGCCAAAAAGGTCAAAAGGCTCGTGGCAAAACTCGTGTTGGTTTTGAAGGTGGCCAAATGCCTTTATACCGTCAAATTCCAAAACGTGGATTTACCAACTTCAACAGAAAAGTTTTAGCGATCGTTAACTTAGCTGATTTAGATAATTTTGATGATGGCTCAGAAGTAACTCCAGATGTATTGATTCAAGCTGGAATGATTAAGGGCTCAAATGATGGCGTTAAAGTTCTTGCAGATGGCAAGTTAACTAAGAAGCTCACTGTTAAAGCTAACAAATTCTCAAAGAGTGCTGAAAAAGCAATTGAAGATGCCGGCGGTAAAGCTGAGGTGATTTAATGTTCACTACCTTAAAGAATGCCTTTGAAGAAAAAGATATTAGAAAAAGGATTTTATTTACCCTTTTTATATTGGCAGTTTTCCGTTTAGGTGCTTACATTACTGTGCCTGGAATCAATGCGGAAGCTTTGCAAAGTGTTGCATCCTCAGGTTTAGTTAATGTATTGAATATGTTTAGTGGTGGTGGATTAACTAATTACTCATTATTTGCAATGGGAGTTTCACCATACATTACTGCACAAATTGTTGTTCAGTTACTTCAGATGGATATCGTTCCTCGATTCGTTGAATGGGGGAAACAAGGTGAAGTCGGAAGGCAAAAATTGGATCAGGTAACAAGATGGTTAACGATTGTTTTAGCATTTGTCCAATCAATTGGTATTACTGCTGGATTTAATGCTTTGAGTAGTCTTCATTTAGTTAAGAACCCTGGAATGGGAACTTACATTAGTATTGGTTTAATTTTGACTGCTGGTACAATGCTCACTACGTGGATGGGCGACATGATTACTGACAAAGGAATTGGTCAGGGAGTTTCAATGATCATCTTTGCTGGAATTGTTGCTGAAATGCCAAGTGGAATTATGAGTGTTTATCGTCAATACGTTGAAGGTACACCAATGAATGAAATTTGGAAGCCAGCTCTTTTCATTATTGCCTTGATTATTGTAATTTTGATTATTGTTACCTTTGTTACTTGGGTACAACAAGCTGAACGTAGAATTCCAATTCAATATACTAGAAGAACATCAGGTTCACCAGACAGCAGTTACCTTCCCTTGAAGGTTAACGTCGCTGGAGTTATTCCAGTTATTTTCGCAAGTGCATTTATTTCCACTCCTCAAACGATTTTGATGTTTTTCACCAAAAACTTTCAAGGATCCGGATGGTATGAATTTTTAAGTAAGTTGTTTAACATGCAGACCCCACTTGGAGCTGCGTTTTACACCTTCTTAATTGTTGTATTTACTTTCTTCTATGCGTTTGTTCAAGTTAATCCACAGAAATTGTCGGAAAACTTACAAAAACAAGGTAGCTACATTCCGGGAGTATGGCCTGGTCGTGAAACTCAGTTATATATTTCTCGATTGTTGATGAGACTTAGTACCGTTGGTGCTTTGTTCTTGGGTATTGTTTCTCTAATCCCATTGATTGCACAAAATGTTTGGAACTTAAACGAATCAATTGGACTAGGTGGTACTAACCTCTTGATTATCGTTGGAGTTGCTATTGAAACCATTCAACAAATTAGAGGATTAATGATGAGAAAAGAGTACGTTGGATTTATTCAAAGTACTCCGGATGATAACAAGTAGTGGAGGAATTTAAATGTCAATGAATTTATTACTAATGGGTCTTCCAGGAGCTGGAAAAGGTACTCAAGCTGAATTCATTGTTGAAAAATATGGGATTCCACATATTTCAACTGGAGACATATTTAGGGCAGCAATGAAAAACAAAACTCCCATGGGAATTAAGGCTCAACAATACATCGATAAGGGTGAATTAGTTCCTAATGATGTTACCTGTGGGATTGTTGAGGATCGTCTTAAACAACCTGATACTGACAAAGGTTATTTGTTAGATGGTTTTCCTAGAAACATTGATCAGGCTAAAAGCCTTGAGGAAATGACTAGGAAAATGAGCAAAGAGTTGAATGCAGTTATTAATATTGAAGTCGATCCAAGTGTTTTAATCAAACGTTTGTCGGGTCGTTTCATCTGCAAAAACTGTGGCGCAACTTATCATAAATTATATAAAAAACCTATAGTTGATGGTACTTGTGATGTTTGCGGTGCTCACGTCTTCTATCAAAGAAGTGATGATAAACCTGAAACTGTCAAGAATCGTCTGAAAATCAATGAAAAGAGTAATGCTCCTTTAATTGACTTTTACAAGGATCGCGGCATTTTGCATTCAGTTAAGGGTGATCGAGATATTGCAGACGTTAGTAACGACATTGAGAAAATTCTAAGCAATTTAAATTAGTAAATTGTCGTTTGATTGCTGGAATGTCAGTGATGTGGTATATTATAGTTTGTATGTCTATTTGTAAGTGATACTTACGAGTTTAGTAATTTTGGAGGATTATTCGTGTCTAAAAATAATGTAATTGAAGTTGAGGGTAAGGTTTCAGAGACTTTACCTAATGCAATGTTTAAGGTCGAGCTTGAAAATGGTCATGAAATTTTGGCACACGTTTCTGGCAAGATCAGAATGCATTACATTCGGATCCTACCAGGAGATCGTGTAACCGTTGAAATGTCACCGTATGATTTAACAAAGGGTCGAATTACTTATCGATTTAAGTAAACCCTTCATATAGGAGGTTATAAAAAATGAAAGTACGTCCATCAGTAAAAAAAATGTGTGAACATTGTAAGATTATTAAGAGAAAAGGCCGTGTGATGGTGGTTTGCCCTGTAAACCCTAAGCACAAGCAAAGACAAGGAAAATAAATAAATTAAAATTATAGGAGGTGGACTTTAATGGCTCGTATTGCCGGAGTTGATTTACCACGTGATAAGCGAATTGTTATTGCGTTAACATACATTTATGGTGTTGGAAACACAACTGCTCAGCAAGTTTTGAAAAAAGCTGGGGTATCAGAAGACGTTCGTGTACGTGATTTAACACCTGATCAAGAAGATAAGATCAGAGAAGCTCTTGATGGTTACACAATCGAAGGTGACTTACGTAGAGAAGTTACTATGAGTATCAAGACTCTTCAAGAAATCGGTTCATATCGTGGGATGCGTCATCGTCGCGGTTTACCTGTTAGAGGTCAACACACGAAAAATAACGCACGTACAAGAAAAGGTAAGAAAACCACAATCGCTGGTAAAAAATAATAAAGAAGGAGGCTATCAGTTTCTATGGCTAAAACTAAAAATACTCGTAAGCGTAAAGCAAGAAAAAACGTTGAGTCTGGTGTAGCACACATTCACTCAACCTTTAATAACACTTTGGTTATGATTACCGATGTTCAAGGGAATGCTATTGCTTGGTCATCAGCTGGTGCATTGGGATTCCGTGGAAGTCGTAAGTCTACCCCATTTGCTGCTCAAATGGCTGCTGAAGCAGCTGCTAAGACTGCAATGGAACATGGAATGAAATCAGTAGAAGTTGCTGTTAAGGGTCCTGGATCTGGTCGTGAGTCAGCTATTCGTGCTTTACAAAGTACTGGTTTGGAAGTTGCTGCAATTCGTGATGTAACTCCAGTTCCACACAATGGTTCTCGTCCTCCAAAACGTCGTAGAGTTTAATATTTAATGAACGTTAAAGTTTTAAATTACTCAATGCGTTTTGAAAGGGGTAGAGACTACAATGATTGAATTTGAAAAGCCAAACATTCACAAAATTGAAGAAACAGACAACTATGGTGAAATAGTTGTAGAACCACTCGAAAGAGGATATGGTACCACTTTAGGCAATTCACTTAGACGTGTCTTGTTGGCTTCATTACCAGGAGCTGCGGTTACTAGCATCCAAATTGATGGTGTTCTACACGAATTTTCAACTGTAAAGGGTGTAGTTGAAGATGTTACTCAAATTATCTTAAACGTTAAAAAGATTAATTTGAAAATTAACTCAGATGACAATGAAACAAAGTCAATGAGTATTAATGTAACTGGACCAGCCGATGTAACCGCAGGTGATATCGTAACTGATAGTGATGTTGAAATTTTAAATCCGGATTTGCACATTGCAACGGTTGCTGACGGAACTACATTCCACATGAACATGACTGCCAACAAAGGTCGCGGCTACGTTTCTGCTGAAGAAAACAAAGCCAAAAACGATGGTATGCCAATTGGTGTTCTACCAGTTGATTCTATTTATACCCCAATCGAACGTGTTAATTATCAAGTAGAAGATGCACGTGTTGGTCAACGTGATGATTACGACAAATTGACGTTAGACGTTTGGACTAATGGTTCAATTACACCTTCTGATGCAATTAGTTTGGCAGCTAAGATCTTAAATCAACATTTCCAATTATTTATTGATTTAACTGACAGAGCAAAGAATGCCAATGTTATGGTTGAGAAGGAAGAAAGCCATAAAGAAAAAATGCTTGAAATGTCAATTGAAGAATTGGATCTTTCAGTTCGTTCTTACAATTGTTTGAAACGTGCTGGAATTAATACTGTTCAAGAATTAACTGATAAGTCTGAAGCTGACATGATGAAGGTTAGAAATCTTGGCCGTAAGTCACTCGATGAAGTTAAAGAAAAATTAGCAGCATTAGGACTATCTTTACGTAAAGAAGACTAAAAAGGAGGATATCCGGTTATGAGTTATCGCAAATTACAACGTACGAGTGCTCAACGTCGTGCTTTGCTTCGTAATTTGACTACTGACTTAATTGTTAACGGTCAAATCAAAACAACAGAAGCTCGCGCTAAGGATGTTAGATCATTAGCCGACAAGATGGTTACCTTGGGCAAGAAGGGTGACTTGAATGCTCGTCGTCAAGCTGCAGCTTACTTGCAAAACACCATTGCTGATGTAAAAGAAGACGGAGATAGTATCAAAGTAACTAGTGCATTACAAAAGTTATTTGACGAAGTAGCACCAAAGTATACGGACCGAAACGGTGGTTACACACGTATTCTTAAAACAATGCCTCGTCGTGGTGACGGTGCACCAATGGTAATCTTGCAATTTGTCGAATAATTTCGATATTTGTTAAGAATAATAAATATTTCACTATAGGAATCACTAAGGTTAAAGGTATAAAGTGTTACGATGATGGATTTTCCAAGTCTAGCTTGAATGTGGTTAACTCCATGCGCCTTAATCTTTTAGTGATTTTTTTATACATAATTTTAATAATAGGAGAGCTGATTCCATGAATCCAATCATTAATGTTTCCAATCTTTCTTTTAGGTATAATAATGAAGATGATCATAAGGTATTAGATGATGTCTCTTTTCAGTGCGAACGAGGTGAATATATTTCATTAATCGGTCGCAATGGGAGTGGTAAAAGTACCATTGCCAAACTGGTTGATGGTCTTCTAACTCCTAGTGAGGGAGAAATTGTGGTAGATGGGATCAGGTTGGACTCTCATGGTAATGACCGCGAAACAAGAAAAGCAATTGGCTTAGTTTTTCAAAATCCAGATGATCAATTTGTTGGTGCCACGGTAGCAAGTGACGTTGCGTTTGGACTTGAAAATAGGGCGGTTCCAAGAGAAGCGATGAAGCCAAAAGTTAAATCGGCGTTAGAAAAGGTAGGAATGTGGGAATATCGAGACGAGATTCCTAGTAGTCTTTCTGGTGGACAAAAGCAACGGGTCGCAATTGCAGGAGCAATTGTGCTTGATCCTAAAATTTTAATTCTAGATGAAGCGACAAGTATGCTAGATCCTTTAGCTACTAGACAAATTCATCAAGTTGTCAACAAATTAAATCAAAAACAAAATATGACAATTCTCTCCATTACGCATGATATCAATGTGACGGCTAAATCCGATCGGATATTAGCACTTAATAATAATAAAATTGTATTTGACGGAAAACCAAGTGCTTTCTTTCAGAAGCATCAATTAATTGCTGATATGGATCTAGATCTTCCCTTTAGTGAGAAGTTAAGGCAGAAATTCCTTGATGCAGGATATGACATTACTGACAAGTACGTGGATGATGAGGGGATGAGCCAATGGATAAGCACATTATTTTAAGTAACGTTGATTTTGTCTATCAACCCGGTCTGCCATCAGAAAGACAGGCTTTAAGTAATGTCAGTTTAAAGATTAATAAGGGTGAATTTTTGGGTGTTGTTGGAAAAACTGGTAGCGGAAAGTCAACGTTAGTTCAGATGATTAACGGATTATTGAAACCGACTTCGGGGAGTGTTACCGTTGGCAAAATCAAAATTAACAGTGAAACTAACAACCATAACCTAAGTGAGCTCAGAAAAAAAGTCGGGATGATTTTCCAGTTTCCGGAAAAACAACTGTTTGAAGATAATGTTCTAAAAGATGTATCTTTTGGTCCACTTAATTTTGGCGAAAATGAAGCAGTTGCAAAAAAGAGAGCCATTCAGGCGCTTTCAATTGTTGGCATTAGTAAAGAACTGTATTCTCGTTCACCCTTTGAGTTGTCTGGCGGTCAAATGCGTCGGGTCGCAATTGCTGGAACGATTGCATGTGATCCAACCGTTCTCATTTTAGATGAGCCGACGGTGGGATTGGATCCTAGTGGCAAGACCGAGATATTAAAGATTATCAAGCAACTAAACAAAAATGGAGTAACCATCATCATGGTTACTCACGATATGGATGTGGTGGCACAAAATGCTACCCGTGTTGTGGTTATGAATGATGGAAAAGTGTGTTCTGATTCAACTCCTAGGGAATTATTCAGCAATTACAAGTTAATCGATCAAAATTCATTAGCGCTTCCTGATTCTGTCCAGATATACTATGATTTAATTAATCGAGGCATCAGATTAAAAAAGATTCCGTTAACAGCGGATGAAGTTGTTAACGAAATTACGCAAAAACGAAGTGGAGTGAAGTAGAATCGATCAATTTGTGTTTGGAAAATACTTTCCTGGAAATTCATTCATTCATCGTTTAAATCCAGCGTTTAAGATTTTAGGCTCCGTTATCATTATTACGCTTATTTTGATGTGCAATAATTGGGTCAGTTATGGATGTATGACGCTTTTTACGTTGGTGCTGATATACTTATCCCATTCTCGAATTAAGATGCTTCTAAAGGGGGTCAAACCCATTCTGTGGCTAATTATTTTTACGGTCTTGATTCAAGTGTTTTTTGGCCATGGCGGAACGGTTTATTTTCATTTATGGTTTATCTCCATCACTTCATCGGGAATTATTAATGCGGTCATGATATTTGTTCGATTGGTCCTTATTATCACGATTGCTACTATTTTGACCATCACGACCAGTCCATCGATGATTGCACTTGGTGTTGAGACGATTCTGAGACCGCTTAAGTGGGTTAAAGTTCCCACTGAAACGATTGGGATGATGGTTTCAATTGCACTTCAATTTATTCCGACTCTAATCGATGAGTTAAATGACATTATGAATGCTCAAAGGGCACGGGGTGTTGATTTTGGTAAAGGCAAATTAATGAAACGAGCTAAAAGCCTAGTGTCGCTGATTATTCCCTTGTTTGTTTCTTCTTTTCGTCATGCTGAACACCTTGCAGATGCCATGGAAGCTCGTGGATATTCTGATGAGGTCAAGCGAACTCATTATCAGCTCGTCTCTTGGACGGTCCTTGATTGGGTTGCTTTAGGGGTCATGATGGTTTTAACGGTTGTAATTATTTTAGTGAGGAATTAGATGAAAACTCGGTATAAAATTACATTTGCATATGATGGGACTAAATTTGCTGGCTTTCAAACGCAGCCCAAGCAGCGAACGGTGGAGGGAACTTTAACTAATATTATTAACAAAATGGCCCAAAAAAGTGGCAAGCATGTTTTACTTTATGGATCTGGCAGAACTGACGCAGGTGTTCATGCCCTAGGTCAGGTTGCCCATTTTGACTTTCCCTATGATTTAGGTGAGGAAAGTATGTTAAAGGGGTTAAACAGTATGTGTCCCTTGGATATTGAAATAATAAGTGTGCAAAAGGTTAATGCTGACTTTCATGCTCGTTATGATGTAACGGGGAAAAAGTACTTGTATCGGTTGGATTTAGGGCGCTTTACCAATCCATTTAAAAGAAATTATACTGCTCATTGGCGTTTTCCCGTTAATTTCGATTGGATCGAAGAGGCCATTCATGATTACGTTGGCAAACATGACTTTTCGTCTTTTGTTGCTTCTGGTGCAAAGGAGGGGAGTCGGGTTCGTACAATTTTCTCGGTTGATGCTAACTTAGATAAAGTTACTAATGAGATGCAGTTCGAGTTTTATGGTGATGGTTTTATGTATAATCAAATTCGGATTATGGTTGGGGTGCTGATGGAGATTGGACGGGGAAAGCGGCCAGTTCATGATATCCAACGATTGTTCAAAGTGAAGGATCGAAACGAAGCACGTTTAACAATGCCAGCTAATGGATTGTACTTAAAAAAGGTTTATTATCCAGGAGATGATCCAAAACATTCAAAACGAAAACATCATCCAGATGATTAAAATGAATTTGACTTTCAGAAGAAATGTTAGTACTATTGTAACTGGTATTGTTTGCCCCACGATAAGCCCCGGAAACTTATTAGGTGTCGAACAAACACGGAAACATGGAGGAATTAAAAGTGCATACAACATATATGGCTAAACCCGGCGAAGTAGATCGCAAGTGGTACGTTATTGACGCAGATGGCGTTGAATTAGGTCGTCTCTCAAGTGTCGTTGCTTCTATTTTACGCGGAAAAAACAAACCTACATTTACGCCAAACGTAGATACAGGTGACAATGTTATTGTAATCAATGCATCTAAAGTTGCATTGTCTGGTAAGAAAGCTAGTGGCAAGATTTATTATCACCACACATCTTACATTGGTGGACTTAAGTCAATTACTGCTGGTCAAATGAGAGCAGAGAAGCCTGATCGACTTATCGAAACTTCAGTTAAAGGTATGCTTCCTCACGGTACATTAGGTCGTCAAATCGCTAAAAAACTTCACGTTTATGCAGGTGAAGATCACACTCATGAAGCTCAAAAACCAGAAGTTCTTGATATTAAGAACCTAATTTAAGGAGGAAACACAATTGGCTAAAGTACAATATACCGGCACAGGTCGCCGTAAAGATTCAGTTGCTCGTGTACGCTTAGTACCAGGTACTGGAAAAGTTGTAATCAATGACAAAGATGTTGAAGATTACATTCCATTTCCTAATTTAAGAGAAATCATTTTACAACCATACAATGTTACTGAGACACTTGGTAACTATGACACATTAGCTAACGTTAATGGTGGTGGATATTCAGGACAAGCTGGTGCTGTTCGTTTAGGAATTGCACGTGCTTTACTTGAAGTTGATCCAGACTTTAGAGAATCCCTCAAGAAGGCTGGTTTATTAACACGTGACCCTCGTATGAAGGAACGTAAGAAACCCGGCCTTAAGAAAGCTCGTAAGGCTGGTCAATTCTCAAAACGTTAATCAGAAGATTATATTTTGTCGCTCATGTCCGCATGAGCGCTTTTTTATTAAATGGGTGAATTTAAAATGAAAAAGACACGAAATTATCATATTGCAATTTTGTCAGTTTTTATTGCCATTATTTTGATTCAAAATTTTGTTCCTATTTTAGGATATATTCCGGTTGGTCCACTAAGCATTACGTTAATTCCAATTACCGTGATTGTGGCAACCTTAGTGCTTGGTTTAAAGGATGGCTTTATTCTTGGCACGCTCTGGGGTGTAATTGTGTTTGTCAGGGCCTTTACGTGGCCTACTAGTCCAATTGCTCCACTTGTCTTTGAGAATCCGATTACGGCCATTTTACCGCGGGCCCTAATTCCGGTAGTTGCTTACTTTTCCTACAAATGGTTAAAAAAATTACTTAATAATAAGCTTTCACTTGTGATTGCATGCGCTTTGGGTTCCATGACCAATACAATTTTAGTGCTGTTATTTATTTATATTTTTAATCGAAAGCAAGCTCCAATCCTATACCATGTGAGTGTTGACAAAATTATCTATGCCTTATTAGGGGTAGTTGGAACCAATGGTCTGATAGAAATGATTATTACAGCAATTGTTTGTCCAATTATCATTATTTCGTTAGATAAAGTAATCCAAAAATAAAAAGCAGATCATTACGATCTGCTTTTTGTTACTTTGATGCGTCCGATGATTTTTTGTCACCATCTTGTTTTGAATCGTCATCTGGTCCCTCATCAGGATCTTTTTGAATTCGTGGAGCTTGCTTAATCATTTTAAGATCTTTGTGATTAATAACGGTCTTGTTATGATACTTATCAATTATTTCTGGATCATCAGATTCAAATGTAATCAAAAAGGCATTATTGTAAGCTTTATCGATATAACCAGTAAAATCATTCTTTTCAAGTTTAAACGATACTTCATCGCCAACTTCAAAGGGTGATTTTTCGGTCTCCGTTTGTTCATCGTGTTTCTTTGCCAAACTGACCACCTCCAATTGTATTCAACTAATGAAATATAAACGAATAATTAACATTTGTCAATTTTTAACATTTTTGTAGTACAATTTAAACAGTAAATTTATTTGTAAGGAGGGTTAGTTTGGCTAGGAAAAAGAAGCAAAAGCAAAATAAGTTAGTTGCTTATGTCCTGACCGTGCTAATCCTGTTAGTCATGTTCGTTGGTGCTGTGATGATTTTAGGCAATTCTCATTTTAACCCGCAGTATGAACAAAATAATGTTAGTGTTCAACATAAGGAATTTATCAACAAGATTTTACCGAAGTCAGTTGAGATGCAACGGAAGTATAAAATTTTGACTAGCATTACCCTTGCTCAGGCTATTTTAGAATCAGATTGGGGCCAGAGTACTTTGGCTTCAAAGTATAATAATCTTTTTGGTGTTAAAGCGGGTGCTGGACAAAAGAGTGTCACTTTGGACACGACTGAATATACGAGTGGATCACCCGCAATGGTTCACGGAAGTTTTCGCGTTTACGATAATTGGGATGAGTCAATTGAAGATCATGCTGTTTTACTAGCTCATGGAACAGACTGGAACCCCATGCAATATAAAGAAGTTGTGTCGGCGGACAATTACGTTGATTCTGCCAAGGCTCTCAGTACCGATGGATATGCAACAGACCCGGCTTATGCAGACAAAATAATTAAAATCATTAAAAAGTATCATCTTAATCAATACGATAAACAATGATGTAGCAAAAGATTTATTGGAGGTTAAACTATGGATTCAGTATTACTCTACCCAGGAAGCACAATTGGAATTATTGGTGACTATTTTAGTAGTACGCAACTAGTTAACGTGGCCCGCGACGCGGGATTAAAAATCGCCACCTATAGTTCTAATTCAGATAGCGAGATCGCTAGACAATCTGATTACGCATTTACAGGTGACGTTAATGATGTTGATACTTTAAGGGAATTTTCTGAGAAGTGTGATTTAGTTACATACGTTTCAAATGACATTGATCCTCAGGTTATTAGTGAAATCGAAAAGTATACTTATGTTCCTCAAGGCGAATCCCTTTTAGAGATTAGTCAGGACCGTGTGATGGAAAGGGCCTTTTTTGATCAAATTAACGTCAATACGTCACCATACGTCACTATTATTAACTTGGAAGATATCTATCAAGCAATTGATTCAATTGGATATCCTGCAATTTTAAAGCCAATTCAGCGACACATGACTAATAACCAACAACTAGTTATTAACGAATCAAATGATATTGCACTTGCTTCTGATATGTTAAAAAGGGGTCCATATATACTGGAATCTTACGTTCCTTACCGTTTCGAATACGCAATTATTGCTACTAAATCAGTAAAAGAAGATTTACAACAATTTCCCGCCGTTAAAACCAGTTATTTAGGGAACATGCTCCAAACGGTAAGTACTGATACTTCCAAAACAGATTCTAACGTTATTAACGAAATGATTAGAATTGTTAATCAAATTGGCAAAAATGTTAAATACGTTGGTTCATTTGAGGTATCGTTCGGTGTAACGGCTGATCAAAACATTTACGTTACAAACATTGATCCAACCGTTAATAATGCCGGTTTTTTGTTTAATTTAGCTACTGATATCAGCGAGTATGATCAACATCTTCGGGCCATTTCAGGGTTGCCATTAGCTAAGATTAATAAGATTAGTGATGTGGTTGCTCGTTTGTTTACGAAAAAGCAATATGAACAGGTTCTTAGACAACGAATCCTTCAACCAAACTGGCAATTTTATTTTAATTATCACAGTAATGCACGTGATGATGATGTGGTTGGAGTGATTTTAATTCCAACCAATTCGGTCGAAGAGACGTTTAATCGAATTGTGAATACAGGAATTTGGACCAAAAATTAAATGTTATTAAAATTGAAGAGTCGGCAATTTGTCGGCTCTATTTTGCTATAATTAATGATGGATTTACAAAGCGAGAGGATTGGTTAACGTGTCAAAGACAGACCTACTAAAGACAATGAACGATAAGCAACAAGAGGCGGTAGAACAAACTGAAGGTCCACTTTTGATTATGGCTGGTGCTGGAAGTGGTAAGACCAGGGTGCTCACTCATCGAATTGCTTATCTAATTGAGAAAAAAGGTGTGATGCCATGGAATATTTT
This sequence comes from Fructilactobacillus sp. X2R6C1, assembly GCF_059901295.1. Lineage (NCBI taxonomy): Bacteria > Bacillati > Bacillota > Bacilli > Lactobacillales > Lactobacillaceae > Fructilactobacillus > Fructilactobacillus sp. X2R6C1. The sequence continues at coordinate 350,484 of NZ_JBWXUZ010000001.1, forward strand.
GGCGATTACATTTACCAACAAAGCTGCTCGCGAAATGAAGGAACGTGTTAGTAAATTACTTGGCGTCGGTGGTGACGATGTTTGGGTATCAACTTTTCACGCACTTGGCGTGAGAATCTTGAGACGTGACATTGATAAATTAGGTTATAATCGTGCTTTTTCTATCACTGATTCAGGAGAACAAAAGACCCTTGTAAAACGAATTTTAAAAGACTTAGATCTAGACCCGAAAAAGAATGATCCAAGGGCTATTTTAAGTGCCATTTCAAACGCTAAGAATAATTTACAGACTCCACGAGATTATCAAAAGTCACATTCAGCTAACAGTCCATTTGAAGAAGTGGTTTCACAGGTATATTTCGAATATCAAAAGCGACTTCAAGAAAATCAAGCTGTCGATTTTGATGATTTGATTATGCTTACGATTAGATTGTTTAAACAATATCCAGAGGTTTTGAATTATTATCAAGATAAGTTTCATTACATCCATGTCGATGAATATCAGGATACCAATGAAGCACAGTATAAATTAGTATCAATGCTTGCCAAAAAGTATCAAAATTTGTGTGTAGTGGGTGACGCTGATCAGAGCATTTATGGTTGGCGTGGTGCTAACATGAATAATATCTTGGATTTTGAAAATGACTATAAAAATGCACACGTTGTGAAACTGGAACAGAATTATCGTTCAACTAAGAATATTTTAAGTGCCGCAAACGACGTTATTCAAAACAATGCCGAGAGAAAAGATAAGAATTTGTGGACGGAAAATGATACTGGCGAAAAGGTAACGTACTATCGTGCTCAAAGTGAGGCTAGTGAGGCCCATTACGTGGTGTCTAAGATTAAAGATGAGGTCAGTAAACATCATTATTCTTATAATGATTTTGCGGTCTTGTACCGGACGAATGCCCAGTCGCGTGTAATCGAAGAGACCTTCTTGAAATCAAATATTCCGTACACGATGGTTGGTGGGCATAAATTCTACGACCGTAAGGAAATCCGGGACATTCTTTCGTATTTGACTCTCATTGCTAATCCCAGTGATTCATTAAGTTTTGAACGGGTTGTTAACGTTCCTAAGCGTGGAATTGGCAGTTCGAGTGTGGAAAAGTTGAGAATGTTTGCAGCAGATAATGGATGGAGTCTACTAGAAGCATCTCAAAATGTTGACTTGGCCAATAATATCTCCAGTCGTGCTCGAAATGCCATTGCTAATTTTGCTAATGTCATATCAAACGTTCAAAAAAAGCAAAAGGATATGACCGTTACGGAAATTACCGAAGCACTTTTGGATCAATCTGGATATATGGCTGATCTAAAGAAAACCAATTCACTGGAGTCACAGACACGGATTGAGAATATTGAAGAATTTCTTTCTGTCACAAAAGATTCTGATTTAAAGTATGATGAACAGACTGGTAGTAGTGATAGTCGTTTGACAGATTTTTTGGCGGATCTGGCCCTTGTATCGGCTCAAGACGATGTTGATGAATCGGCCAAACAGGTGACTTTAATGACTTTGCATGCTGCTAAGGGACTTGAATTTCCGGTCGTCTTTATGGTTGGGATGGAAGAAGGAATTTTTCCTCTTAGTCGAGCTACTGAAAAGGAAAGTGAGTTAGAAGAAGAACGACGGTTAGCCTATGTGGGAATTACGCGGGCTCAGACCAAACTCTATATGACAAATGCATATTCACGAATGTTATATGGGAGAATGCAAAATAATCCCGAGTCACGATTTATGGATGAAATTAATTCGGATGTCCTTGATAATGAAAGTTCAATTCCGAATGGACCTAAAACTCCATTTGACACCAGTAGTGAGTATAATAAACGAACCAATCGAGCCTTTAGTGAACCATATCATCGACCTAACAAACGAGTCGAAAAGCCTAAAGGAACTGGTGCTGACAAGAAGGCATGGAATATTGGTGATAAAGTCAAACACAAGGCGTGGGGAACTGGAACTGTTGTTAAAATTAATGGAACTGGTGAAGATATGGAACTTGACATTGCCTTTCCAGAAAAAGGAATTAAACGTCTATTAGCTGCATTTGCACCCATATCAAAAATTCAATAGCTTAGTAAGGGAGTGTTAAGATTGTTTAAGATTCCAATGGATCAGGTTAATGAAAGTGAAGCAAAAAAAGAGGCCTCAGAACTGAGACCAAAGTTAATTAAGTGGGGAAAACAGTACTATGAACAGGATCAGCCAACCGTAGAAGATGCGGAATATGATCGAAACTATGCTCGCTTGCAGGATCTGGAAGCTAAGTTTCCAGCAATTATCACTCCTGATTCACCGACTCAGCACGTTGGTGGGGCAACTTCGAATGAATTTACAAAGGTCAATCACGAGATTCCAATGCTTTCACTAGGTGACGTATTTTCACCCCAAGAGCTTAAGGATTTTGTGATTCGACTCAAGCACAACTATCCTCAAGATACTGAGTATAATTGTGAGTTGAAGATCGATGGACTAGCTATTTCACTTCGTTATGAGCATGGGGTGTTCGTGCAGGGATCGACTAGGGGAAATGGACAAATTGGTGAGGATATCACTGAAAATTTAAAAACCATCCCATCAATCCCTAAAAAATTAAGTCGACCCATTGATATTGAAGTACGTGGCGAATGTTATATGGGAAAAGAAGCCTTTTTAAAGTTAAATGAACGACGACAAGATGACGGAAAACCAACGTTTGCTAATCCGAGAAATGCTGCTGCCGGGAGTCTTCGACAATTGGATCCAAAAGTTACTAAGGATCGCCACTTAAGTACTTTTATGTATAACGTTGCTAATTATGACGATTTAAAGGCTACCACTCAAAGTGGACTTTTAGAGGAACTAAAAGAATTAGGCTTTACCATCAATGAGCATTATCAAGTGGCTGACAATATGGATCAGATTGATGCTTACATTAAAAAGTATTCAGCAGCAAGAGATAATCTCACCTTTGGTATCGATGGCATTGTGATTAAGACCAATTCGCTTCCTTTACAAATGGAAATTGGGCATACGGTTAAAGTCCCGAAGTGGGCGATCGCTTACAAGTTTCCGCCAGAAGAAGTTCATACTAAAATTAAAAAGATTGAGTGGACCGTTGGAAGAACGGGAGTGGTAACTCCTACCGCAATCATGGATCCAGTGCAATTGGCCGGTACTACCGTTTCAAGAGCGTCACTTCATAATCCTGATTATATTGAGAAAAAAGATATCCGTGTCGATGATACAGTTGTTTTGTATAAAGCTGGCGACATTATTCCGGAGGTTGAAAGGTATCTTCCTGATTTAAGGCCAAAAGATTCTAAGCCATATGTTATCCCAGATCGATGTCCTTCATGTGGTGCTAAATTAGTCCACTTAGATGGTGAGGTTGCCTTACGTTGTATTAATCCGAAGTGTCCAGCACAGCTGGTGGAACAAATTAATCATTTTGCTTCTAGAAATGCAATGGATATTGATGGTTTGGGTCCTAAGATTGTGAAGCAGTTGTTTGATAAAAAAATGGTCTCGGATGTGGCCAGCTTGTATCACCTTAGTTATGATGAACTACTCACTCTTGATAAGTTTGGTGACAAGTCTGCTAACAATTTACTTTCTGCCATTGATAGTAGTCGGAGCAATTCACTTGAAAGATTGCTTTTTGGATTAGGCATCAGACACGTCGGTGCTAAAGCAGCGCGATTAATTGCTGCCCACTTTAAAACCATGGATGCTCTCATGAAATCAAGTGTCGAAGAAATCGCCTCAATTGACACCATTGGTCAAGTTATTGCTGATAGTGTTCATACTTATTTTGAAAACGCTGATAGTAGAGAATTAATTGGCGAACTCGTTGATGTTGGTGTTAATATGGACTATGTAAATAATGAAGAGATAGTACAACCAGATAACTTTTTCAATGGTAAACGAGTTGTATTGACCGGAAAGTTGGTTGATTTAACTAGGGGTCAAGCCAGTGAATGGCTTGAAAACCATGGAGCGGATGTCACAAGTAGTGTTTCTAAAAATACCGACCTAGTAATTGCGGGAGAGGATGCAGGTAGTAAGCTAACCAAAGCTCAATCTCTTTCGGTTCCGGTTTGGGATGAAGATCATTTTAAAAATGAAATGCAAAAAGAATGATAAGAAGTCGGAGGAATTTAAGTTGAGACGCTTAAAAGTAATTTTAATGGTGGCGGCTAGTGCGTTAATGTTAGTAGCTTGTGGGAGTACTAACAAGAGTACCACTAATACAAATAATAAGAATACACAATTAACCGGGGAAACTGGTGGTAAGAATTATCAGAGTGTTATTAAGGATGGACATTATCAAACCAGTAAATCGCGTGGAGTTGATATTCAACAAAATGATAATCAGTTTAACTTGAAAGGGTTTCAGAACGGTTTGCTTGGAATTTCCAAGCAGAATTTTTCGACTGATAAGTATGTTTTTCAGGAGGGACAATACATCTCTACTGACACTGCCGAGAAGTGGCTTGACCGTAAGTCAAAGCAAAACCCGGAGGGACTAAATCCATCGCAACAAAAGGGAAAAGTAACCCCAATGTACTTGCAACAAATGGATGAACAAGACTTCTTAGTTCCAAATGGTAATAAAATGACCATGAAGGGTATGACCATTGGCCTTGGGATCAATTCAGTGTACTACTACACTAAACAGAAGTATGGGAGCCAGTATCAACAGAAGATCCCCGATGATGTGGTTGAGAAACAAGGTAAGGAGATGGCTAACACGATCCTTAAACGATTGAGACAGAATAAAGAATTAAAGAATATTCCAATCGTGATTGCATTGTACAAGCAAGCTCCAAACGATAGTTTGACTGGTGGTAATTTCTTTGCCTCATCGGTTAACAATCCGGGCACGACGTCTGTAAACTCATGGAAACCAATTAATGAAAAATCATATGTGTTCCCGATTGCTAATAGTTCTAAGGGACCTAATACGAATGATTTATCTGCTTTTAATCAATTTAAGTCACAGGTTCAAAATTTCTTCCCTAACTTGAGTGGGATTACCGCACAGGCTCAATACAAGGGGAAGCAACTTCAAGGCATGCACATTAACATTACAACTCAATTTTATAGTCAAACTGAAATCATCAGTTTTACTCAATACCTACAGAATGCTGCTCAAAAATATCTTCCTGGCAGTGTACCAATTGATATTACCGTAAAATCAACTGATGGAATTCAAAGTTATTTGAACCGAAATGCGGGAGGAAAGTCCTTCAGTTCGCATGTGTTTAATAGCTATTAAGATTTAGTGATTTAGTAAAAGAGGGGATAAAATGGCTGATAAGATTACGGAAGAACAAACCCAACATATTGCTGGGTTAGCTAAGCTTGAATTAAAAAAGGATGAATTACCTGAATTCACCCAACAATTAAATGATTTGTTGAAAATGTTGGATACACTTGAAAAAGTTGATACATCGGGTGTTGAGCCCACTTATACGGTAACGGATCGAATTGACGTTACTAGAAAAGACGTGGCAGAAGATTGGCACGAACAAGATGCTTTGTTAAAGAATGCTCCTGATATTCAAGATGACTTAATTAAAGTTCCAGTAATTATTGACGAAAGTGAGGATGAATAATAATGAACTATTTAGATAAGGATTTGCGTTCACTTCACCAGATGTTGGTAAATAAGGAAATTTCGGCCGTTGACTTAGTAAAAGAGACCATGGACAACATCAAAACTACTGACCAAAACATTGATGCTTTTAATAATCTAAATGATAAAGCGCTTGAAAATGCTAAAGCCATTGATGAACGTGGGATTGATCCTAATAATATTTTAGATGGGATTCCGTTAGCTTTGAAAGATAACATCGTTACTAAAGAATTACCAACTACTGCATCTTCAAAAATGCTAGAAAATTTCACTTCAATTTATGATGCAACGGTGGCCAAGAAACTTTCTAATGCTGGTACCATTAACGTTGGTAAAACCAACATGGATGAATTTGCAATGGGAAGTTCAACTGAAAATTCAGCCCTTAAAACCACTCACAATCCGTGGGATTATAGCAAAGTTCCTGGCGGTTCGTCCGGTGGTTCGGCTGCCGCAGTTGCTTCCGGTGAAGTTCCAGTTGCACTTGGATCAGATACCGGAGGTTCAATTAGACAACCAGCTTCATTCACGGGAATTGTTGGAATGAAGCCAACCTATGGGCGAGTATCACGTTTTGGACTTATTGCGATGGCTTCAAGTTTTGATCAAATCGGACCTCTTACTAGAAGTGTCTTTGACAATGCTCTGGTTTTAAACGCAATTTCAGGTCATGACGAACACGATTCAACTAGTTCAAAACAGGAAGTTCCGGATTTCACCGAACACATTAAAGATGGGGTCGAGGGGATGAGAATTGGCATTCCCAAGGAATACGTTAATAAGTTATCTCCTGATGTTTCAAAAGCAATCAAAAATGCCGCAGAAACGTTTAAAAAATTAGGTGCAAAGGTGGACTGGGTTTCGATGCCTAATTCTAAATATGGCGTTATTGCTTATAATGCGCTTCAAACCGCTGAAGCATCTTCTAACCTAGAAAGATTCGATGGAATTCGTTATGGATATCGAGCATCAGATGCTCAAACACTTGATGAATTGTACGTTAAATCACGATCAGAAGGGTTTGGGGATGAGGTTAAGCGACGGATTATGCTAGGGACATTATCGCTTTCTTACGATAATGTTGATAAATATTACAAACAGGCTGCTAAAATTCGGACTTTAATCATCAATGATTTTAAAAAGGTTTTTGCTGACCATGATTTAATTTTGAGTCCAACATCTCGAGTTACTGCCTTTACAATTGGAGTAGAAGATCAAGATCCCATTGAAATGTATATGAATGATATTTTGACGATCCCAGCCAATATGGCTGGAGTTCCTGCTATGTCTCAAATTGCTGGATCCAGTAATGGTTTGCCAATCGGAATGCAATTAATGGGGAAACCGTTTGATGAGAGTACCATTTATAAAGCAGGATACGCTTTTGAACAGAATACTGATTTTCACAAGCAAACACCAAAGATGGGAGGTAAATAGTCATGAATTTTGAAACGACCATTGGTCTAGAAGTCCACGTTGAGCTTAAAACTAATTCAAAAATTTATAGTCCATCTGCTGCACAGTTCGGAGACAAGCCCAATAGTAATACTAACGTGATTGACTGGGGCTATCCTGGAACGCTCCCAGTCGTTAACAAACAGGTCGTTGCGGATGGTATCACTGCGGCTCTGGCTTTACATGCTCATATTGAAAAGCACCCTCATTTTGATCGTAAAAATTATTTCTACCCGGATAATCCGAAGGGGTATCAGATTACTCAAAACGAGAGACCCACTGCTAGAAACGGATGGATTGAAGTCGAGACAGAAAATGGTAAGAAAAAAATTGGAATCGAAGAGATGCATATTGAAGAAGACGCTGGTAAGAATACCCATGAACAAAAATATTCTTACGTTGACTTAAACCGTCAGGGGACTCCGCTTATTGAAATTGTCTCTAAGCCTGAGATGACAACTCCGCAACAGGCATATGATTATCTGGAAGGATTAAGACAACGGATTCAATTTACCGGAATTTCTGATGTCAAGATGGAAGAAGGGTCAATGCGGGTTGATGTTAATATCTCAGTTCGACCCATTGGTAGTAAAGAATTGGGTCAAAAGATTGAATTAAAGAACTTAAATTCATTTAATCATGTCAGAAAATCACTTGAGTACGAAGAACAACGTCAACAACAGGTGTTGATGTCCGGCGGTCAGATTAATTCTGAGAGTCGTCGTTTTGATGAATCTACTGGTAAAACTGAGTTAATGCGTGTCAAAGAGGGAAAAGATGATTATCGTTACTTCCCAGAACCAGATCTTCCAACTTTGAGTATTTCTGATGAATGGATTAATGAATTAAAAGAATCCATGCCTGAGATGCCTATCAAACGTCGTAATCGTTACGTTAATGAATTAGGGATCACTGATTATGATGCAATGGTTATCACTCAGACCAAAGAAATGTCTGATTTTTATGATAAAATGGTTAAATTAGGTGCTGATCCTAAATTAGCCGCTAACTACCTTCAAGATAACGTCAATGCGTACTTGAACGATAATCAAGCTAACTTGGAAGACACCAAAATCACGCCTGAAGCGATGGCTACCATGATTAAAATGATTATGGACGATACCATCTCAAGTAAAATGGCTAAAAAAGTATTTAAGGCAGTTACTAAGGGGCAAGATCCAAAGAAATTCGTTGAAGAAAAAGGACTGGTCCAATTATCTGATCCTAAAAAACTGCAACCAATTATTGATGGGGTCTTAAAAGATAATCAACAGTCAGTTGATGATTATCATAATGGTAAAGATCGAGCTGTTGGGTATTTGGTTGGACAAATTATGAAACAAACTCATGGACAAGCTAATCCGCAAGTTGTAAACAAATTATTGAAAGGTTCTTTAGATAAATAGGGTGATGTAAGAATGGTCAAAAAAGCACGAGTAATTTACAATCCAACGTCTGGACGTGAAATGTTAAAACCGCAGTTGGTTAATATTTTGGATGTTTTGGAGAATGGTGGATATGAAGCCAGTGCTTTTGCGACCACCCCCAAACCACATTCAGCACGTGATGAAGCCGCCCGTGCATCTGAAGAGGGATTTGATCTCATCATTGCGGCAGGTGGAGATGGGACCATCAATGAAGTAATTAATGGCATTGCTCCACGTGATTATCGACCACAATTAGGAATCATTCCCGCTGGAACTACCAATGATTTTGCGCGTGCATTGCACATTCCTCGAGATGATTACGTTGAAGCTGCTAAAGTGATCACTAAGGGCAATGTTTCAAAGATGGACGTTGGTAAAGCATACAATGATGAAGTGACTAATTATTTCATTAATATTGCGGCTGGTGGGTTTATGACAGAATTAACTTACAATGTTCCTTCTGATTTAAAGACTATTTTTGGGTATCTTGCATACCTGGTAAAGGGAGCAGAAATGTTGCCAAATGTGAAGCCAGTTCCGATGTTATTAAAGTATGATGGTGGAGAATATCGTGGGAAGGCTTCAATGTTTTTTTTAGCCATGACTAATTCAGTGGGTGGTTTTGAACAAATTGTTCCAAACGCAACCATGGATGATGGTAAATTTACCATGATTATTGTTAAAACCGGTAATTTAGTTGAAATGTTGCAATTAATTGCTAAAGCGTTTAATGGCGGTCGGCACATTGATGATCCTAGGATTATATACAAAAAGACCAATACATTTGAGGCTTTTCCTGGGGATGATAGTCGCTTACAGATTAATCTTGATGGCGAATACGGTGGTGATGCTCCGATGAAGTTTGTCGATCTAAAGCAGCGAATTAGTATTTATTCCAACCTTAAGACTGATGATATCAGTGAGTCGGCTAGTGTCGCTCCTCAGGTCAAAAATGTTGAAAAGAAGTTTGTCAGAAAAGTCGATGAACTTCCATCTGATAGTAAAAAATAAGTTTTGCCGTGTAACGGCAAAACTTTTTAGTAAGGAGAACAAATGAGCGCTAAAAAAGAAGCTCCAGTACAGAAAAACCAAGACCTCACGGTAAACGTGATTGATTTGACTTACCAGGGAATGGGGGTTGGTAAGGTTTCCGATTTTCCGATTTTCATTGAGGATGCTCTTCCAGGTGAGAAAGTCCAGATCAGGGTGATTAAAGTTAAAAAGAACTTGGCCTTTGGAAAATTAGAAAAGATTATCGAACCAAGTCCCAATCGAGTTCAAGCAATTGATCGACGGTATACGCAGTCTGGGATTGCTCCATTACAACACCTTGCATATCCAAAACAATTAGAGTTTAAACAACATCAGATTGAGGAATTGTTTAAGAAGGCTCATTTAAACGTTGCTGTTGCTCAAACAATTGGAATGGATAATCCATCAAAATACCGAAATAAGGCTCAGATTCCGGTTAGGAAGATGAATGGTCAATTGGAAACGGGTTTTTATCGGCGCCACAGTCATGATTTAATTCCAATTGAAGATTTTTACATTCAAGATCCTCACATCGATGAAGCCATTATTAAAGTTAGGGATGTTTTACGAGATTATCATGTTAGTGCTTACAATGAGGGAACTCACAAGGGTTGTATCAGGAATATTATGGTCCGTTATGGAAAAGCAACCGGCGAGATGATGGTAGTTTTGGTTACCAATGGTAAAAACTTGCCACATAAAGATGAAATTATTAAATCCATTAATGATCAGTTGCCTGATTTAGATAGTTTAATTCAAAATGTTAATGATTCTCACGGGAATCGACTGATGGGGGACACGAACATCCTGTTATCAGGTAAAGCTTACATCAAGGATGAACTCTTAAACACCAAGTTTTTGATTTCACCAATGTCGTTTTACCAGGTTAATCCGGTTCAGACTGAAAAACTTTATTCTTTGGCCATCGATAAGGCGCAATTATCGAAAAATGATGTGGTGGTTGATGCGTATTGCGGGATTGGGACAATTTCACTGGCAATGGCACCAAAAGTTAAGCATGTGTACGGAGTTGATGTAGTTGCTGAGGCAATTGAAGATGCCCGAAAGAACGCTAAATTAAATCATATTGATAATGTTAGCTTTGTGGTTGCAAAGGCTGAGGACCAGATGAAGAAGTGGGCAGAGCAGGACATTCGACCAGATGTCGTGGTAGTTGATCCGCCAAGAAAGGGCCTTGATCCAACCTTTATTGCTAGTGTCTTAGAGATGAAGCCAGAACGATTAGTATATGTTTCATGTAATCCTGCTACTCTTGTACGGGATTGTCAGGCTTTAATTGATGGTGGCTATGAAATTAAACAACCAATTCAACCAGTGGATCAATTTCCGCAAACACCGCATGTTGAAAGTGTAACGGTGTTGGAAAAGAGTAAATAAAAAGAATCTAGCGAGCTAGATTCTTTTTATTTTTCAGTTGAAGTTTTGTTTTTCATCATTTTATGCCAGTAATAAACTGGAATTCCGATTAAAGTGGCTATGATACCAATGATAGCCAAAACGGTTTGGGTCAGGATCGTTGAAACTAAGATAAAGATTCCCCCGGCTAGTGCGAGAATTGGGACAATTGGATACCAAGGTACTTTGTATGGGCGAACCAACTCCGGTTCACGTTTTCTTAAAATGAATAAAGCAACGAACAAAAGGCAGTTAAATATCCACATCACGAAAACTAACATGTCAGTTAGCATATCAAAACTACCCATGAAAATCATAATGACAGCGATCATAAACATAAATAATCCCGAAATATAGGGAGTAGCAGTGTGTTTAGAAAGTTTTGCAAAGTATTTACTAAATGGTAATTGATCGTCTTTACCCATTGCATACGGAACTCTGATCCCGGTTAAGATGTAACCATTCATAGCGCCATAAACGGAAATTAAAATGCCAATGGTCACTAATTTTCCGCCAATGCCACCAAATAGTTTCATAGCAACTTCATAGGCGGTGTTTTGGTTTCCTGCAATTTGGTCAAGTGGCATATTTTTTAAGAAAACCCAGTTTACCAAAACGTAGATGATCATAATAAAAGTTAAACCCAAAATAATGGCCTTAGGAAGGTCCTTTTGGGGATTTTTCATTTCGCCGGCGATGCTTCCGATGTTGATCCATCCATCGTAGGCAAACATTGTGGCCAGTAATCCGCCACCAAAAGCAGTTAATAGGTTAGTGGAGCCATGGTTCTGGATTGGAGGCCAAAAAGATACGTCAACGTGACCCGGGAGTAATAGTCCAGCAATTACAATGATAAAGATAGGAATTAATTTGACAATTAGTGTCAAAGATTGGACTCTTCCGGCCACTTTTGATCCTAAAAGGTTAATTAACGTAACACTTAATGCACAAATAATTGCAATGGTAATTGAGAGTGATGTTGATAAGTGAAACAAATTAATTAGTTGAGTGGAGAAAACAATTGAGAGAGCCGCTAAGTTGGCCGGAAAATACACAAGGATTTCGGCCCATCCCAGTAGGAATCCAGTTAGCGGTCCATAAGTATATTTTAAGTATTGAATGGTTCCTCCAGTTTTAGGAATGGCCGCAGCCAATTCTGAAACCGTTAGTCCACCACAAATTGTTAAAAGGCCACCAATGATCCATGCTAGGATGGTGAGAGTGACAGAATGAGTATTAGATACGACACTGGCAGTTTTGAAAAAGACTCCAGCACCGATCACGGTTCCCATGACAGTTGACAGGGCAGCACCGATTCCAATGTTTTTCTTTAAGTTGCTTTGAGGCATTTGATCCACTCCTTTTTGCGTAATGGTTAATTATAGCATGGGGCCAAATCGAAGTCAGTACATAAAATAAAAAAGCATCCAATTGGATGCTTTTTAGTGATATTGATTTAGTCTTCGTCTTTTGGACCGGTTTTCCAATCATTTTCATGTTCACGTTGGTAATTAGCAATGTTCTTGTATTCTGGTTGAAGATGACGACTTAGACGAATGTAAATTGGGATCAATTCACGATAAGCTTGGTAATTCTTTGGATTTGGTTTATGAGTATTGGTAACCCCAACAAACTTGCTGACGTCGTAAAGGCTGTCAATCATGCCTAAACTGTACATTCCAAGGGTAGCAGCTCCAAGAGCCGTACCTTCGAAGCTTTCTGGGATGTTGACGTCTTGTTCAAAGATGTCGGCTAACATTTGGCGCCAAAGTTCTGAACGAGCAAAACCACCAGTTGCTTGAATACTCTTTGGTTCGCCAACAACTTCTTCAAGGGCTAACATAACGGTGTAGAGGTTATACACGATTCCTTCAAGAGCAGATCGAATCATGTGGGCACGAGTGTGTTTTCTGGTCAAACCGAAGTATGTTCCACGAGCGTCGGCATCCCAGATTGGAGCTCTTTCACCACCCAAGAACGGCAAGAAGATTAACCCTTCGGATCCTGCTGGAATCTTAGAAGCAATCTCAGTTAGAAGATCGTAAGCATCAATGTTCATCTGTTCGGCAGTGACTTTTTCTGGCAAGCAGAGTTGGTCACGAACCCAACGGAAGACAATTCCACCGTTATTAACGGGTCCACCGACAACCCACATATTCTTAGCTAGGTAGTAACAGAATACACGGCCCTTAGGATCAATCGTTGGCTTGTCGTTAACGACACGAACGGCACCAGAAGTTCCAATTGTGACAGCTACTACACCAGGTTTAATGGCGTCTACCCCTAAGTTAGCCAGAGGACCGTCAGAAGCACCAATGATAAATGGTGTATCTTTATCAATTCCAATTTTATTGGCGTATTCTTCGTTTAAGCCCTTTAATTGATAAGTGGTGTCTACTAATTCAGGCAGTTGATCACGCTTGATGCCAGCAACTTTTAAGGCTTCATCGTCCCAGTCCATGTCAAAAATATTGAATAGGCCAGTTGCATTAGCGATCGAATAGTCTTCTTTTAGAACCCCAAATAATTTATAGTTGATGTATTCTTTAACACCAACAAAATAACGGGCTTTTTTAAACAATTCAGGTTTTTCATTTCTGAGCCACATGGCCTTTACAAGTGGTGTCATTGGATGAGTTGGAACACCAGTCTTTTTGTAAAGTTCCATTCCAATGCCGTTTTCTTTTAATTTATCTGCGTATTCAACGGCACGATTATCTGCCCAAGTGATTGCGCGGGTGAGTGGCTTGTGGTTCTCATCCAAGAGGATCAAACTGTGCATCGCACACGAATATGAAACTCCCTTGATGGTGTCTCTTTTAGGGTCTACTTTTTTAAGAACATTTTGTAGACCTTGAATCATCGCTGAGAAAATCTCCTCTGGATCTTCTTCTGCCATGTCGGCAGTGTCTTGATACAAAGTATATCCATCGTTTGAATAACCTTTAACTTCACCTTTGTCATCGTATAAAACGGTTTTGACACTTGTAGTTCCGATGTCGACCCCAATTACGTTTTCCATTATAATCTTTCCCTTCCATGCTAGTTGATGCACTCTATGACAGATTTCATGCCAACTTTATTAAGTGATCGAGTAAAAAAATTATACTACTTATAACGCTTTCATTATATTGAAATCAACGTTTGAATTCAAGCGAATATCAATAAATAGTGATAATATTGATTTATAATTATACTAATTATAAGAAATGATTGAGGAGGTCCAAATGACTGAGATTAACCGGTCCAACCTTCGAAAAAAAGCAAGAAAAGAAAAATTAACTAGGTGGGCATTAATTGGACTGGTTAGTGTACTGCTACTAGTTATCGTTATTTCCATTTGGATGTACTTTGCTCATAAAAATCGTGATCGCGAATTACTTTTGAAAAAGTATCCAGTTCAGGGTGTGACGGTAAATCAAGACGATGGGTACATCGATTTTACGGCACTTAAACAGAAAGGCCAAAAGTTCGTGTACATTCGTTCTACTCAAGGAGCAAGCTTTGCTGACGATAATTTTGACAATAATTACAATCGCAGTCAGGGATCTGGTTTAAAGATTGGGGTTTATCATACCTATGGATTTAAGAGTAGTATTGAGGACCAGGAGAGTAATTTTATAACTCAAGTCAAAGATAATACCGGGACGCTTCCAATCGTCATTCAAGTTCAATATTACTATCCGTATGATGAAAACAACGTGAATTTAAAGCAACAAAAGAAACGGATTAATGAATTCGTTCAGTTTTTGTACCAGAGATACGATCGACCTGTTATTATTAATACTAACGAGAAGATGTACCGAGAATTTAGATCAATTCCACATGCCGCTTTTTGGTTAAATAGTGAAAGCGATGCAAAGAAACCGCACGTGCGCTTTATCAACATGAATTCTTCCGATCATTTAAACATTGATGGGCAGAAGGGAAGCTTTGATTCCGTAGCTTTTAATGGGAACCAGAAGCAGTGGAATCAGTATCTAGGTCAGGTAAATATTGTGAATAATGAAGAAGTACAATGGGAGAATTATAATGATTAAATTAGGAATAATTGGAACTAACTGGATCACACAAAAGTTTGTTGATGCTGCTGTTAGTACTGGCAAGTATAAGTTGAACGCTGTTTATTCAAGAAAATTAGATACGGCGCGGAAATTTGCTCAGCCAAATGATTGTGACAACATTTTTGATGATTTACAGGTTTTCTTTGAATCTGACAAATTCGACACCGTTTATATTGCTTCACCAAATGCCATTCACTATCAACAAGTCATTGAAGCACTTAAGCATGACAAGAATGTCATTGTTGAAAAGCCTGCTTTTATTGGACCATATCAATTCCAGTCTGCCATCGACACGTTAAAGCAACATCCCAAAGCTCGCTTAATGGAAGCAGCACGGAACATTCACATGCCTGCTTTTAAAGCGGTTCAAGATCAAATTGATGATATTAAAATTGATGGGGCAGAATTTACTTTTAGCAAATATTCTTCTCGATACGATAAGGTTCTTAAGGGTGAAGTTCCGAATGTCTTTAACCTTCAATTTGGTGGCGGAGCCTTGGAAGACCTCGGAGTTTATCCTGTGTATGATGCCGTTGCTCTATTTGGATTACCAAGAACACAGATGTACTATCCTAAATTCATTGAAACCGGAGCTGATGGTGGTGGAGTCGCTGTTTTAAACTATGGTACTTTTGATGTTACTTTAAACTTTAGTAAGGTTACTACTTCGTATCAACAATCAGAGATCTACTGTGGAAAGCAAACGGTCTTAATTGATAATGCTGGTGAGTTTACGGCAGCTAAATTAATGAATGAGGGTAAAGAAAGTGAGATTTCTCCTCTTTATACCGACAATCCGATGATTCCAGAAGCAAATGATTTTGCTGAAGTCATAAATCATCCAGGGAATCCTGTTTACGAAAATCGATACGTTGGAGGACTGAATTTAATGCAGAAAGTTAATGCTTTAATGGGACGTCTTGCTGATAGTGCTGGAATTCATTATTTACAAATAGGAGAATAGTGTGCTCGAACAATTTGTTAAGCGTTTTGAAAAATTAGGATATGAAAAACAGACCCCAATCCAAAAAGCAGTCTATGCACCGATGATTGAGGGTGAAAATGACATTGTCGCACTATCACCAACTGGTTCTGGCAAGACCGTGGCGTTTACAATGCCGATTTTGGCTAATTCGATGCCAGGTGTTGGCACACAGGTCATTGTGATCGAACCTACTCAAGAACTTGCTATGCAAGTGGCAGGTGTGATTAGAGATTGGGCGGTTCCTTTTAAAGTGAAAATTTTGCCATTGATTGGTGGAGCAAACGTTAAACGGCAACAGGAACAGTTAAAAAAACATCCAGAGATTGTTGTGGGAACTCCCGGAAGAATTCTTAGCTTGATTAATGAACGAAAATTAAAGGTTAATGACGCTGAAACAGTGGTCATTGACGAAGCTGATGATTTGCTCAACGATACTTCTTTAGATCAGGTTAAAAATATTATTGCTGCAGTTCCAAGAGATGCTCAGGCTGCCTACTTTTCTGCTACAGACACTGATGTTTTGTATCATCTAAAGGAAAAAATGGGTAAAAGTGCCGACATAATTGACGTTAGGGATATTGATCAAACCAGGGGTAAGGTAACCCATGGCCTCTTTCAAATCTCACGAGCCAAGCGAAATGAAATGTTAAACCGGTTATCTAAAATGCAAGGTTTTAAAGCATTAGTATTTTTTAATCAGACTGATACGCTTAATCGGGCTTTTAATTTCTTCAAACACGAGGGAAATGGCAAGGTACAAAAATTAGCCGCAGGTGAAAGTAAACAGAGCCGCAAAAAGGCGCTGGATGATTTTCGTTTGGGAAGAATTAAATTATTATTAACGACTGACGTGGCTGCAAGGGGACTTGACATTGCAAAATTACCAGCTGTGATTAATTATGATTTGCCAAATGAATCGAATACCTACATTCATCGTGTTGGTCGAACAGGTCGAATGGGTGAGCCAGGGTTAGTAATTAATTTTGGAGATGACCATGATCTTCGCGATTTAAAGCACGTTTTAGATAATAGTGAATATGAATTAAAACCAATTTATTATTTCAATGGGGAGATCGTTGATCACATTGATGACTCACAGTTAGAGCATCAAAAAGAAATCAAACAACAGGCACTGACTAAAAAAAGACAGGTGCACGAAGCTATCCAGGCTAAACCAAAAAAGAATAAACACCGAAAACGAAAACAAAAAGATAAGGGTAAACCAAGTAGTCATAAAAATCACCATTAGTTTGGTTCTTTACTAAATTTTTTATTCGTGAGAGAATAGAAAATGTTTTTGGCCCCATAGCACAACTGGATAGGGCAACCGCCTCCTAAGCGGTCGATCTCAGTTCGAGTCTGAGTGGGGTCATTTATATGCGCTAAAACACTTCATCTAAATGAGGTGTTTTTTATTTGGGCAAATGTTGCTGATAATAATTAATTAATTGATTTTTGGGCTTATGGGCGATTATAATGTGTTCTACACGGATTTATATTTTAGGAGGAAATTATATTGAATATCTTAATTGCTTTACTCCCAGCGTTAGGTTGGGGTCTTCTTCCTATTGCAACTGGGTTAATCGGTGGTAAACCAGTTAATCAGTTGATGGGAACTACATATGGAGCGTTAATTATTGCCATCCTTGTGTTTATTTTTAAACAGCCAGTGATCACCATGCAGGACTTTTGGTGGTGTTTACTTTCAGGGATGGCTTGGGCAGTTGGTCAAATGACTCAGTACATGGCCTTTACTCAAATTGGTGTATCACGAACGATGCCAATTTCAACTGGTTTGCAGTTAGTTGGTACTTCAGTTACCGGAGTAATCTTCTTTGGTGAATGGGCTGGCTTAATTCCCAAGCTAGCTGGTTTTGGATCAATTATTTTGATTATCATTGGGGTCTTACTAACAACTTTGAAAGACAATGGCAGTAATGAACCCAAGACGGCTGAAGAGAATGCCGCTCAGCATACTCGGAATGGTTTAATTCTGTTAGTAATTGGCATGTTTGGATATATCGGTTACTCTGATTTTCCAAGGATTGCTAATACCAATGGTTGGTCAGCCTTTCTGCCCCAGACGATCGGGATGGTCATCATGGGAACGATCTTTGTTATTATTAGTGCTTATAAAACCAAGGTTAATCCGTTTAAACAAGCTGTTTCATATAAAAACATTATTACCGGATTTTTGTTCGGATTTGGTGCCTTCTTCTATCTAATCTCGACTGAATTAAACGGAGTGGCCACTGGATTTACGATTTCACAGATGTGTGTTGTCATTTCAACCTTTGGTGGAATTATAATTCTTCACGAACACAAGACAAAGAAAGAACTAGTATTTGTCACACTTGGAATGATTTGTGTCATTCTTGGTGGTGTCATTACAAGTTTTATTTAAAATTTTATCTTTTCAAAAAAGGACACATTTGGTGTCCTTTTTTTGTGACTTTGAATATCGGTTTGATTTAAAAGGTAGTATATTGAACTTGAAGAGAATGGTTAGAAATTATTTTAATTCGGGGGATTAAGTTTGAATATTTTAATTGCATTATTACCAGCTATTGCTTGGGGTATCTTACCAATTTCAATCGGTTTGCTAGGTGGAAAGCCAATTAATCAACTAATGGGTTCTACATATGGAGCCATTTTAATTGCTGTTATTGTCTATTTCATTAAGCAACCAGTGATTTCAAAAGAAGTTTTTTGGCTTTGTCTTCTGTCTGGGATGGCATGGGCAATTGGACAATATACTCAGTACACTGCATTTTCACTGATGGGAGTTTCGTTGTCCATGCCAGTGTCAACTGGTCTTCAGTTGATTGGCAATTCATTAACTGGAGTAATTGTTTTTGGTGAATGGGCGGGTTTGATTCCAAAGTTAGCTGGATTCGGATCGATTATTTTAATTATTTTGGGTGTTTTACTAACTACCAAAAAAGACAGAACGTTAGCACCAAAAACTGAGGAAGAAAAGCAACAGGTTAATATTAGAAAGGGTATTTTAGTTTTAATCGTCGGAACTTTTGGGTATGTTGGCTATTCGGCATTCCCAAAAGTTGCTAATACTAATGGATGGGCAGCGTTTCTCCCTCAAACCATTGGAATGGTCGTGATGGGAACTATCTTTGCCTGCTTTATAATATTTAAAACCAAGGTTAATCCGTTTAAAGAAGTGGCTACCTATAAAAATATTATCAGTGGTTTCTTGTTTGGATTTGGTGCTTTAACCTATTTGATTTCAACCGAATTAAATGGAGTAGCAACTGGATTTACGATTTCGCAAATGTGTGTTGTCATATCAACCTTTGGTGGAATCATCTTTTTACACGAACACAAAACTAAAAGAGAACTTTTATATATTACCATTGGAATGATTTTCGTCATTATCGGAGGAGTCATTACTAGTTTTATTAAGTAAAAGAAGAGGTGGCTAGTGCTATTTTAAAGCTTAATTTTAAAAGATGGTGTTGAAAACTGGCATGAAACCGTATACAATTAATTTATAGCGTTGTTTTAATTTAATAATTGGAAAGAGGAAAAGAAATGTCATACATGCCCTTCATAGTGTTGATTTTAGGAATCGCACTTCTCCTTTTCATGATCATCAAACTTAAGCTAAATACTTTTGTTTCCTTGATCATCACAGCTATTTTAGTTGCGCTTGGATTAGGAATGAACCCAGCATCAATTGCCGATGCCATTAAGACTGGTATTGGTAGTACATTAGGTGAATTGGCCATCGTCTTCGGATTCGGTGCCATGATCGGTCGTTTGGTTTCTGATTCTGGTGGTTCGTATCGAATCGCCAAGACGCTGATCGACAAATTTGGAAAGAAGCGATTACAGATTGCGATCGTAATTGCTTCGTTCATTATCGGAATGTCATTGTTCTTCGAAGTTGGATTGGTATTACTTACCCCAATCGTCTTCGCGGTTGCCCTTGAAGCCGATGTACCATTTGTTTATCTAGGAATTCCAATGGCGGCTGCATTGTCAGCAACCCAGGGATTCTTACCACCACAACCTGCTCCAACTGCTGTTGCCACAGCCTTGGGCGCTAATATTGGTGAGGTATTGCTCTTTGGTATCATTGTTGCAATTCCAGCTGTTTTAATTGCGGGTCCTGTCTTTACGAAGTTTGCTGAGAAGTTTGTTCCGAGCGCGTTCGTAGTCAAGAAGAGCCTGCCAGCTTTTGGTGAAGTTAAAGAATACAAATTAGATGAAACTCCTAGTTTTGGTCTTTCGGTTTTAACTTCATTATTACCAGCTATTTTCATGGCGGTTAATACCATTTACCAGTTAGTTTTCCATGGCGGGAAAGCAGTTGCTAAGCCATCAGGATTTGATGCTATTATCTCGATGTTAGGTAACCCAATGATTGCCATGGTAATCGCTTTAGTATTTGCCATCTGGTCAATGGGCTTCCATCGTGGTAAGAAAATGAGTGACGTTTCTAAGAGTATTGAAGCCTCCGTTAAATCAATTGCCATGCTTCTATTGGTTATTGGTGGTGGTGGTGCCTTCAAGCAAGTCTTGATTGATGGTGGTGTTGGTGATGCCGTTAAGAACATCATGATGCACTCATCACTATCTCCAATCATCCTTGGCTGGTTAGTTGCCGTTATTCTTCGTGTATCGCTAGGTTCAGCTACGGTGGCTGGAATGACTGCTGCCGGACTTGTTATGCCACTGATGTCTTCATTGAACGTTAACCCAGTAATGATGGCCTTAGCCATTGGTGCTGGATCACTTGCCGCATCACACGTTAATGATGCCGGATTCTGGATGTTCAAAGAATACTTTGACTTAACTATGAAACAAACTTTCTCAATTTGGACGGTGTTAGAAACCGTGATTTCAGTTGTGGGGCTAATAATGGTCTTGATTCTGAATGGAATTCTGGGAATGTTCTAAGTTAGTTAATAAATTCAAAAAGACTTCACTTTATGTGAAGTCTTTTTTGTATAAAAAAGCCACCTATAATTTATAGGTGGCTACCAGTTAAACTATGCTTCGTCCTTAATGATGTACTGAGGACGGTGTTTCGTTTCTAAATAAATTTTTCCAATGTATTTTCCTAGAATGCCCAAACAGAAGAGTTGGATTCCACCGATTAGGAGAATAATTGATACTAAAGAAGGCCAACCAGATACGGCTCCTCCAAAGAATAATGCCCTGATAACGACAAAAGCAATCCCAACGAGTGAGAGTAAAAATGAGATTATCCCAACGTAAGTGGCAAAGGTTAGTGGGGCATCAGAGAAATCAATAATTCCTTCCATCGAGTATTCTACCAATTGTGAGAAAGACCAATGAGTTTCTCCAGCAGCCCGAGGGACCCCCTGATATTCTAAATATTTGGTGTTAAAACCAACCCAAGCAAAGATTCCTTTTGAGAATCGATTGTATTCTGTTAGTTCATTTACTGCATCGACGTAACGTCGAGACATTAGACGATAATCTCGAACGTTAGGTTTAATTTTAACGTCTGACATTTTATCGATGATCTTATAAAACATCGAAGAACAGAAAGCTCGAACTGGATTTTGCTTTCTGCTTGTTTGGACACACCCAACGCAATCATAGTCCCGGGTCTGAATAATTTTGAGCATTTTAGGAAGGAGTTCCGGCGGATCTTGGAGATCAACGTCCATTAATGCAATGTAATTGCCTTTGGCATTTCTTAGCCCAGCAGCCATTCCAGCTTCTTTCCCGAAGTTTCTTGAAAATGAGATGAAGTGAACGGTGTCAGGATGTTTTTCGTGAAGATTTTTAATGATCTTAAAGGTATTGTCACTTGATCCATCATTTATAAAAAGGTAATCAGGCTCATACTTTTCACCGTCTTTATTCATTTGTGCAAAAACCTTTTCCACAGTTTTGTAGAAAAGTTCAATTGATTCCTGTTCATTATAACAAGGAACAATCAGACTAATTTTTTCCAAAATTAATTACTCCTTAGTACTTGGCAATTAAACTTTTAAATTCAAAAATACATTACCAATTATTTACAGATTGTTTAATATCATTTTATCATTATTTAAAGTGGTTTGGCATCGGAATTGGGTAAATCTTTTGATATACTTAAGGTACTAGGCAAATGGGAGGGATTAAATGTGACCAGACCAATTAAAGTTATGACTGTTTTTGGAACTCGACCGGAGGCCATTAAGATGGCTCCAATTATTTTAGAGATGAAGCGAAATCGAAACAAGTTTAAACCAATCACAGTGGTCACGGGTCAACATCGTGAAATGCTTAAGCAAGTTCTCGATATTTTCAAAATCACCCCCGATTATAATTTAAACATTATGAAGAATGATCAAACACTTGGAGATATTACTGTTTCTGTGATCACTAAGTTAGGTCCAATTATTTCTAAAACTAATCCAGATATTATTCTAGTTCATGGTGATACTACGAGTACGTTTGCCGCTTCAGTGGTTGCTTTTTATCATAAAAAAATGTTAGGTCACGTTGAAGCAGGGCTGCGTACTCATAATAAATATTCCCCATATCCAGAGGAAATGAATCGTCAATTAACGGATGTTTTAGCTGACTTGTACTTTGCACCCACGGAGTTAAGTAAGCAAAATTTAATAAAAGAGAATCATCTGGGGTCAAACATCTTTGTTACCGGGAATACTGCCATTGATGCCCTTCATCAAACGGTGAGTGATAATTATCATCATTCGATCTTAGATAACATTGATGATGGACAGCGGATCATCTTACTTACAATGCATCGGCGCGAAAATCTAGGTGAACCAATGAAACGAACGTTTCAAGCAATTAAACAAGTTGTTGATTCACATCCTGATGTGGATGTGGTTTATCCAGTTCATCTTAATCCAGTGGTTCAAAAGATGGCCCAACAGATTTTTAAGGGCGATTCTCGTATCCATTTGATTGCACCTTTAGATGTGGTTGATTTTCATAATATGGCTGCTCGGAGTTATTTTATTATGTCTGACTCTGGTGGGGTTCAAGAAGAAGCTCCTTCACTTGGAAAGCCCGTTTTGGTTCTTAGAGAATCGACTGAACGCCCCGAAGGAGTTAAAGCGGGCACTTTGAGATTAGTTGGGACTGATCCTAAGGCCATTAAAGATGCGATGGAGGACTTACTTGATAATCCAGATGAATACCGAAAGATGGCTGATGCTCATAATCCTTATGGGGATGGAACGGCAGCTAAGCAAATTTTATCTGCAATTGAGGCAACTTTTAAAGGAGAGTCCTAGCTTGTGGAACTAAAAACAAATCAAAAAGTAATTTCATTTGTTAAGTTAGTTATGAAACATTTTAAGATGGGAAACGTTTCTGATTCTGCCATCGTCTTGGCGTATTATTCCCTCTTATCACTGTTTCCAATTTTAATTATGATTGGTAGCATCATTAAACTTTTACATGGAGATCCTAATGATATCTTAATGTATATCAGAACCGCGGTTCCGTCATCGATTTATACGATGCTTTTGCCCATGATTAAGTCAGCTTTTGATAATAATAATAGTGGTGGTAGCTTATCGATTGGGTTGTTGCTGGTAATTTGGTCAGCTAGTCAGGCGATGGCAGCATTTCAACGAACGGTTAACCGAACTTACGGAGTAGCTGACACTCAGAATGCCATCACGAATCGTTTAATTTCATTTGTATGGATGCTTTTACTGGTACTCTTATTGATTGTTTTAATGATTTTGCAAGGGTTTGGTCAAGAAATTATCACGTACTTGAGACCAATTCTGCATCTTTCAACCATTGCAACGCAAGTGGTGGCATCCATTCGAATTCCATTTATTATTTCTGGGTCTTTCATAGTTGTGATGCTTTTGTACTATTTTGTGCCAAGTGTTAAGACCAAGATTCGTTATACAATTCTAGGATCAGCGATATCTGTGCTTGGTTTAATGATTTTGTCACAAGCTTTTTCGCTAATCATTGAGTACTTTTTTAGAAATATTACCGCTTATAAGACGTTAGGAACTTTTATAGTAGTGATGTTGTGGTTATATTTTATTGGACTCGTGCTGATGTTTGGTGCCGTTATTAATGCCAGTGTACAAGAGTACTTTACTGGTAACATTGAATCAACAAACGGATCCGTTCGGTCTATTATTTCTAGTGCACGTAAATTTCGTTCCAAAAAGAAAAACACCACCCAGGATTAGGTGGTGATGTTTTTTGCTAAATTATTTTTCGGTGGATTTCACCAGTTCACGAGAAAACTGGTCAAGAACTTTGATGTCATCTTCATCAGGTTCAAGATTGATTTTGACGCTTTTAGCTCCTTGAGTAGCGTTAGTTTTCCTTAAAGCTTTGGTAAATGCGTCGACGGCAACGTTATAATATTCTTGATAAAAAACGTCTCCAGAACCAGCCACTCCAAAAACTTTTCCTTTTAGGTTCAGTGAATCTAAATCTTCAAAAAAGTCCATCCCTTCTTCAGGGAGAGCTCCTTCGTCGTAAGTGTATGGACATATAACAATAATATCGGTATCTTTAAGTTCGTCCGCGTCGGTTTGAGAAATTTCAGATTCTTCGACATCTACGCCGAGGTCCTCAAGTCCCTCGGTGACGATATCAGCAACGTCTTCGTTATTACCAGTAATGGTGGCGTAAATCACGTGTGCTTTTGGCATGAGTGAAACCACTTCCTTTGTAGTGTTTTCAAATAAGTATATCAGAATAGTTTCAAATTGTTAATTTGATGGGAGTTAGCGCTGATGGATAAGCAAAATGCAAATAAATTAAAGGTCACAAAAATTGCTTCGCAAAAAAGACCGGGAAGATATAATGTATACGTCAATGATCATTATGCTTTTCCTGTGAGTGAAGAAGTGATGATTCAGTTTGGGATCTTCAAGGGATCTGAGTTAAGCCAAGGTGAGATTGACAAAATTAAGGCGGCGGACGATGTTTCAAAGTTATATAATAAGGCTATTGATTTTATTTCGTATCAGACTCGTTCAAAAAAAGAGGTTAGAGATAAGTTAAAATCATATTCAGACAACCTTGAAGCAGTCGATGAAGCGGTTGAAAAACTAGAACAGATTAATCTACTTAATGATGAACATTATGCTGACACCTACGTCAAAGGAATTGTTGAACAACAGAATAAGGGTCCCATGGCTGTTTCAAGGTATTTAAAACAAAAGGGAATTGCAGATGAATACATAAATGAGGCAATTTCAGTTAATTATTCGAGCGAAATGACGCTTAAAAATGGTAAAAAGCAGGCCCAAAAAATCTTTGCTCATAATCAGCGATATCCCTTTAACAAACGGATGCAAAAAACTAAGACGGCTTTGTACCGAAAGGGATACTCATTTGATTATATTGATACAATCATTAGTGAATTAGACTTTCAAAGTGATGTCGATCATCAAAATGAGTTACTTGCTAAAGAGGGTAACAAGGCTTGGAATAAGTATAAGAAGTATAATGATATGAGTCGACGTCAGAAAGCCAAGCAGTTGTTATATCGAAAGGGCTTTGATCTTGATGATATTGATCAATTTTTGGACACAAAAGAAAATTAATTGGAGTGAATCAAATGAATAGATTTAAAAATTCGGCTTTATTTTTTTGGACGGTTGAGATTTTGATTGCAGTTGGAATCGTTTATTTATGTTCCAAAATTAGTTTTGTTTTTTCGCCGATTGTAATTTTTGTGTCAACGATCTTCGTTCCACTCTTGTTAGCGGGATTCTTGTATTACATGTTAAATCCGATCGTTAACCTCCTAATGAAAATAAAAATCACAAAAACAAAACACATTAATCGTACCTGGGCCACCGCCATCGTATTTTTGATTGTGATTGGGGTTATTGTTTACATGGCGTTTTCATTTGTACCACGGTTGATTACTCAGGTGGCTAACATGGTAGGGGCAGCGCCTGAATTTGCTAAACAAGGGCAGACATTACTAACTAAAATCACACGTTATGGATTTTTAAAAAAAGTGGACTGGCGTCCCATTGTTGACAAGATTCAGTCCTCATATTCATCGTATTTGAAAACAGTTTTGGCTAATTTGACGAATAGTGCGGGAACGATTATTTCGATGGCAACGAACGTGGTTATCACGGCAATTACTGTTCCTGTCATTCTGTTTTACATGTTAAAGGATGGAAACAAACTACTTCCAAGCATTGAAAAGTTAACTCCCGGACTTTCCAAACACCACAGGAAACAAACGGTAACGCTACTTAAAAAAATGAATCATACCCTCTCACGTTACATCGGTGGCCAGGTTATTGAGTGTCTGTTTGTTGGAACGTTTACCACTTTAGGATACTTTCTGATCGGCCAAAAGTATGCTCTTTTGCTCGGGGTCTTTGCCGGATTATGTAATATCATCCCGTACGTTGGTCCCTACATTGGAATTATTCCATCACTTTTTGTTGCTTTTTCAGATAATATTATGCAAGTTATCTGGGTAATTGTGGTAGTCATTATTGTTCAACAAATTGATGGAAACTTGGTGTACCCGAATGTGATTGGGAAATCATTAAAGATTCATCCACTAACTATTATTATCATTTTACTTGCAGCTGGCCACATTGCTGGGTTGTTTGGGATGATTCTAGCCATTCCAGTTTATGCGATTGCGAAGGTTGTGATTGAATATTGTTACAATATTTGGTTAGTTCAACATGACGATTCGAACTCCACTAATTCAGCAAAAACTAATTCATCTGAAAATGAGCCAAATTAAACTTTAGTTATGGATCGTGAATTTTATTGACGATAATGGAAGATATGCTAACATTTAGTTGTTGATAAATAGGAGTATTAATTATGGTCTTCTGACAGGAGATATTATGACGAAAGTAATTACGTATGGCACATTTGATCTGCTTCACAAGGGTCATGTGCGTTTATTAAAACGTGCTCGTGAATTAGGTGATTCATTGACGGTAGGTCTTTCGACGGATGAGTTTAATGCCGTAAAGGGGAAACGTGCTTATAATTCTTATGAGGATCGTAAGTACATTTTAGACGCTATCCGCTACGTTGACGAAGTAATTCCTGAAAAGGGATGGAACCAGAAGATTCAAGATATTAAAGATCATAAGATTGATATCTTTGTGATGGGTGACGATTGGAAGGGTAAGTTTGACTTTCTTAAAGAGTATTGTAAAGTAATTTATTTGCCGCGAACCCAAGGAATTTCAACGTCTAAGATCAAGTCTGATTTAGGCGTCACGAGCCAAAAGGATTGGAAAGATTAGTTTGAGTCCAAGGATTCTTCGTTTTATTTCTTAGAATGTTTTAGTTTAAGGGGAGCAAAATGAAACAAGCATTTTTTTTGGTAACTTCAGTTCATGGAGCTGAAAAGCCCCGATTTAAAGAACGATTGGAAAGAATGATCGATGACGGGAATTCAGTTAAAGTTGTAATTTCCATTTTAAACTATGATCAATCACAGTACGTGGCCACTTTGATTAGGAAGTTATCTGATTCTTTTCATCAGCAAGTGCAATTAGAAATCATCCAATTGTTTGACGTTTTTAGTAAACAACGTGGAATTTTTGATCAAAATCATGATTTAAATAACGATTTAACCCAATTTGACGTTCACGACAGAGTGGTTAAGGGTCAGTCCGTTCAAGTCTACAGTGACCATAATGGGGTGGTTCGAGCTGAACGAAAGGAAATTTTGGCTGGGTCAGGCTTATTCAAAGTGATCTTTTATGATGGGCCCTACGTTAGTAAAACGATTTATTATGACAATCATGATAACGCTACTGCTGTTTTCAAACGGATTAATGATGAACATCAAGTAATTAAATTTTTAAATCAACGTGGTGACGTGGCATGTCGGGTGGATCAAAGTAACGGTGGAGCAGCTCAGATTTTTTATCTTAGTAAAACCTCGGTTGTTTCACCTCCAGAAACAAGTTTAAAGATTGCTAGACCAACTAGTGATTTAATCGATTATGATGTTAATCTTGGTAATTTGAAGTATTTGTCTAAAGGTTCAGATGCTCGATCATATGTCATTTCAGACTATGGCAATGCAAGCCGTTATAGTGATATTTCAGCATTTAACGTTGCTTTAGTTAATAAGTATGCTGAAGGTAAGGAGACTACCATTTTTATCGATTTGGATGATATGGTTAACTTTTCTAAATATCTTGGTCAAAACGTGATTTTCAACTATTAAGGAGAAATAATGCGAGCAATACTTTCTAACGTTATACCAAAACAAACAAAGTTGAAAATTGAATTTGAGTTAATTAATCCTAGTTACGCTGATGAAGATGCAACTGTTACTTTGATTGAAAAAGAAAGCTTAGCCTCAATCACCGTCCCTATTCTTAAAGGGGATGTAAGTGGCAATGAGGCAGCAATTATAATTGATCCAAATAAATTTCACTTTGACTCCGTGGGACAGGATGAATTTGAATGGCAACTCTATTATTCGTGTGGTAATAGTGACCATCGAACCCTTATTCAAGTTGAAAGTGAATACGTGAATGCCGTTCGGCGGATTGGGTTAAATGCTTATTATCAATATGAGATTGACCCGTCTGGCATGGCAGTCTTTTATGTCAGAACGAACCGATCTAAAAAGCAATTTGTGATGAACTCGGTTAATTTGCTTGGTGGCGGTAATTTACGATTAACGGGGTTTAACCACATTGACGGTAAAAAACTTGATCAAATGGCAATTGTAATTAAGCAAGCAAGTGATCAAAGCAAACGACTTTATCCGATTACCGATTCACCTTTTCAAGGGATTTTTGCGATTACCATTCCGCTTAAAGAGCTAAAGGATGAAGATACATATCGTTTGTATATCAGGTATGACTATCATGGTAAGCATTTTCAGCAAAGATTGGTGATGGATGTTTCGCTTTCATCGTTTAAAACCGTTTCTCACTTAGGTGATAATCGTGAATTAGTATTAAAAGAGGGAAAGCAGGGTCAACTTCGTGTTATTAAAAGAAGATGGCCGTCTCCTACAAAAAGACTTACTAAGTTTTACGGAAAAGCTAAGCATTTGTGGAAATTGTTTAAAATCTTATTAAGTAAAGTTAATCGTTTGCGCTTACGAAAGTTGTTTAAACGGGGGCATACACCATTTGCTACTACGACGATCGTGTTTGAGAGCTTTGGTGGACGTCAGGTGAGTGATAGTCCTTATGCTATCTATCAGGTGTTTAAAAAATTACATCCTAAGATTAACTTTGTGTGGTCCATTCAAAAGTCACAAAAGCAATTTTGTAAGGATCATAACATTAATTATGTAATTAAAAATACGGGACGTTGGGTTCGTACCATGGGAAAGGCTAAGGTATGGATTAGCAATGCTAGATTTCCTGCCTGGGTCGTTAAACCAGACTATGTAACGTATGTTCAAACTTGGCATGGCACACCATTAAAGAAGTTAGGGTTAGATATTGAACGAGTTTCAATGCCTGGTACGACAACCAATAAGTACCATGATAACTTTGTTAAAGAAGCTAATCGTTGGGATGCATTGATTTCACCAAATGATTTTTCAACCAAGGTCTTTAGAAGTGCCTTCGGGTATGAAAACAAGATTTTAAAGGTGGGATATCCAAGAAATGATGAATTGATTAACGGGAATAATCCTACTGAGATTAATAAGATTAAGGATCGATTGGGAATCCCACGGGACAAGAAAGTTGTCCTATATGCTCCTACTTACCGAGATAATCAGTTTGAGAGCAAGGGGAAATATACTTTTAAGCTACCGTTTAGTTTGGAAGAGTTCAAACAACACTTTGGAAGTGATACTGTCCTAATTCTACGGATGCACTACTTGATTTCGAATGCATTAGACGTCTCTGATTACAAAGGGTTCGTCTATGACCTATCGAACTATTCCAACATTTCTGATTTATATTTAATTTCAGATTTGCTGGTAACCGACTATTCCTCAGTCTTTTTTGACTACGCCTACCTTAAACGGCCAATTTTGTTCTATCCTTATGACTATCACGTGTATAAGGATGAGTTGCGTGGCTTTTACTTGAATTATGAACGAGATTTGCCTGGAAGGATCGTCTATGATTCTGATGAGTTAATGAAGGGAATCTCAACTGATTTAAAAGACGAAAACGTTGAAAACGATCCTAAATTTATGCAATTTTACAATCGCTTCTGTCGGATTAACGATGGACTTAGTTCGATTAAGACGATTGATTATGTGATGCAACAAATTCGTTAAAAATAATCCGGAGTTTTCCGGATTTTTTGTTTGTTTGATGGTATACAATTAATCTATAACAGAAAGGAAGTAAAGATGAAAAAAGCAGACCTAGAAAAAGAAGTCGATAAACGAAGAACGTTTGCCATTATTTCCCATCCTGATGCTGGGAAAACCACTATCACCGAACAGCTACTCCTCTTTGGTGGGATTGTTCGGGAAGCTGGAACCGTTAAGGCTAAAAAAAGTGGAAATTTTGCTAAGTCAGATTGGATGGAAATTGAACAGAAGCGTGGAATTTCAGTTACTAGTTCGGTTATGCAGTTCGATTATCAGGGAAAAAGGATTAACATTCTTGATACACCGGGACATGAAGATTTTTCAGAAGACACTTACCGGACTCTTATGGCAGTGGATTCTGCCGTGATGGTGATTGACGCCGCTAAGGGGATTGAACCGCAAACTAAAAAGTTATTTAAAATTTGTAAAATGCGTGGAATTCCAATTTTTACTTTCATGAATAAGCTTGATCGTGATAGCAAGGATCCCATGGAATTAATCGATCAATTGGAAGATGTACTGGGAATTGAGGCTTATCCGATGAACTGGCCCATTGGCTCTGGTCGAATTTTAAAGGGGCTGTACGACCGTTATGATCATCGAGTTGAACTTTATAAACCAGAAACGGATGGTCAGAACTTTATTAAACTAGATGATGATGGCAATCTTATTGGAGATAACTCACTAGCAGACGATAGCATTTATCAAGATGCTAGAAGTGAAATGGATTTAATCTCTGAAGCTGGGAATCAATTTAGCAGAGAAAAAATTGCCAAGGGTGATCAAACACCAGTCTTCTTTGGCTCAGCGTTGGTTAACTTTGGGGTTAAAACTTTTTTAGACGCTTATTTGAAGCTCTCACCAGCTCCAGGTCCTCACAAAACTCTTCAAGGAAATGAAATTGAGCCAACAGCACCAGAATTTTCTGGATTTGTGTTTAAGATTCAGGCTAATATGAATCCACGTCATCGTGATCGAATTGCCTTTGTACGAATTTGCTCTGGTGAATTTCAAAAAGGCATGGATGTTACCCTTGATCGTACCCGGAAGCCGATCCGTTTATCAAACGTTACTGAATTTATGGCTAATACGCGTGAAAACGTTCAAACAGCGGTTGCTGGAGATATTATTGGTCTTTATGATACTGGTAATTTTCAGATTGGCGACACCATTTATACCGGCAAAAAACCGATTGCGTTTGAAAAGCTGCCACAGTTCACTCCAGAACTATTTATGAGAGTTTCAGCCAAAAACGTTATGAAGCAGAAGTCGTTTCATAAGGGCATTCAACAATTAGTACAAGAGGGAGCCATTCAGCTCTACACTAATTACAGCACGGGACAGTATATCTTGGGAGCAGTTGGTCAGCTTCAGTTTGAAGTATTTCAGTTTCGAATGAAAAATGAATATAACTCAGATGTTGTGATGGAACCAATGGGGCATAAAATTGCCCGGTGGATTGACCCTGACCAGCTGGACGAAAAGATGTCTTCGTCTAGAAATATTTTAGTACGGGATCAAAAGGGGGATCCGTTATTCCTTTTTGAAAATGAGTTTGCAGAACGCTGGTTTAAAGATAAATATCCTGATGTCAAGTTAACTGCCAAGCTTTAGGATTGAATTGACGTAATATTCGATATAAACTAGTTTTTGTGAAAGGTGGATATGAATTATGAAAAAGTTAAGTGCTTGTACCAGTGTGATGGTTGGTAAAGACGCTAGTGTTGATGGGTCAACGATGATTTCTAGAAATGATGATACCTTTTTACCATTAACTCCTCAACGTTTTTATGTTCAACCTGCATATCATGACGAGGACAAAGTTTGGAAATCCAACCAAAATGGTTTTACTGCCCCAATGCCAAAGTCGGGTTACCGAATTTTGATGACACCGAACGCTGACGTTAAAAAAGAAGGCGTTTATGCTGAAAGTGGATTTAATGAAAAGAATGTTGCAATGAGTGCCACTGAAAGTGTTTATGGAAACGAGCATGCTTTAGCTCATGATCCGCTTGTTCAGCACGGACTGGCTGAAGATTCTTTACAATCGATGGTTCTCCCTTACATTAATTCTGCAAGGGATGGAGTTACTTATCTGGGAAATTTAATCAAAAAGTATGGTTCACCAGAGGGAAATGGGGTCCTTTTTAGTGACAATAACGAAGTCTGGTACATGGAGATCGTTACTGGTCACCACTGGGTCGCACAGCGAATTCCTGACGATTGTTATGCGGTCGTAGCAAACGAAGTTGCAATTCAACAGGTTGACTTTGATGATCCAGAAAATTTTATGTATTCCGATGGGTTACAAGAGTTTGTTGAAAAGTACCAGTTAAATCCTGATAAAGAGGGATTTAATTTTAGACACATCTTTGGAACTCATAATGAATTTGATCACCATTACAACACACCTCGAGTTTGGTATGGCCAAAGGGTGCTGAATCCCGAGATTGAGCAGGAGCCAACCTCAAATGACCTCCCGTTTATTAGAAAAGCAAGCCGTAAAATTGAAGTTAGTGATGTTGAGTTTATTTTGAGTTCTCATTATAACGAAACCAAATATGATCCATTAGCTAAGGATCCAGAGGAATCGAATACTCAGTTTAGACCAATTTCAATGAATCGAACCCAAAATTCACATGTTCTGCAAATTAGAAATGATGTAAGTGATAAATGTTCGGCAATTATGTGGCTAAATTTTGGAATTCCCGCCTTTAGTCCATATGTTCCTTTTTTTGCGAACGTTGACGAGACTGATCCAAGTTATGAGGTTACCCCTCTAACGATGGATGATAAGAGCGCATACTGGATGTATCGTAAACTATCGATGATCGTTGAATCTCATTACAGTAATTTTATTCAACAGGATCGTGATTTTAAGAAACATGCTAACGAGTTATTTTTAGGGCATATATCAGATACGATGGGTCAAGCTGCTAATATGAATGATCAGGACGCATCTGAATTTTTGAAAGATCAGAATCAGCAATTGGTCAAAGAAATGAGGAGTCGAATCTATCAATTTATGCATGAATTGATGGAAAAGGGTCTTACACTCTCTAAATTGACGTATAACATGGATAAAAATTTGTAAAAAATCCCACTCAATAAGAGTGGGATTTTTTTAGGTTAGACGTTTGTCATTGTTATGGGTACGAATCGTGGATCGCTTTTTGATCCATTGTGATCCGCCGAGATTTAACCAATCATCTTGATTAGTTCGAATTTCTGTAAAGACACGCCAAGTTGATCCAGCTGGCAAAATTTGATCGTATTTTTGCTTTCGCACCGGTGAATCATAAACGGAAGTGGGGATTTTCATTTTGACTAAATAATTGACTGACTGAACCACTTTCCAGTTAGAACGTCGGTAATATAAGATGATATTTTTGGTTTTATTTGTGAATTGACCGGTTAAGTCACCAACCGATAGGTGAAGCTGGTAGTTAGGAATCACAGGAGCCTTTAGTGTAAACTGCTGGTTTAATGGACCATTCACGATTTTGGGAGGGAGAAGCAAGCGAAATGAATCAAAATCAAAACAGTAAACGCTAACTGGTTGGCTTAACTTAGGGATGTAATGAAACTTGATTAGTTGTTTTTTTGCTTGCATTTTTTTAGTCATTCCATCAACACTAACTAATATGTAGTTTTTTATTTTGGGAACGATGAAATTAATTGGATCACCAACTGAACCACTAATGATTTCAGTTGATTTTAATTGATTCCCGTTTTGATCGACAAATTCCATAAAAACTGTACTTGGGGTTCTGATAACCTCTTTTTTAGGAGTTGATTGATGATTTTCGGCAGGTAATGGAGTGGTGGTATGAATTGATTTTGGTTTGTTTAAAGAAATTTCGGATGGATCTATGGAGGTTGTCGTCTTTTTAACGTTGTTTTGTCTGATTGGTCTTTTCATCCGATGTTTTGAATGCTTGTAGTTATGATTATTTTTTGAAAAGATTTTTTTCATCCAATTAAACATAATTTTCCTCCAAAGATGGTTTATATTGATTTTACCATTTCTGGAAATAAAAAAAGACCTAGATTAGAATTCTAATCTAAGTCTCTTTCACTACTTAGTACTAATAACGATATTGTTGTTCTTGTCTGTATCAGCAACAAGATTGTTAGTTTCTGGATGATTCAAGAAGTAGTCGGCCGTTTGGTCTTCTAACTGTTCTTGAATTACTCGTCGAAGCGGACGGGCACCCATTGACGGATTGTAACCGAGTTCGACAATTTTTGCTTTGGCCGATTTGGAAACATCAATGTGAACGTTTCTTGACGCTAACATGTTATTCATATCTTTAATCATCAGATCGACAATTTGATTTAAGTTATTCTTAGAAAGCTGGTTGAATTCGACGATGTCATCAAAACGATTGAGAAATTCAGGTTTGAAATAAAGTCCTAATTTATCCATCACAGAATGAGTTTTACCAGTTGCTTCTGGTGTAAACCCAACGCTTGCTTCGGCATTGCTTCCGGCGTTACTAGTCATAATGATGACAGTGTCCTTAAAGGAAACCGTTCGACCTTGTGAGTCAGTCAAACGACCGTCATCTAAGATTTGTAAGAATGTGTGAAGAACGTCTGGATGAGCTTTTTCAACTTCATCTAACAGAATCAAGCTGTAAGGATTACGACGGACTTTTTCGGTTAATTGGCCAGCTTCATCGTATCCAACGTAGCCAGGCGGTGAACCAATCAATTTAGCAACTGATTGTGGTTCACGATACTCTGACATGTCAAATCGAATCATTGAATCTTCGGATCCAAATAATTCTTTGGCAAGTTGTTTAGCCATCTCAGTCTTACCAATCCCAGTGGATCCAACGAATAGGAATGAACCAATCGGACGACCGCTACCATTAAAACCAATTCGATTTCGTTTAATGGCTTTAGCAACAGAATCAACAGCCTTGTCCTGTCCGATCACATGTTGCTTTAAATTTGGAGCTAAGTCCTTTAATTGTTGTTGTTCTTTGGTTTGTAGTTCTCCAACTGGGATATTGGTCATTTCTTCAACAACTTGTTGCATATCCTTTTCAGTAACGGTGTTGTGTTTCTCACTTGTAGCACCCTTATCCTTATTTTGATGAAGTCGTTTGATCTTATCACGGTAGTAAGCGGCTTGTTCGTAGTCTTCTTTATCTAAAGCCGTCTTCTTTTCGTTTTCAGCACTGTCAATCTCTTTGTCAATTGTTTTTGGATCAACAATGTTTAAAGTTAAATTCTTTCTGGAACCAGTTTCATCAAGTAAATCAATTGCCTTGTCCGGAAGGTAACGATCACTGATATAACGATCGGAAAGGGTAGCTGCCGCTTTCACTGCTTGCTCGGTATACTTGACTAGATGATAGTTTTCATAACGATTTTGTAGACCCTTTAGAATCTTGATGGACTGATCAACCGTTGGTTCTTTGACCATGATTGGTTGAAGTCGTCTTGAAAGAGCAGAGTCTTTTTCAATGTCACGGTATTCTTTTAGGGTGGTTGCTCCAATTAATTGAAAGTCCCCACGAGCAAGAGCGGGTTTTAAGACGTTACCTGCGTCCATGCCACCTTCAGCATTACCTGCACCCATGATTTCATGAATTTCATCAATGAATAAGATGATGTTACGGTTTGACTGAACCTCTTTAATTAATTGTTGCATTCGTTTTTCAAATTGACCACGAATACCTGTGCCTTGAACCATTGAAACCATGTCTAATTGAATTACCTGTTTGTTTTGAAGTTTTTCTGGAACAGTACCATCAGCAATTTTTTGAGCGAGACCCTCAACGATTGCTGTTTTTCCAACTCCGGCTTCACCAATCAAGACTGGGTTATTCTTGCCTCTACGATTTAAAACTTCGATTGCTCGAGCCGTTTCTTTATCACGACCGATTACTGGGTCAAGTTTTCCGGCTTTAGCTTTTTTAGTTAAATCAGTTCCGTAAGTTGAAAGAATTGATTTTGAACCATTTCGGCCGTTGCCGCGTCCACTTTGTGGTGGAACTTGATAATCATTGACTTGGCCATTTTGCATGGCACGAAGAAAGTCATCTAGACTACCAAATCCGTATGAACCTTGTCCTTCCATAGTTTAAGCCTCCTTTTGCTTAACTAAATTGTCAGACGAAAGTCTGACCTTTATTGACCATTCATGAATATTATACGCACTAATAACATTCAATCAAGTATTTTGACTGATCTAGAAATTATTTTAATGTGGTAACATTGAAACCGATTAGGAGGCAATAATTATGGATAAAAACGAAAATGACTTTACCGGACTCTTAAACCAATTAAAGGATGGAAAAATCAAATATTTGACGGTTGAACCAAAGGATTTTCCGAAATTTCAGCAGGCTTTTATGAGCTTTCCAACACGGAAAAGAATCGTAGGGAAAGCCAGCGAAAAGGGCATTTTAACCTATCATTATTCGTCTGAAAATTAGCGTCATAACAATTATGTAAGCGATTTATGATAATTACTTGTTTTTTAGATGATAAATTGATATTCTTAAACTGTAAATAGAGTTAAATAAACGATTAAAGGAGTGCGTTCATTATGGAGAAACGTCAATTCAAAATCACGGCAGAAACTGGCATTCATGCTCGTCCAGCAACTTTGTTAGTTCAGACCGCTAGCAAATTTGATTCAAATATTAGTCTTGAATATGGTGATAAATCTGTAAACTTAAAATCAATCATGGGTGTTATGTCATTAGGAGTTGGCCAAGGTGCTGATATTACTATTTCAGCCGATGGTGACGATGCTAAAGAAGCCCTTGATGCAATTGCTAAAACCATGAAAGATGAAGGATTGATCGACTAATATGACTACCTTTAAGGGTATTGGTGTTAGTGATGGGATCGCATTTGGAAAAGCTTATTGTTTAACTAAACCAGATTTAACTTTTAATAAAGAAGCCTTTTTGGGTATAGACGAAGAAAAAGCACGCCTTAAAAAAACGTTTCAAGATACCAAAACTACTATTATAAAAATCAAACAAAGTAATAGAGTTGAAATGGCTGAGAAATATCTTGATATTTTAGATTTTTATTTAGAAGTTTTATCTGATCCAGAGTTGATTAATGAGGTTAAAAGAGTCATAACAGAAGAAAAAAAGAATGCTGCATTTGCATTGAATCGTGTATTCAATCAATATGCAGCTATTTTTTTGAATATGAATGATCCGTATTTAAGGGAACGGGTTCATGATATTGAAGATATCAGAGACCAGCTTTTGGGACGTCTACTTGGCGTCGATACTCCCGATCTATCACT
This sequence comes from Fructilactobacillus sp. X2R6C1, assembly GCF_059901295.1. Lineage (NCBI taxonomy): Bacteria > Bacillati > Bacillota > Bacilli > Lactobacillales > Lactobacillaceae > Fructilactobacillus > Fructilactobacillus sp. X2R6C1. Next base: position 388,026 of record NZ_JBWXUZ010000001.1, read on the forward strand.
TATTAACCAGCCAGTTATTATTGTTGCTAATTCCATTTCTCCAACTCAGATTGCACAAGTTCAAAAGAAAAATATTAAAGGGATTGTTACAGCTGTTGGAACCAAGAATTCTCATGCAGCCATTATATCTAGAAGTATGGACGTTCCAGCTGTACTAGGGTTGCAGGACAGCCTAAATCATTTAAAAAATGATGAACAATTGATTGTTGACGGAAGTAGTGGAAACGTTATTGAAAGTCCCAATTCAGATGAAATCGAGAAATTCCAGACAAAGCTTGAAAAATTTAGAAAACAAAAAAGGTCATGGGAAAAGTTCAAGGGCCAATCGACCAAGACATTAGATGAGCACCCTCTGCTATTGGGGGCTAATGTTAGTAACGAAAATGAAGTTGATAATGCTTTAGAAGTTGGGGCTGATTCAATTGGATTATTTCGTACCGAATACATTTACATGGATTCTGACCATCTCCCGAGCGAAGACGAACAATTTTTGATGTACAAAAACATTGTTTCAAAAGTAAAAGGAAAGCAGTTAACTTTTAGGACAATGGATGTTGGTGGAGATAAACTAGTTAATTATTTGCCTAATATTTCCCATAATGAGACGAATCCCTTTCTTGGCTATCGTGCCATTCGTTATAGTTTAGGTGAAAGCAAGGTTTTTCGCACTCAAATCAGGGCACTCCTTAGATCTTCATCTTATGGACCAATTCGGATCATGTTTCCTATGATATCAACGGTCTCAGAGCTGGATCAGGTTCTTTCGATTTACACTGAAGAACGCCAGAATTTGATTGATAAAGGAGTTAAACTTGGAGATGTTCAATTAGGAACGATGATTGAAGTTCCGGCGGCAGCAATTATGATTGATAAGATCATTTCAAGAGTAGATTTTGTAAGTATTGGCACTAATGATCTAGTTCAGTACACGGTTGCCGTTGATCGTTTAAATGAGCGTGTTTCCTATTTGTACCAAGCTTGTGATCCAGCCGTGCTTCGTTTAATTGAAAGGGTCGTTAGGATCGTTCATAGCGCTTCTAAGACCGTGGGTGTTTGTGGTGAGGTTGCGTGTGATCCACAAGTGATTCCTTTTTTGATTGGGTTAGGAGTGGATGAATTATCAGCCACTCCAACTCAAATTTTAAAAACTAAAGCATACATTAGTAAAATTAATTCGAAATCAGCAAGTAAGTTAGCTGATAGTGTCATTAAAAATGCAGATACCACTAGTGACGTTAATAAGATGATTGATGACTTTATCTCTAAGATGCCAGAGTAGATGGTTTACTTAGGTTTGAGTAGTTAGGCACAAAGTTGCAAACCATGCGGGAAACCCATATAATTACATTTGTTTAACGTTAAAGAGAGAGGGGAAAACAACGTGAATATTGGTTTGTTTACAGATACTTATTTTCCACAAGTTAGCGGAGTTGCTACGTCAATCAAAACGTTAAAAGATGAGTTAGAAAGGCGTGGAAATCATGTCTATATTTTTACTACAACTGATCCTAACGTTGAAAAAAATGATGACGATGAAAAAGACATTTACCGTTTTTCAAGTGTTCCCTTTATTTCTTTTACCGAAAGAAGAATCGCCGTCAGAGGAATATTTCAGGCTTATCAAATTGCTAAGCAATTAAAATTAGATATCGTTCATACCCAAACTGAATTTTCACTTGGAATTATCGGGAAGTTCGTTGCTAAAAATTTGAATATTCCTTGTATTCACACTTATCACACAATGTATGAAGATTATTTGCACTATGTTGCTAACGGCAAATTATTAAAACCAGTGCACGTAAAAGAAATGATGTTAGCTTTTTGCCATCACATGGACGGTGTGGTGGCACCAAGTAAGCGTGTCTTGGACAAGCTTACTGATTATGGGGTTAAGAGTCCCATTCGAATTATTCCAACTGGGATTGACGTTAAGCATTATGAAGAAAATGACCATGTTGATATTAGAAAAAAATTAGGCATTAGTGATGAGACCCCATTGATGGTTTCCGTTAGTCGAGTTGCGTATGAAAAAAACATCTCCGAAATGATCGATGCACTACCTAAAATTTTGGATCAAGTTCCAAATGCTATGCTTGTAATTGTGGGTGAAGGACCTGCCGAAGATGATTTAATGAAGCAAGTGTCTGACATGAAACTTAACGACCATGTTATTTTCACCGGGGAAATTAATAATAATCATGTCAATGATTATTATCGAATGGCAGATGTTTTTGTTTCTACGTCTAATTCTGAGTCTCAGGGGTTAACGTACATTGAAGCAGTTGCTGCTGGCACCAAAGTTGTCGTTGCAAGAAGTCCGTACACCGATGACTTAATTGATGATAAATCAATTGGAATGACGTTTGAGTCAGAAGAAAGGTTTGTTTCTGAAACGGTGGATTATTTGCAACACCGAGGTGAATACCCCGATTCCGAAAATGTCCGTGAAGAGAAATTACACGAAATTTCAGCTGAGTATTTTGTGGATCAGATGTTGAGCTTTTATGATGATACAATCAAAGAGTTTGATCGAACTAAAGCTAAGCAAACTAACACATCTGACTGAGGAGTTTTGTTGATGTTAAAGATAGATATGTTTTCAACTGCTGACAAAGTAAAAGGTCAAGGAGTTGGTAGTGCATACATTGAGTTAATTAAGATGTTAAAGAAACATTTTCCAAACGAGTTTGACATTGAGATTAATAAATTTAATCAAGCGAACATTAGTCATTATCACACCATTAATCCAACGTTTTATTTGTCTACATTTTCAAAAAAAATGGGACGAAAGATTGGATACGTTCATTTTTTGCCGGAAACGCTTGAGGGGAGTTTAAAAATTCCTACTCCATTTCGACAAATTTTTTATAAGTATGTAATTGCCTTTTATAAACGGATGGATCATATTGTCGTTGTAAATCCAACTTTTATACCTAAACTTGAAAAATATGGGATTGATAAAAAGAAAATTACATATATTCCAAATTTTGTAAGTAAAAAAGAATTTTATCCGGTTTCAAAGAGCCAGAAAGAAGCTCTTAGAAGTAGTTATGGTTATCAAACAAAACGGTTTACGGTGCTCGGAACCGGTCAAGTTCAGACCAGAAAGGGCGTTCTTGATTTTGGTAAATTAGCAATGCAAAATCCAAACGTTCAATTTGTTTGGGCAGGAGGATTTTCATTTGGAAAAATGACAGCTGGATATTCTGAGTTGAAAGAATTGGTTGATAATCCACCTCAAAACCTGAGTTTTCCCGGAATCGTTGATCGTAAAGAATTAGTAAATTATTATAATATGGCTGATTTATTTCTTTTACCGTCGTATAATGAGTTATTCCCGATGTCAGTCTTAGAGGCATTCTCGTGTGGAATTCCTGTTATGTTGCGGGATTTATCCCTTTATAAAAAAATTATTGACGGGTATTACATTTCAGCAAATAATGAGGCCGAAATGGATAAAAAACTTAAGATGTTGTTAAATGATCCTAAGCTTCTGAAAGCATATGCTGAAAAATCACTTAAAGCATCTGATTATTATTCCGAGGATCATCTAGCCAAGATTTGGCATGATTTTTATTTTGACCAGGCGAAAAAGGGGTAATTGAATGTCCAGGAGAAATAAAGTCTCACTACTTATCATGATTGCCCTTGGATTACTTATTTCATGGTATGCAGCTAGAGACATTAAGTTTAGCGTTCTTATAAGAGATATTGTTGAGATTAATCCATGGTGGTTATTAGTTGCTTTAGGGTGCATTTTGCTTTATTTTGCTCTTGAATCCGTGATTACTTACATGTTAGTTCGAAATAGTGATCCTAATTTTACTTTTCGGGATGCAATCCGGGTACCTTTAGTGGAGCAACTTTTTAATGGGATCACTCCGTTTTCATCTGGTGGTCAGCCGGCTCAACTATTTGTTTTAATTCAATCGGGAGTTGATGGTGGTCGGGCTAGTTCTGCACTACTTATGAAGTTTGTTGTTTACCAAGCCATGATAGTAATTAATTTTTTTATTGCGTTAATAATCGGTTTTAACTACGTTATTGATAAAATGCACGCTCTGGCATGGTTTGTTGTGTTCGGATTTGGAATTCACATGTTTGTGATCGTCTCACTACTTATGATCATGTATTGGCATTCATTTACTAAAAAATTTGTTAATATTTGTATCAAACCAGTGAAATGGTTTGTAAAAGATGCTACATTTTATAAGTTAGTAAATACATTAAATAAGAAGATTGATAACTTTTATAAAGAGAGTGTGAGAATTGGTCACCAAGGGAAGTTGATGGCTAAAATATTCATAATCACTTTTTTTCAATTGCTTTTTTATTACTTAATTCCCTACTTTATTATGCTTTCGTTAGGTTATACCAATGCTAATGTGGTAATGGTAACCAGTCTCCACATTTTGATTGTGATGATTATCTCGATTTTTCCCATTCCTGGAGGAGCAGGTGGAGCTGAGTATAGCTTTGAGATGATTTTTAGAAGTTATATTACTAATGGAAGTAAGCTAGTACTTGCGATGATCCTGTGGCGGATTCTTACGTATTACTTAGGTTTGATTTTGGGAGCCTTTGCCCTCGTGATGAAGCCAAGTAAAAAGGCACAAAAGAATAGGAAAATACTTAAAAGCGAAAGTCATAAGAGTTTTGGAGGAAACTAGAATGTCTCGAATATTAAAAAGCATTCGTAATTTTTTTAATACTACTATCGGTTTCTTCGTGCTGGTAGTCGTTTTATATTGGATAACTACTTTGGTTGTTTATAACGTCGACTTTAGTTTGGGTGTTAAGGGTGGCATGCAAACCTTTTTGATGATTGTTAATCCAATTCCATCAGGACTGCTCTTGTTTGGGATTGCTTTATACTTTCGCGGCAAGCTTTCTTATTGGCTGATGCTGATAATTGATTTTCTACAGTCGACTTGGATGTTTGCTAATGTTTTATATTATCGAGAATTCTCTGACTTCTTGTCAATTGGTATTATTAAAGGAACCGGAGACGTCCAAAATAATTTGGGCAAGAGTATGATGGAAATTCTTCATCCAACGGATTTTTTGATTTATTTGGATGTTGTGGTTTTAATCTTACTATTAGTCTTCAGGATTATTAAAATTGATTACCGTCCCTTTAAGTATCGCTATGCCATTGGAATTACTTTACTTTCGATTTTGCTTATGGGGGGAGAATATTCTCTTGCTAATTCGGATCGGAGTGGTCTTTTAACTCGGACGTTTGATAATAATTATATCGTTAAGTATTTAGGCTTAAATGAATACGCTGCTTTTAATGCATATCAAACTCACCAAGAGAGTTCTACGCGAGCAAAGGCGAAAGCTTCAGATTTGAATAGTGTCAAGAAATTTATTAATCAACATCAGACGTATCCAAGCGTTAAATATTTTGGGAAAGAAAAGGGTAAAAACGTTTTTATTATTCATTTGGAGAGTTTTCAACAGTTCTTAATCAACTATAAAGTTGATGGACAGGAAGTTACTCCGAATATTAATAAGTTTTATAGTGATAAGCATACGATTTCGTTTGATAACTTTTACCATCAAGTTGCTCAAGGTAAGACTTCAGATGCTGAAATGATGCTTGAAAATTCATTGTATGGATTGCCCCAGGGATCTGCGATGGTTACTTATGGTTCGCAGAATACTTTCCAGGCGGCTCCAGCAATTTTAGACCAAAAGGGTTATTCGACGGCTGTCTTTCATGGAGATGTTCCGAGCTTTTGGAATAGAGATAATACTTATAAGTCTTGGGGATATCAGTACTTCTTCGATAGCAACTACTATAAGAAGAAACCTTCGTATAATGTTGGATATGGAATGAAAGATAAGATTATGTTTAAAGATTCAGTTCCTTATCTTGAAAAGCTACCACAGCCGTTTTATGCCAAAATTATCACTTTGACTAATCATTATCCTTATGAATTAGATAAACAAAATGTTTCTTTTCCTGCTCTTAAAACGGGGGATAGTACCGTTGATCCTTATGTCCAAACGGCTCATTATTTAGATCAATCTTTTGGTGAGTTTGAAGCATATCTAAAAGCAACGGGATTAATGAAGAATAGTGTCATTGTTTTATACGGTGACCATTATGGGATTTCTAATAATCATCGTCCTGCAATTGCTAAGATGTTAGGTAAAAAGTCGGTTAATAACTATGATTTGGCTAACTTTCAGAAGGTGCCATTTATGATCCATGCTGATAATTTGGATGGGCACGTTGATCATACTTATGGTGGAGAAATCGATGTCTTACCAACGCTGCTTCATTTATTAGGAATTAAGAATGATGATATGATCCAGTTTGGACATGATTTGTTGGGGAATAATCCTAATCAAATTGTTCCATTTAGGGATGGAGATTTTGTAACTCCTAAATACACTAAGGTTGGGGGAACAATCTATGATTCTAAGACTGGTCAAGTTATTAAGCCGAATAAGCAACAACAACAGGAAGTAGATGGAATTCAGAACTATGTAACTAGTGATTTGTCTCTTTCTGATAGAGTTATCTATGGTGATTTACTTCGTTTCTATCATCCTAAAGGATTTAAGCCTGTGGATCGAAAAGACTATAATTATAAGCCGAAGAATGCAATGGAACAGTTGGATAAGGCTGACAAAGAACGTAAAACTGATCTAATTGATCAGAATGGTGGCAAATCCACGGTTCCGATGTATCATACTGATGCTCCTGAACTAAAATAATTAGAAAAAGCATTTAGATAAAGATCTAAGTGCTTTTTTTGTAAAAAAGTCTTGACGTAATTTTGTTTCCTTGGTATAGTAGTTCTTGTCGTTAAGTGCGCCAAAACAATTTGGTTAAAATTAGTCAAACTTTTCTATTGACAATAAATTAACCACATGGTATATTATTACATGCGGCGTTGAGATACAATAAGACGACGTTGCGTCAGAGTAGATCTTTGAAAACTGAACAAGATTTTGATTACAAGTGTAAGGTAATTTTAAGTTGTAGAACTTAAAATTAAACATTTGCGAAGTCAATTCGCTTTTTAATTCTTTTGAAAAAGAATAACAACAAATAATAATGAG